>NZ_CP011270.1:7421109-7761663 GCF_001610835.1 Planctomyces sp. SH-PL14 | reverse complement strand
GCGCGCATTGTCTTCGGCCAGCCGCTCCCACTGCGGCTCGACCACCGCGGCCTGGAGTTCGGAGAGCGGGTAGGCGTCGTTCCCGCGGCGGGAATAGACCCGGACCCGCTGCAGCACGTCGTCCCGGGCGCTTGCCACGGCGCCTCCCCGGCCGGCCGACACGAGCTTCGAGCCCCCGAAACTCCAGACGGCCACGTCTCCCCACCCTCCGGCGGGACGCCCGGCGACCTCCGCCCCCGGTGCCTGGCAGGCGTCCTCGAGCACTCCGATGCCGTGCGAGTCGGCGATCTCGCGGACCCGCGGCATGTCGACAATTCCGCCGTGGAGATGCGACACGACGACGGCACGGGTCTTGCCAGTGACTGCGGAGGCGATCTGCTCCGGATCGACCTGTCCATCCTCGGGCCGCAGGTCGACCAGGACGGGGGTCGCTCCCAAATGACAGACGTTGCTGAAGTTGCCACGAAAATCGTAAGCGGAGAGGATGACTTCATCCCCGGGGCCCACGTTCAACCCCTTCAACCCGAGTTCGACGCCGACCGTGCCGCTGCAGCAAAGGCAACTCGGTAACTTTTCATGGATTCGGCCGAGGCTGTCGGATAGTCTCCTGAGAGCCGGCCCTTCGTACGCGGACCACGCCCGCGTCGCGGCCAGCTCTGCCAGGACCGCCCGAACGGCGTCATCCGTTCTGGCGGACGAGGCGTGTGTGCAGGGAAGGGCCGGGGCGCCACTGAGAAGGCGAGGCTGCAAAGCGGCTTCGCTGACAAGAGTGGTCCACTCCAAATCGGTCATGCCTGCCGCGCCGGGATCGTGCTGATGTAGTGTGCCTCAACTCGAAGCGACTCGAGCGGAGAGCGGTCATGGTGATGCCGAAGGGGAACCGCGGCTCCGGCCAGGTCCGGAAGATCCAGCGGCTGTTCAAGGTCGTCGAGCGACTCCAGACCGGACGCCGCCACTCCGCGGCGGAACTCGCCCACCTCTGCTCCTGCAGTGTCCGCACAACCTTCCGCGACATCAAGCTCCTGACCGACGCCGGGCTCCCCATCACTCACGATGACAGCCGGCAGGGCTACTGGATCCCGAGCGAGCGGACGTTTCCGACCTCGTCGTCCCTCAACAAGGAGGAGGCGGTCGGCATCTTCCTGGCGTGCGACGAACTCGGAAAGCGGGTCCCCTTTCTCCGCCCGGCCCGCGACGCCGCGCTGAAGCTGCTCGGGCACCTCCCGGCGGAAGCCCGATCGGAGCTGAAGGACATCGGCGACACGATCCAGATCCACCTGGGGGCGATGGTTAAGGCCGAGCCGGTGGAGTCGGTGTTCCAGGTCCTGTTCGACGGTCTCAGTTCGCGGACCAAGGTGCGGGTCGGTTACGACAGTCTTGCGGAGCGGCAGCGGATTTCGACGCTGGTTTCTCCTTATGCAATGTTCTTCGGAGTGCGGGCCTGGTACCTGGTGGGGCGGTCATCGGTCCACCGGTCGGTCCACACCTTCAACCTCTCGCGGATCCTGAGTGCGACCGGAACTACGGACCCTTTCACCATTCCTCCCCGCTTCACGATCGCGCGGTTCCTGGGAAATGCGTGGAACCTGATCCCGACTGCTGCCAAGGATGTGCGGATCGTGATTCGCTTTCTTCCTCCCCGGGCGGCCGACGTCGAGCAGGTCCGGTGGCATAAGACGCAGGAGACGCGGTGGAACGACGATGGGAGCCTGCAGTTCGAGGCGACTGTCAGCGGTCTGGCCGAAGTGACGTCGTGGGTGCTGGGCTATGGTCAGCACGCGCAGGTGCTGGAGCCGCCGGCATTGCAGCAGGCGATCGTGGAGCATGCCAGAAACATGCTCAAGCACTATTGAGCCCCACTCGTTAACTCACCGGGGTCCAGGGGGCACCCCTGGTGGGGAGTGCAGGGGGGCGAAGCCCTCTTGCCCGCCGGAGGCCCTCTCGTCGAGAGATGTCTGAAGGAGATCGTATCCAGACGCGGACAACGTACCGCATGCCCCTTTACCAACCCGCGGGGATTTCAAAGCGAGCGGTGAGTCCTCAACGCCGGTACCACAAAACGGACGTCCGTTGTGCACCACGGTTCCTCACCGGACTGCCTCCGGCGGCAAGGGGGCGTGGCCCCCTTGACCCCAGGCTGCCGTGGCACGTTGGGTTTGAGCTATCGGAGCCGCGCCGGCAAGGACACTCCTCGCAGGCATCCAAAAATCCGCGCCGATTTCCTTTGCGAATTTCTCTCCGCCGCCGTACTGTACTATCGTGGTAACACAGTAGGTGGCACACATGCACTTCGCTCTGCACTTCTCCAACGGCATCCCGATCTACGAACAGATCGTCCGCCACATCAAGTTCGCCGTCGCCAACGGCGGCCTCGTGGTGGGAGAACACATCCCCTCCGTCCGGGAAGCCGCCGCCCAGCTGGCGGTCAATCCCAACACCGTCGCCCGCGCCTACCGGGAACTCCAGGCGGCCGGAATCCTGATCCCCATCCGCGGGACCGGGCTGGCCGTCACCCCCGAGGCTCCGCAGCGGTGCCGGTCCGAACGCCTGGAACTCATCCGGGACCGACTCCGGTCAGTCCTCTCCGAGGCCCGGCAGAACGAAATCACCCCCGAAGAAATCCGGCAATTGGTCGAATCGGAACTTCTTCGTTTCGCTTGAACGACTCATTTCCTCGTATCTGTGGACATTTCGCGCGTCCCTCTGGAGGTCCCATGAATCCCGTTGTCCGGCTGGATCGCGTCTCCAAGCGCTTCGGCCACGTACAGGCCCTCGACGACGTCTCGCTCCAGATCACCCCCGGCTCGGTCTGCGCGCTGTTGGGAGCCAACGGCGCGGGAAAGAGCACCGCCCTCAAGATCCTGCTCGGGCTCGAGCAGGCGGACTCCGGCAAGACCGAAGTCCTGGGGATGTCGAGCGCGACCCACGGACTGGAGATCCGGCAGCGGGTCGGCTACGTCGCCGAGCGGCCGTCCCTCTATGAGTGGATGACCGTCGCGGAGATCGGCTGGTTCGCCGCCGGCTTCTACCCCAGCGGCTTCCAGCGGGTCTACCAGCAGTACGTCGACCGCTTCGGCCTCGATGAGCGGCAGAAGATCCGCAATCTCTCGAAGGGGATGAAGTCCAAGGTCGCGCTCGCCCTCTCGCTGGCCCACCGCCCCGACCTCCTGATTCTCGACGAGCCGACCTCCGGCCTCGACCCGCTCGTCCGCCGCGAGTTCCTGGAGAGCATGATCGACATCGCCGCCGAAGGGCGGACGGTCCTCCTCTCCAGCCACCAGGTCCACGAGGTCGAGCGGGTGGCCGACACCGTCGCCATCCTCCTCAACGGCAAGCTCGTCTGCGTGGAGCGGCTCGAGGACCTCAAGCAGTCTGCCCGCGAAGTCGTCATCACGATGCCCGACCTCAAGACCCCGCCCCCCGATCTTCCGGGGCGGCTCCTGGGCCGGGCCGCCTTCGGGCATGAACACATCCTGGTCATCCGCGATCTCGACGAAGACCTTCTCGGTCCGCAGATGACGGCGGCCAACCTCGCGTACGAAGTCCGCCGCCCGAGCCTGGAAGACATCCTCCTCACGCTGCTCCGCGAGTCGCGGCATCGCGCCGCCGAGAGCCGCGAAGAGGCGACCGCCCCGGCCGCCGCCCACGCCGGAACGGAGGAGCGCTGAGATGATCACCTTCACCCGCGTCCTCTGGAAGGAGTTCCGGGCCCAGTCCCACGTCTGGCTCGCCCTGACAATCGGGATCCTGCTCCTGCAGTTCCTCATCACCTCCGTCATGCTCCTGTCGGAGTCCCGCATCGGGAACGATCACGTTCAGGCGATGCTGGCGGTGACCATCGTCGTCGGCGTCTGCCATTCCGCCGCGAGCTGCGCGATCCTGTTCGCCGGCGAGCGGGAGGATGAGACTGCCCTCTTCCTGCGGACATTTCCCATTCCCCGGGCCTCGCTGCTAGGCGGGAAGCTCACCTACGTCGTGCTCAGCGGGCTGGCGATGCTCGCGGTCGGGATCGCCATGGCGCTGACGATCGCCGCGCTCAATGGCTCCGGAACCGGGCCGCTGCTGCCCAACGCCGGCATCATCGCCCGATCCCTCATCGGAGCGGCCGCGTGGGGGCTCCTCTTCTCGCTCCTCCTGGACCGGGTCATCAACGCGCTCGGATTCGCGATCATCGCCGAGTTCGCCACCGTCGCGGTCACCGGAAACCTCTTCGGCGACGGCGCGCGCGACGTCGCGTACTGGACCATCGTCCTCGCGGTGCTCGGCCTCGACCTGGGCCTCGCCGCGCGATGGGCCGCCGGCGCGAACTTTTCGCTGAGCGAAACGCTTTCGAACCGGACGGCCGGCCGCGCGGCACGGAGGTCCCGCTGGCTGGGCCTCCTGCAACGTCTCGCCGCGCGGGGAATGCCGGCCTCCCGCGCCACGGGAGCGCTCCTCTGGCGGGAACTCCGCAGCATCGTTCCGTTCCTCCTGGGGTTCTCCCTGCTCGGGTTCCTGACGGTCGTGGTCGGCATGCGCTGGGAAGGGGGAATCCCCTTCAACGGACTCTTCTTCTATCTCATCCCGATCGCCTGCGGGTTCATGGCGGGGGGGAGCGACCAGGGACGTCACACCTACCGCTTCCTCACCGACCGGGGTGTCTCGCCGTATCGGATCTGGACGGTCAAGATTGCGACCTGGCTGCTGGCGGGGATCGCGCTGACGGCCCTCTTCGCCCTCGTCGACGCCGTCGCCAACGGCCGGCCCGACCCGTACGGCCGCAGGACGCTCAACCTTCTGGCGGAGATCCGCCAGAACATCCAGGCGCCCGGGTCTGAGCCTCCTCCGCCGGGGGAATCGCCCAGCGTGGAGTCCCGCGTGCTCCAGCGCCACTTCATCGCCTCGACCTGGATGCTCCTGTTCGTGGTGGGCCAGCTGGCCGCCTTCTGGCATCAGAAGCCGGTCGTGGGGGCCGCCGTCGGGGTGGGGCTGAGCTTCCTGGTGAGCGCCTGGCAGTTCACGCTGGTGGCAGGCGACGTCCCGTTGCCGCTCGCCTCCTGGCCCCTCGTCGCCGCCGGACTCGCGGCGACCGCGTACATGAGTCCGCAGTGGCTGCTCGAGGACCGCTCGTGGCGCGCCTTCGGCCGCCGCGCCGCGTGGATCGCTCTCCCGGTGGTGGCCGTCCTGCTCGCGGCTCGGACCTATCGAATCGCAACGGTCGCGGTCTCCCGGCCGACCCAGATCGCCTGGGAAGGGGTCAAGCTCCCGGCCGGATGGCTCATCGACCTCCGCTCGCCGGTCCTCCGGGAGCTGCTGGCGATCGACGCGCAACAAGCCCTGCGAACGACCGGCCAGGAGCCGCTGCGACACACGGTGTTGTCCATGGTTCTGGCTTTCCGGGAAGCGGCGAAGTCCCTGCGGGAAGCGGGCGAGCTCGACCGGGAGTGGACCGCGATCCGCGACATGCTGGCCGAGATCCGGCGGCACTCGGAGCTGGTCGAAAACTGGATGGAGTGGAACCAGTGCGTCAACCAGACGCAGTTCGTGCTGATGATGGCGAGAGACTGGGCCACCGATCCCCGCCAGACGGACGAGCGGCTCGCGCGGGCGATCGCCGACATCCGCGGGGAGAACGAGATCCTGACGCCGCTTCCGATGCTGCAGAACCGCTATATCCGCTGGCGGCAGTTCCTCGACGGCCAGGACATCAGCGGCTCCTCGATGGGAGAGTTCCAGCTGTCGACGACGCTGATGGCGATGGGGATCGCCAGCGGTGAGATCGAACGGACCCGGCGACTCATGGAGACGATCACGGTCGGCGAAATGGAAGCGGTCCGCGAGCTGATCGACTTGAGTCGGAGCGGCCGCCTGGCTGACGACCAGTTTCAGCGGTACTGGACCGCGGCCGCCACCTGGTCGTCGATGAGGCGGGCGATGGCCGAGCCGCTCGACCTGTACCGGAAGATGCAAACGACCATTCTGCTCCCGCCGGACCTGAGGTGGGGGGGAATGGCGCTGATTGTCCCCGTGAAGTCCCACGTGCGTTACGTCTCCCGGCTGGGACGCTACGTCCTGCTGACCTTCTTCCCGCAACAGGCGCGGTGCCATCTGGCCAGCGTCCGCGGGACGGAAATCACCCTGCGCCTCCGGCGGCACGCGCTGCGGCACGGAACGTTTCCGGACACGCTCGACGCCCTGGTCAAAGACGGCAGCGGCGCCGTCCCGTCCGATCCCTTCTCCGATACCGACTTCCTCTACTATCCCGCCGGATTTCCGCTGCGGTTCGACATCAACGAGGCAGCCGGAATCCCGTCCGGCCCCGACCGCGAGCGCTCGATCCCCGCCGGACAGCCCCTGCTGCTGAGCGTCGGCCCCGGAGACGCACGCGTCTTGCACGATCGCGAGGTAGGCGACGACCATCTGGAAGCGGTTCCGCGGGAGACCCCGCTGCGGACCGGCTTCCTGCTCGGCGACGCATTCGGCGAACTGGACAAACCGGACACCGAGCGCGTCCGGTTTCTGATTCTGGATTGAATTCGGGCTTTCACTGAAACCGAGGGGGGGCGGGCCCCCCTCGCGCTTGCTCCGCGGCCACGGGAGGAGGGAGACGATGCGCTCCGCGATTCCGACTTTCGAGCTCCTGATCGTCGCCACGCTGTTCCTGAGCAGCGTCGCCTTCGAAGGGGGACTGGCGATCGTGGGGGGCCACTGCTTCGCCGATCTCGAGTGGGAGGCGGCCCTCAAGGTGGCGATCGACGACCATAGGCCCCGGCGGCTGCCGCTCCCGAACGTGGACTGGATGTCGCCGCGTCGGCGCGCGGGTCGCCAGTCTCACGGCATCGCGGACGCAGCTGGTCTTCCATCACTCTCGCCACGGTGGTGTCCGCTGCTCGATCCCTTCTCCGAAGGCCCTCCGGTCCAGGACGACGTCGGGCACCGGCGTCACCCGTTTGAGGAACGGTGCCAGCGATCAGACGTTTGCCAAAGGAGCGGACCCGCCGGTTGGGACTAGCGGAGCAGGGGACGCCGCGAGTTCGAGAAACCGCGTCACGGAATGTTCGCACGCCGTGATCCGAATACGCGTGCACCGCGTTGTGTGTTGAGTCAACGTCGGGCCGGAACGAGGGCCAGACCGACGGCGTCGCACGTCCCGCCGCGGAGTGGCCGGACGCCCAGAACGTGGCCGGGCCCCCCAATCTCATTCCGTCTGAATCGAAGCTCTCGCGAGGAGAAGGACATGCTTCGTTCCTGGCTGTTTGTCTCGCTGGCCATTCTCTGCGGATGCGGACCAGCCCCTTCGGCGTCGCTCCTGACACAGCGGGAGCTTTCGACGGTCGAACGATCGGAAGCCCGGGAGCTGATCGAGTCCCTCCTCGCGACCGACTACCAGCGGGACTTTGTCGGGAAGACGACCGCGGACTTCTCGAGACTGTTCGAGCTCGCCGAGACCGTCCATGCCATCCACGACGGACGACGCACCTATCGCTACCGGATGCACGAGCCGACTCGCTCCTATGAGGGGATGACCGACTTCTGGGTCGTCACCGACGGCGGCCGGCCGGCGCCCGCCGCGCGCGCCTCGAGCGAGACCATTCTGGAGGTGGGGATCAGCGTCTCGGGCGACTGACTCCTGCGGGCTCCCGCGCTTGAGCCGGTGCTCTCTGGCCTGACTGCCCCCGTCTCCATCTGGCGGCAACCGGGGCGCAGCGTCTATCGTGACGTCACCCTTCTCTCCACGTCACGCTGCGGGATGCCGACGACATGGCCCGGATCGTTTCGCTCCTCGTCCTCCTGTTCCTGATCGTGATCCTCGGGATCACGTTCTTCCAGGTCATCGCCCCCTTCCTGCTGCAACTCTTCCTGGCCACCATCGCGGCGATCATGTCCCAGCCGCTCGTCCGCTACTTCGCCTCCAAGTGGCCCACACATCCCCGCGTCGTCGCCGGCATCACCACGGGAACCGTCCTCTCGATCGTGATGATCCCCCTGATGATCGGGACGATCGTCGCCGCGCTACAGCTCTTCGCCTTCGCTCAGGACGTCACCAGCGACGACCAGTGGGCCCGTTTCTTCAACCGCATCCGCACAGAGGCGGTGGCCCAGACGGAGACGGTCTTCGAACGGGTTACCCGGCTCGCCAACCAGATCCTCCCTCCTGATCGGCGGCAGACGCCGGAAGAAGTCCAGGCCCAGGTGAAAGCCATGGTCCGCGACAACCTCACCGAAATCGGGACCCGCTCGCTCAACGTCGCCGGACAGGCGCTCGGCACCGCGGCCGGCACGACCGCCGGCATCGCGGCGCTCGCCGTCGCCACCGCGGTCTCGATGGCGACGAGCCTGTTCATCTTCTCAGTCGCGCTCTACTACTTTCTGGCGGACGGCCGGGCCCTGCTCAACGCCGCCGAGACGATGATTCCGGTCCCGGCCGACTACCAGCGGCACATGCTGAAAGAGTTCGCCGGGGCGGTCCGGGCGGTCGTTTCCGCGACCTTCCTGGCGGCCCTCGCGCAGGGGATCGCCCTCACGATCGGCCTGTGGTTCTTCGGGTTCTCCCACCTGGCGCTGTTCCTCGTCGCGGCGACGCTGGCCGCGCTGATTCCGTTCGTCGGCACATCGCTCGTCTGGGTTCCGTGCGCCATCAGCCTGGTCGTCGCAGGCAGCTGGGGCAATGCGGTCGGCCTGGCCCTGTGGAGCATCGCCGTCGTTGGAACGCTCGACAACGTGGTCCGGACCTACGCCCTCAACAACGAGACCAAGCTCCACCCGCTGCTGGCCCTGATCTGCGTCCTCGGAGGGCTCGAGGTCATGGGCCTGTGGGGCGTGTTCATCGGGCCGATCGTCGCCTCCTGCCTGCACGCCCTGATCGAGATCTTCAACAAGGAACTCGTCCAGCTGACGCAGGAGCGAACGCCCGCCATTGCCGCCGGTCCGACCGCGACGCTCTCGCCCGACTCGACAATGCCCGCTCCCGTGCCGGCCGCTCCGGCCCCCGCCCCTACCGCCGGTGCGCCGCCGGCCTCTCCCGCGTGACGACGGCTCCGCCGTCCGCGGCATGGTCCCCTGCGCAGCCGGGACTCAACGCGGATCACTGAAGGCAGACGGCGGATCGCTCGCGGACAGCCGAGCTCTCTCGGGCAAGCGCAATAAAAAACCTCCCGGCTCAGCACCGGGAGGCATGTTTTCGAGCATCCGTCGACGGTCAGGACAGACGGGCCGCCACTCCACTAGACCGGCCGAACGATCGAAGCCCGCGCTCCCTTCGGGCCCTGTTCGGATTCGAACTCGACGTTCTGGCCTTCGTACAGGGATTCAAAGTCCGATTCCTTGACGGCCGACACGTGGAAGAACAGGTCCTTACCCCGCTCGGCGCCCGCGATGAATCCGAAGCCCTTGTCCGCGACAATTTTCTTGATCGTACCACGCTGCATGGCAGCCCTTCCTCAAAGACGTGAAACTTGACATGAAGAGGTCTGCCGCCGCCGAGCACTTTGCACTTTCCACTGCAGGGCCAACATGCCGGAGCACTTTGACCCGCATAACCCGCTGACAATACTCACCGTCGCAACGCCGCTTCAAAGGGAACGACCCGAACGGGTCCGGATTGAAAGCGTCGACTGCTTAGACCGTCTGGAGAGGACTGAGAGGGGTCGGTCCGAACATCGATTGCCAAGGCAAAAATACGTACGACCTCTGACTTGAACAGAAAAGTAACGTCCGATGTTTGCGATTGCTATCTCAAACCACGCTCTCGCCTGCATTTCCGCTGCCCGCGCGACGCGGAGATCGCTTCGCACGCTAAGGGTCAACAGCCCGTCCGAGGCGACTCCGAATGGCGTGGCCTCCGGAGACGGACGGGCTAGGAGCCGCTCTAGAGACGCGACCACGCCGACCGTCTTTTGATCGTTAGCTGACGGATCGGTTAGCGGGTAACGAGCGGCAAAGCGGCTGCCGCGCTAGTCGACAAAGCCCATCTTTTCCTGAACCGCATCGGACGGAACTCCTGACGCCTCCAAGGCCGCGAGCAAGTCGGCCTTCGCGCCGGCCTGGGCGTTCTTCCGCCGCAGGATCCGGACGCGGACCCCCTGGTCGTCCCCCTGTTTCTCCCCCGCCAGCTTGCGGATCTCGTCCAGCGAAGTGGGCGTCGTTTCCCCCGCCGCCCCCATCAGCGCGTACCCCGCACCATCGATGACGACCGTCAGCGGGTGGCCGGGAGCCGGGAGGGACGCAGAACTGACTGACGCGTCAGTCGGTCCCGCGATCGTCGGCATGTTGGCTGGCTCTCCCAACGCGACCCGTTGCGCGTTCGGATCGCGAACCTCCGCGACCTGCTCGGTGCCATCCCCCGTTCCGATTCCGGTCCCGGTGCTGGGACCTCCCGGCCCGAACCCGCGGAACAGGTTCCCCAGCCAGAAGCCGACGAACAGCAGTCCCGCCACAACGATCGGTGTCCGGGCATTCTTCATGGAAGGGGACTCGCAGGGAGGCAATCACAGGGGTCTCCCGCCGTTGTCGCAAGAACGGTACCGGGTGTCCAGAAGAATTTCCGGCGGCCACCCGCCCCACGATTCAGGAGGCCCGCCGCTCCGGCCTCTCGGCGCTTCTGTTCCCTCTGATCTCTGTGCTTCCAGTGCCGCTGCCGCAGAGGTTTGAAACACAGAGGACGCAGAGAGGCGCAGAGGAAAATGCGGAGAGACGGAACCGCGACTTTCAGCGGAGATCGAGGAGGATCTTGCCGCCCGATCGTTCTGCCTGCTGGAGAGCCGTCTGAACGTCGGCCAGCGGATGAGTCGCAGTGACCTGAGTCTCGAAGACTTTCTCTTGATGGAAGCGCCGCATCTCGCGGATCAGGGCGATCTTGGCGGGGAGCGACTTCCGTTCCATCCACGGCCCGAGCCAGAAGCCTTCGACACGGCGGTCCCCCGCGATCAGCGAGCGGGACGGGATCGCAAGCGGTCGGGAGTCGAGGCTGCCGTACGCCACGAACAGGCCCCCCTCTCCCAGAAGGGAAAAGACCGTCGATCCCAGCGGTCCCCCCACCGGGTCGATCGCCGCGCGGAGAGGCGCCTTCCCGACCTGAGCCTCGATCTGAGATCGGAGCGATTCCGGATCCGCGGTCTCCGCATCGTGGACGAGGCAGACATCCCCCCCGAGCGACCGCAGGGGGTCGATCTGCTCCGGCCGCCGAACCAGGTTGATCGTCCGAAACCCCGCCGCCTTGCCGAGGCGGATCACCATCCGCCCGACCTGAGAGTTGGCGGCGGTCTGAACCACCCACTCCCCGGCGCGGAGCATATGAACGTGACGGGTCAGCGCCAGCGCGGTCGCCGGGTTGATGAAGAAGGTCGCGGCCTGTTCGTCCGACAGTCCGGCGGGGATCGGAATGACGCGCCGTGCGGGGACGATGACCTCTTCCGCCCAGGTCCCTGAGCCCGCCGCCAGCACGCAGACTCTCCGTCCTTTCAGGAAGCGTCCGAGCAGCCCGCGAGCCTCGACGACGGTCCCCACTCCTTCAAAGCCGGGGACGGCCGGCCACCGCTCGGGGGCCTTGCCGTACGTCCCGGCGATATAGAGTCGGTCGGAGGGATGGATGGGCGCAAACTTCATCCGGACCCGCACGTGTCCCGGTGGCAGGGGTTCGGAGGGAAGTTCGCGGAGGGAGAGCGTCCCTCCCTGCGTCCCGGGCTTGTCGAATACGGCGGCTCTCATGCCGGGGAGCATTTCAGATTCTGCGCGGGTTGTCACACGTCCGCGGTCACCCGCGCCGGCAGGGGAACATCCGTCGAAGCCTCCACCCCACCGGGTCCAGGGGCACCCTGGTGGGGGATGCAAGGGGGCGACGCCCTCTTGCCCGCCGGAGGCCTGGCCGTCGAAAGATGTCTGAAGGAGGGCGTGTCCAGACGCGGACATGGTGTCGGATGCCCCCTCACCAACACGCGCGGATTCCAAAGCGAGCGGTGTGATGTGAGGGAGTCCTCAACGCCGGTACCACAAAGGGGATGTCCGTTGTGTCCCACGGTTCCTCATGGAAGCGCCTCCGGCGGCAAGGGGGCGTGGCCCCCTTGACCCCAGGCTGCCGTCGCACGTTGGGTTTGAGCTATGGACGCTATCCCGGCAACGACACGATTCGCGTCAGCGGAATGAGCCATCCTTCCTACCTTCACCGGCCCCCCATCCAGCCGCCGTACCTGCCACCGGATTCCCCTCGGCGCAAGCCCGCCAATCGGCAGAGGAGGCCCGGTCGGATGAAACTCATCTTGTCCGCCCGCACAAATTTCGGCTACACACCCTCGACCTATCAGAAATCGCGAATCTCCGTCGCCCGATTTCGATCGATCCGCCCTCGGCGGCCCTTCCGAAATCCGACCGTTTCCCTCCTCGCGATGTCCGATTCCCACCTCCCCTTCGTTCCGGCATGACGCCGGGACAAACCCAAAGAACTCCATGGACGGCGTTCGACCCCGATCAAGTCGGTCGACTGACCACCGCCTGCTGCGGTGCGTGCTGGTCGTCGCCTGGTGCGCGGCCGCTTCCGTCGTCGCGGCCGAACCTCCCGAACGCCGCCAGCGTTCGGTCCTGGCCCGGCCCCCCGTGATTCAGGCGAGTGGAACGGACGAGGACATCACCGACGCGAGCCTCGAAAAGCCGCTCGCCGACGTGGTGATCGAAGGAAACACGACGATCCAGCCCCACGCGATCCAGTCCCGGATCAAGTGCCGCAAAGGACGGCCCGTCACACGGCAGGAGATTCAGGACGACGTCGCCTCGCTGCTCGACACGCACTGGTTCTACAACGTCAAGCCGGTCCTCCAGATGACCGACGACGGCCCCGTGCTGATCTACCGCCTCCGCGAACGCCCCATGGTGCGGAGCGTGGAGTTCAAGGGAAACAAGAAGGTCAAGACGTCGGAGCTTCAGGCCCACGTCGGGATCTCGGTCGGCCACGGATTCGACGTCTCGGCCAACCGCCAGGCGGTCTCGCGGATCAAGAGCCTCTACCGCGAGAAGGGCTACTTCTACGCCGAAGTCGACCTCGAAAAGGGGGGAAGCCAGGACGATCGCGAAGTCTCCTTCGTGATCCAGGAAGGCCCCAAGGTCCGGGTGTGGTGGGTCCGCTTCGAAGGGAACAAGGCGATCAGCGACTCCGTCCTCAAGACGAAGCTGGCGACCAAGAACGTCATCCTCTGGTACATCGGCGGGGACTACGACCCGGAGAAGATCCGGAACGACGTCTACACGCTCACCGAGTACTACCACAACCTCGGCTACTTCGACGTCAAGATCGAGCACAAGGAAGAGGAGTCCGACGACCGGGCCTGGGTCACGGTCGTCTTCAAGGTCGAAGAGGGGATCCAGTACAAGGTCCGGAACATCGACCTTGTCGGCCACGACGTCCTGAGCCGCAACAAACTCTGGGGCAAGCCCAAGCTCAAGCCGGGCGACGCGTTCAACGCCCGCCTGATGGGGCTCGACGTCAAGCACATGAAGGACCAGTACGACGAACTGGGCCGCCTGTTCGCCAAGGTCGACCCGATCCCGCGGTTCCTCGACACGCCCGGCGAGCTCGACCTCGTCTACGAAATCGATGAGGACAAGCCGTACCTCGTCGGCAGCGTCAACGCCCACATCCGGGGCGACCACCCGCACACCCGCGAGGACGTCCTCCTCAACAACGTCGCCCGCTGGGCCAAGCCGGGTGAACTGGCCAACGGCCGCAAGCTGCGGATGGCCCAGGCCCGCATCATGGGCTCGAATCTGTGGGACCAGCAGGAGTCCCCGACGTTCAACATCGTCCGCGTCGAAGGGCGGGAGTACCTCTCCACCCAGATCGCCCGCGCCCAGAACTCCGTCGACGACGTCTTCGCGGACGCCGCGGAGGAAGAAGGCCCCCTCTCCGGTCACAGCATGGCCCCGGAATCACCGGCCCGCCACACGCCGCGGGATGTCCGCTACGACTACCTTCCGCCCCTCTGGGAGCGGAGCAGCGGCCCCAACACCTTCGAAGCGAACGTCGACATTCCGGCGGCCCCTGCGGATGAGGAACCGGCCGGCAAGGCGACCTACGCCGATCCGGTCGAGCAGGAAGTCGCCCGCCCGGCGATGGCGCCTGCCCGGCCCGCCGCGCTCCTGACCCCCGAAGAACGGAACGCGTCCACGGGACGCGTTCCCCGTCCGGTCGGCAACCAGATGCTGGCCGCCACCGAGGCGCCGGCCCGCTGGGGTCGTCCGGAGGGTTCCGCGGCCATCGAGCCGGAGTACCACGAGGTCGATCCGACGGCCCTCTTCGAGAACGGCATCGGCGAGGATCCGGTCGGCCCGATCATCCGCGCCCAATCGGACGATGTCGTCCGCGGCCAGAGCATCGATCACTACGGCAATCCGGTCCCGCAGGATCCGATCACCTCGGTCTCGCCGCAGGGGAATCCGTTCGGCAGTGCGCTCCGCGCTCCGCAGGAGCCGGGATTCGTCGACGTGAATGTGGACGTTACGGAAGGCCGCACCGGCCGCCTGATGTTCGGCGTGGGCGTCAACAGCAACGCGGGGATCGTCGGCTCGTTCGTCCTGCAGGAAGACAACTTCGACCTGCTCCGTCCGCCGACGAGCTGGTCGGACATCATTAACGGCTACGCCTTCCGCGGAGCCGGCCAGAGTTTCCGGTTGGAAGCCCAGCCCGGAACCCAGGTCAGCCGCTATATGGCGACCTGGACCGACCCGTTCTTCCTGCGGACCGACTTCAGCCTGAGCACGAGCGGTTTCTACTACAGCCGGTTCTACGACGAGTGGAGCGAAGAGCGGCTCGGGGGCCGGGTCGGCCTCGGCTACCTCCTGAACGAGTACTGGTCCGCCGGGGCGAGCGTCCGGCTGGAGAACGTCAACATCCTGCCGCAGGGAGCGACCCCGCCGGCCGACCTGCAGAAGGTCCGCGGCGACAACTTCCTGTCGAGCGCGGTCTTCACCCTGACCCGCGATACCCGCGACAACGCCTTCATTCCCTCCTCGGGAAACCTGATCGAAGGTTCGTACGAGCAGGCGTTCGGCGATTTCAACTACTCGCGGTTCGAACTGACCGGCAGCCAGCTGTTCACGGTCCGCCAGCGTCCGGACGGGTTCGGCAAGCACATCGTCCACTTCCAGGGCCAGGTCGGGTGGACGGGTGACGACACTCCGATCTTCGAGCGGTTCTATGCCGGGGGTTACTCCTCGTTCCGCGGCTTCGCGTTCCGCGGGGTTTCGCCGGTCGACAATGGTTACCGTGTCGGGGGCAACTTCATGATGCTCGGCACGGCGGAGTACCTCGTGCCGATCACGGCGAGCGACTCGGTCCGGGTCATCGCCTTCACGGACTTTGGTACGATCGAGCCGAATGCTCAGATCAACGATTTCCGTGTGACGGCCGGTTTTGGTTTCCGGCTGACGATTCCGGCGATGGGTCCGGCACCGCTGGCGTTCGACTTTGCTTGGCCGCTGATGCAGAAGCAGACGGACCAGGAGCGGGTGTTCAGCTTCACGGTGGGCTTCACGCGGTAAGCGTGCACTTCTCACCGCCCCCCGCGTCATCGGCCAAGAACCGGGTCCAGGGGCACCCTGGTGGGGGATGCAAGGGGGCAACGCCCCTTTGCCCGCCGGAGGCCCGTCTCGTAGAGCTCTTTCTGAAGGAGCACTTGTCCAAGCGCGGACAACGTGCCGTATGCCTCCCACCTCGACACGCGGGGATTGCAAAGCCAGCGGTCTGATGTGAGGGAGTCCTCAACGCTGGGGCCACAAAGCGGACACCCGTTGTGTGCCACGGCTCCTCACAGAAGCGCCTCCGGCGGCAAGGGGTGACCCCCTTGACCCCGGCTGCCATGGCACGTTGGGTTTGAGCTATCAGAGTCTTGCTGGCGAGGACGCGTTCGAGTGAACGCCGCTTGCCTCACCGAAACACCGACGAGCGATCAATCGCCCGCGTCGCAATCACCGGCGAAGTCCCCGGCCGCACATTCGACTCCTCCGCCTCCGGCACCACCGTCGGCGGCAACAGATGCACCAGCCGCGGCCGGAACACCACCATCAGCAACAGCGGCAAATACCAGAGGATGAACACGCCCCCCTGCCGCGGATACCAGAACTGCGTCCCCACAATCACCAGCGTCGAGTGAGCAATCAGCAGCTCCAGATTCCGCTTCATCGGCCAGATCGTCAGCCCCAGCAGCATCACCGCATAAGCCGCAATCACCGGAATCCGGTACACCGACAGATACTCGGTCTCCTTCCAGAACCCCTCCGCAATGCCGTCCCCTCGGAAGGCAATCGACGCCAGATCGATCGTCCCCAGCGTCTTCCGGATCAGAGCCGAAGCATCGCTCGACGTCAGAGCGAGACACCCCACCATGACGAGCGCCACAACCGCCAGGGCTCCGCTAAACCGCACAAACCCCTTGCGGCCGTAAAAGGCGATCCAAAGCGGAAGCAGGAACACCGGGAAGAACATCGTCCCGCACGCCAGCCCCATCAAGATCCCGGAAACGATCGGATTCCGGTAACAGACGATCGCCCACACGATGAGGGCCGAGGGAAGCACCTGGTTGAACTCGCCCACGCGGAACGCGGTACAGGGGAGAAGCAGGTACAGCGTCGCCATCGCCAGGCCAAGCTGGGCATCTCCAAACAGCCGTTTCCCGGCCATCAGCAGCCCGGTCACAACCGCGGCGTGTGCCAGGACCGACAGCACGCGAGCCGCCAGATCCTCAAAGACGATCCCGACGGGCGCGGCAATGAGCGTCGCGGCGGGACCGACGACCGGCTCGTCGACAGCGCCGTGCTCCGGCACCGGAGTCGACTGCCGCTTCACCATCGCCTCTGCTTCGACAACCGTCGCCTGCGTCGACACCGGCAGGGTCTCTTTCACCGCCTGGGCCGTCAGGAAAGCGGCCGCGGAAACGCACAGAAACGCCAGTCCCCCGGCATTGAGGTTCGGGGCCAGCAGCGGACGGCGGAACGGAAACTGGTCCGCCAGAAGCCGCACCACGTACATGCCGCTCACGCTGAACAGCCACACATACCCGAGCGGGCGGGCGACGTCATTTCCTGAATCGACGAGCAGCAGCCCCGGCGTGAAACTGAGCAGGAGCAGCAGGTCGACGTTTCTCAGGGACCACAGACGATTGAAGCGAAAGAAGACCGCCAGGATCAGCAGCGTGGACAAATAGAACCACGTCGCCGGATTGACGGCGTAGCCTTGCAGCAAGATCTCCATTTAGGACCCACTCCCCTGAACGAACGAGCGCGCGATAGGCGAACGTTCTCCGTCCGTGCATGATGATCGCGCCCGTTCCGGCACCCCATCACAGCGCATCCACGCCGTCTGCACCAGCGGCGATGGAGGCCAACTCCATTTCCACCGAAAACATCAATGGCCTTCGGGATCCCCGGGAAGCTCTGACCCAACCCGGCTTCGCGACGCCTCCAGACCCCTCCGGAAACGCCCCGTACCCCAAAACGGTTCATGACACGCTAGCAACCCGCCATGCCGTTTCCAAGTAAATTGCGGGAAAGGGACACTCCACAGTGAAAGCGTGTCCACCACACAGGCTGGCGAAGGTTTGGCGCCTCTGACGACGTGAGGAAAGCCGGTCGACCCGTTTCGGCCTCCCCGGACGGCCGCCGGACGACTCCGGATCCCCGGCGGGAGATTCCGCTTGAAGTCATAGCCGCTCTTCGACTTATACTGCAGTCGCTGCTGAAACACCGGTCTCGGGACGGATTCGATGAACCGCTTGCTGCTGGCTGGACTGGCCCCCATCTGCGTCGTTCTGTGCTACGCGGCCGTCGGCCCGGCCGCGCCTCCGAGCGACGCTTTCTCCGCCCGGCGGGAACAGATGGTCACGGAGTCGGTCGAAGGGGAGGGGATCCGCAACCCCAAGGTCCTGGAGTCGATGCGGTCGGTCGCGCGGCACCTCTTCGTCCGCAATGACCTGCGGAACCTCGCCTACACCGACCAGGCCCTCGACATCGGCTTCAAGCAGACGATCTCTCCGCCGTTCATCGTCGCCTACATGACCGAGGTCCTCGATCCGCAGCCGACCGACAAGGTCCTCGAGATCGGGACGGGAAGCGGCTACCAGGCGGCGGTCCTGTCGAGCCTCGTCGCCGAGGTCTACACGATCGAGATCGTCGAGCCCCTCGGGAAGCGGGCCGCCGCCCTGCTGAAGCAACTCGACTACGACAACGTCCACTGCCGCGTCGGTGACGGTTACGCCGGCTGGGACGAGGCGGCCCCCTTCGACAAGATCATCGTCACCTGCTCCCCGGAGAACGTCCCGCAGCCCCTGGTCGACCAGCTGAAGGAGGGGGGGAAGATGATCATCCCTCTCGGCGAGCGGTATCAGCAGGTGTTTCACCTGCTCGAGAAGAAGGATGGCCAGCTCCTGACGAAGAAACTGCTCCCGACTCTCTTTGTCCCGATGACCGGCCGGTCGGAGGAACTGCGGGAGCAGAAGCCCGACCCGGCGAACCCGAAGATCGTCAACGGCGACTTCGAGGATCTGACCGACGAGGGACTCGCGACCGGCTGGCACTACCAGCGGCGGTCGCGGGTGCTCACCGACTTTCCGGCGACGGGTAAGCGGTATCTCCGGATGGAGGGGACCGAGCTCGGCCGGTCCGCGCACCTGCTGCAGGGGATGGGGATTGACGGATCGGTCGTCGGGGAGCTCGATGTCCGGATGACGCTTAAGATTGAGGGGGTTCGCCCCGGTCCCGATTCTCAGGACCGTCCGGGGTTCGTGATCCATTTCTATGACGGAAAACGGGTGCCTCTCGGGAACGCGGTGATCGGACCGTGGCTGGCGGATGAGACGACGTGGCACGAGGTTGGCCGCAGGATTCCGGTGCCGAAGCAGGCCCGCGAGGCGATCGTGCAGGTCGGTCTGAACGGTGCGATGGGAGCGATGTGTCTCGACAATATTCGGATGACGCCAATCCGCCGCGAACGCTGAGGCGGGTGGAGGCCCTTTCACCGGGTCCAGGGGCACCCTGGTGGGGGATGCAAGGGGGCAACGCCCTCTTGCCCGCCGGAGGCCCTCTCGTCAAGAGATGTCTGAAGGAGTGAGTATCCAGGCGCGGACAACGTGCTGGATGCCCCTCACCAACCCTCGGGGATTTCAAAGCGAGCGGTGAGTCCTCAACGCCGGTGACACAAAGCGGACATCCGTTGTGTCCCACGGTTCCTCACAGGAAGTGCCTCCGGCGGCAAGGGGGCGTGGCCCCCTTGACCCCAGGCTGCCGTCGCCCGTTGGATTTGAGCTACGGGAGCCGTGCCGGCAAGGACATGCTCCGAGACGCCGGGACCTTGAGCGAATCCATCCGCTTCGCCGCGTTTTCACCAAGTCGTCCCCCCGCACGCCTCCACAGCAGCGCTCCGGGACCAACCCCTTCCCCCGGCAGCTCGCAACCGATCGTTGACGGATCGGCTCGTTTCCGGAATCGGCGGTTTGACAGGGTGAGGAACGCCAGTCCGGCCCTCCCCCGGGTCGATCTTCGAAAGGCCTTCCCCGGGCTTCGTTGATGGCGGCTTTTGAAAGATTGTGACAAGACGTGATCGATCACGCTTGCAACCGGCGTCAACGTGATTCACACTAGAGAAGTTGGGAAGCACAATCACCCTCAGGCTTTCGCAGAATGCTGCTGGACCAGCGGCGGGGAAACATTCTCGAGCTGATCGAATCCAAGGGATTTGTCTCCCTTCAGGAGCTCGTCGATCACTTGGGAGTGAGCGAAAGTACGCTTCGGCGGGATCTGGAGCATCTTGACCGAATTGGACAGATTCGGCGCACCCGCGGGGGCGCCGCCTATGTCGGGGAGTCCCTGACCGCGTTTGATGAGCGCCGCCATCGGGCGTCGGTCGAAAAGCAGTCGATCGGACGGGCGGCGGCGGACCTGATCCAGTCGGGGGAGACGATCATCCTCGACGGCGGGACGACAACCCTGGAAGTCGCCCGGAACCTCGCCGGCAAGTCCCTGCAGGTGGTGACGAACTCGCTCCCCATCTGCAACCAGCTCGTCAGCGTGTCGACAATCGAACTGATTTACCTCGGCGGCTACCTCTATCCCAAAACCGGGGTAGCCCTTGGCAGCCTGACGATCGAAGCCCTGAAACAGATCCACGCCCGCCGCGTCGTGATGGGAGTCGGCGGGATTACCGAGGCGGGGTTGTTCAACCAGAACTCCCTCCTCGTCGATACAGAACGGCAGATGCTGGAAGCGGCGGACGAGCTGATCGTCGTCGCGGACAGCGGAAAATTCGGACATTCCGAACTGGTCCACCTCTGTTCCCTCAAGCAGGTGGCCCGGATGGTGGTCGACTCCGGACTGCCGACCGAGTGGCAGACGCGAATCCGGGAGGCGGGGATCGACCTCGTCATCGCCGAATCCGGCTCCCGCGACGCCTGACCGATTCCAACCGGCCCCCTGGTTCCGACCAGCCCCGATTTCAACCAGACCCACAACAGAAGAACGACCCTTTCATGTCGATCGCTCGCTCTGACGTTGAACGCATCGTCCGCGACGTGCTGATGAAGCAGGTTGGCGGGGGCGCGGTCGCCAAGCCGGCCGAGAAGCCGAACCCGCTCGTCGTCAACATCTCCGCCCGGCACTGCCACCTGACGCAGGAGCACGTCGAGATCCTGTTCGGGAAGGGGCACCAGCTCACCGTCAAGAAGTGGCTGTACCAGGAGGGCTACTTCGCCGCCGAAGAAACGGTCGCGATCGTCGGCCCCCGCCGCCGGATGCTCCCGGAAGTCCGCGTCCTCGGCCCCTGCCGCGGCGACTCGCAGGTCGAGCTCGCCTTCACGGACTCGATCTCGCTCGGCCTCGACCTGCCGGTCCGGATCAGCGGCGACATCAAGGGGACCCCGGGGGGGCTCCTGGTCGGCCCCAAGGGGAGCATTCAGCTTCAGTTCGGGATGATCCGCGCCATGCGGCACGTCCACATGGGCCCGGCGGATCTCGCCTGGTTCGGCGTCAAAGGCGGTGACGAGATGCACCTCCGGATCGAATCGCCGGGCTGCACGACGGTCCTCGAAAACGTCCTCGTCCGCGGCGGCGACGACAAGATCCGCCTCGAAGTCCACCTCGACACGGATGAAGGAAACGCGGTCAACCTCGAGAAGGCGACCAAGGTCGACCTGATCAAGCCCGCCGCCTGCGGCTGCAAGCACTGAGACCCGCGGCCCGGCGACCGCCGGCCTGCCACCAGAACACCGAACATTCCGCGGGCGAGGACGCCCGCGTCACGCACCGAACCGGATTCACGTTTCATTCCTTTGAAAGGTCAGCAATGGCGAAGATGGAAGCCCTCGGGATGATCGAGACCAAGGGTCTCATCGCCCTCATCGAAGCAGCGGACGCCGCCCTCAAGGCGGCCAACGTTCAGTTCGTCACCTGGGACAAGATCGGCAGCGGTTTCGTCACCGGGTTCTTCGTCGGTGACGTCGCCGCGGTGAAGGCCGCCGTCGACGCCGGCGCGAGCGCGGCCGGCAAGGTCGGCGACGTCGCCAGCGTCCAGGTCATCGCCCGCCCGCACGACGAGCTCCAGGCGATCCTCCCCAAGGCCAAGGTCAGCAGCCCGACCGGCGCCTGAGCCCGCTTCGGGACGGACCGCTGAGCTCTGCTCGCGGCAGGCCCGAACGACCACCCCCTGATTGCTGACGGCACACGGCCGACGGCAGACCTCAATCCATCTTCCCACTCCGACCACTCCCATGAACGAAGCCATCGGACTCCTCGAAACCAAGGGCCTCATCGCCTCCGTCGAAGCGGCGGACGCGATGCTCAAGTCGGCCAACGTCACCCTCGTCAAGCAGATCAACATCGGCGCCGCCTTCATCACGACCGTGATCAAGGGCGATGTCGGTTCGGTCCGCGCCGCCGTCGACTCGGGCGCCGCCGCCGCCAGCAAGGTGGGCGAGCTCGTCTCGGCCCACGTGATTCCCCGCCCCGAAGCCGGCCTGATGAAGAACTTCATCTAGTCGACTCCGGCGGTGCATCGAACTGACGGCTCCCCTCGGATCCCGGAAGACGCCCCATGAAGGTTCTGGTCGCCAACCTCGGCTCCACCTCGTTCAAGTACCGGCTGTTCGATATGTCGAACGAAGCCCAGCTTGCGCGCGGCGGGATTGAGCGGATCGGCCAGGATGCCGAAGGGTCCTGCTTCGTCGAGATCGCCGGCCGCCGCCAGGAAATGTCCCGACGGATCAAGGACCACGCCGAAGCGGTCGCGATCTGCCTCGAGCAGTTGACCGATCCCGCCACCGGGTGCCTCAAGTCGGTCGACGAAGTGGCCGCCATCGGCTTCAAGGCGGTCTTCGCCGGCAAGTTGAGTGGCGTCCGGATCGTCAACGACGAGCTGCTGGACGCGATGGAGGCCCTGGCCGATGTCGCTCCCGCCCACAACCCGCCCTACGCGCGAGCGATGCGGCAGTTGCGGAAGGCGTTCCCGGCGATGCCCCTGGTCGCCGCCCTCGAAACCGGCTTCCACGAGACGATCCCCGCCGAGTACCGGACCTACGCCATTCCCCACGAATGGCAGGAGCAGTACGGGATTCAGCGGTGGGGGTTCCACGGGGCGAGCCACCGGTTCATTGGCGGGCGAGTCGCCCAGCTCCTCGGTCGGAAGGGCCTCAAGGTCATTTCCTGCCATCTCGGAGGCAGCAACTCGCTGTGCGCGATGCTCGACGGCGTTTCGCAGTCGAACACGCTCGGCATGACTCCGCAGACGGGACTGCCGCACAACAACCGGGTCGGGGATTTCGATCCCTTTGCGATCCCGGTCCTGATGCGGGCCACGGGCAAGACCTTTCCGCAGATCCTGGAAGACCTCTCGAACAAGGGGGGGCTGCTGGGGATGAGCGGAGTGTCCGCCGACGCGCGGGACGTGGAGAAGGCCGCCGCAGAGGGGAATCCCCGGGCTGACCTGGCGCTGAATGTCTTTGCCGCCTCCATCCGGCAGTACATCGGGGCGTATCTCACGGTCCTCAACGGGGCCGATGCGATCGTCTTCACCGGGGGGATCGGGGAGAACAGCCAGCGGATCCGGCGGGACTCGCTCAAGAATCTCGACTTCGCGGGAATTCAGCTCGATCCCGAGCTGAACAAGACCGCCAGGGGAGAAGGCCGGATTTCGGCCGCCGGCAGCAGGACGGAGATCTGGATCGTTCCGACGAACGAAGAGATCGTCGTGGCCCGTCAGTCCGTCGAAGCTGTGAAGGGGAAATAGGCCACGCCATGTTTATCGCCAAGGTGACCGGCAGTCTCGTCTCCACGCAGAAGGTCGACTCGATGAAGGGCCAGAAGCTCTTCGTCGTGGAGCCGATGCGGATCAACGAGAAGTCGAAGTCCGAACTGACGGGGACGGGCCGGACCTTTATCGCCGTCGATGTCGTCGGAGCCGGAGAAGGGGAAACGGTCCTGATCGTGCAGGGATCGAGCGCCCGCTTCTGCGACGAGACCAAGAAACTGCCGGTCGACTGCACGATCATCGGCATCGTCGATGCAGTGAACGTGGGAGACGCGACGATCTTCAAGAACGAGTGATCAGGCCGTTCCATGAGTTCCAGCACACCGGTACGACCGTCGACGCAGGATGCGGTCCGCCTCCTGCAGATCATCACCGTGGCCCTGATTGCCGGGGTGCTGACGTTCGGGACCGTGGTCGTGGTGCTCCTGGGAGCCCTGAACAACGCTCCGCAGGGAGAGTTGCTCAGCCTGATCGGGGCGGGGTTTGCCGCCACCGCCTTCGTGATGCACCTCGTCGTTCCAGAACTGATCGTTCGCCAGACCGTACCGAACCTGAAAGATGACCCCGGGGGCCTGACCCGGTTGTTCGTGACGAAGACGATCGTGGCGAGCGCCCTCCTGGAAGGGGCGGCCATGTTCAACCTCGTCGCCCTGATGCAGGAACACAACTGGTGGTCCCTGCTGATCGTCGGAGGACTCGTCCTCTGGATGGCCAGCCAGATCCCGACCACCACTCGAGTCCACCACTGGCTCGAGACCAAGGAGATGGAGATGCGGGGATAGTCGAAACCACCCGACGACCTCTCCGCCTCCGCCACTGACAACTCAAGACGGAACACTGAAAACCTCGCCATGAACGAAACCGCCATCCGCGCCGTCGTCGAAGAGGTCCTGTCCAAGCTGGGCAAGTCGACCAAGCCGGCGGGAGCCGCTCCCGCTGCTGCCGAGTCGAAGTCGTCGCCCAACGGCATTCCGGTGAAGTCCGGCCCGGCGATCGGCGGCGGTTCCGCTCCCGGCACCCGGTCGACGGGGAACTACGGCGTCTTCCAGAACGTCGATGACGCGGTCGGCGCCGCCAACGACGCCTTCATCCAGCTCAAGAAGAAGACCATCGCCGACCGGGCCAAGATCCTGAACATCGTCAAGACGATGTGCGAGCAGCAGGCGGAAGAGCTCGGCCGCCTCGAATTCGAAGAGACGAAGATCGGCCGCCTCGATCACAAGATCGAGAAGCTCAAGATCATCAAGCTGGTCCCCGGGACCGAGTTCCTCAAGTCGAACACCTACAGCGGCGACCACGGTCTCACGATCGAAGAGTACGCCCCGTTCGGTGTCATCGGGGCGATCACGCCGGTGACCCACTCCCTCCCGACGCTCGCCGGCAACATCGTCAACATGGTGGCGGCCGGGAACACGATGGTGGTCAACCCCCACCCGTCCGGAGCCCGGATCGCCTGCGAAGGGGTCCGCCGCTTCAACAAGGCGTTCGCCGAAGCGATCGGCATCGAGAACATCGTCACGATCATCGAGAAGCCGACGATCGAGTCGGCCGACCAGATCTTCCAGCACCGCGGCGTCCGGATGCTGTGCGTCACCGGCGGTCCAGCGGTCGCCCGGGCGGCTCTCGGAGCCCGCAAGAAGGCGGTCGTCGCCGGTCCGGGGAATCCCCCCGTCGTCGTCGATGAGTCGGCCGACCTGGCTCATGCCGCCCGCTGCATCGTCAGCGGGGCCGCCTACGACAACAACCTCCTCTGCATCGGCGAGAAGGAAGTCTTCGCCGTCCAGTCGATCTTCGACGCCCTGATGGACGAGATGAGCCGCGCCAAGGGGTTCCGGCTCAACGCCCAGCAGATCGAAGCCCTGACGAAGCTTGCCTTCGCCCCGCCGCCGAAGCCCGGCGACCACTGGGTCCTGAACCGCGACTTCATCGGCCGCAACGCGACCTACCTCGCCCAGCAGATCGGCCTCAACGTCCCGAAGGACACGCAGCTCCTCTATGGCGAAACCGACACGAACAACCCGTACGTCAGCGAAGAGCAGATGATGCCCTTCGTCCCGTTCATCCGGGCCAAGGACGCGACGCACGCCATCGAACTCGCTCACGAGTACGAGCACGGCTACCGCCACACGGCGATCATCCACTCCCGCAACGTCCGGAACATGACCACGATGGGCCGGCTGATGGACACGACGCTGTTCGTCAAGAACGGCCCGTCGATGGCCGGCCTGGGACTGGGCGGGGAAGGGTACCTGTCGTTCAGCGTCGCCACGCCGACCGGAGAAGGGGTGACGAATCCGCTCACCTTCTGCCGCGTCCGCCGCTGCTCGCTGGTCGACGAACTGCGGGTGGTCTGAGCCAAGTGATTGGAGGAGGTGCCCGATGCAACTCGCGTCCGTCATCGGCCGGGTCAATTCCACGATCAAGCACTCAGCCCTCAACGGCTGGCGGCTTCTGGTCGTGCAGCCGCTCGACCAGAAGAGCGGTCCGGACGGCGACCCGCAGATTGCGATCGATCACCTCGGAAGCAGTGTCGGCACCAAAGTTGTGATCACCGCGGACGGCTCCGCGGTGCGGGACGTCATGGGACGCCCCGATACGCCGGTCCGGTTCGTGATCATCGGATTGGTGGACGAGTAAGGAAGTCGTCAGTTTTCAGTTGTCAGTCAGAGGCGAGAGTCCAAGCCCTTCATGCTCGACAGCGCTGCCATCGACCGGATCGTCCAGAACGTGCTGAAGCAGATCAGCCCGTCGTCGGTCGCTGCGCCGGTGAAGGCGGTTGCCGCTGTATCCACGCCCGCTGTGACCGGAGCGAAAGCCGCGGCTCCCAAACCGGCACCGATCGTTGTGCCGACTCCGGTCTCCACGTCGTCGGTCGCAATTCTTGACCGGGTGATCACGGGCGATCTGCTGGCCGAGAAGATCAAAGGGCAGAAGGTCCCGCTCGTCATCGGAGCGAAGTCCCTCCTGACGCCGACCGCCCACGACTACATCCGCATTCACCGCCTCGAAGTGACTCGCGCCACCGCGGGTGTGACGACAGGCGAGAAGGGGGCGACTTCGGCGACGGCCCGCTGGAAGCTCGCCATCGTCCGGACTTCGCCCGCTCTCGAAAAGCTGTTCGGCGAACTCGGTGGAGCTTGGTCCCGCGAGCTGCTCGGTTGTCCAGACGATGCCGCCGCGCTCGCGATCAGCGAACTGAGCCGTGGCGCGGTCGATGGCGTCGTGATCGCCGCCACGCAGTCCTACCGGGCCGCCTGCCGGGCCAACCGCCACGAGAAGGTCCGGGCGGCCTACATTACCGAGCCCGCCGGGGTCCGGGCGGCCCGCGACCAGATGCGGCTCAACGCGATCGTCATCGACCCGACCGCCAAGACCTATTTCGAGCTGCGAAACATCATCGCCGCCTTCACCGCCCCTTGGCCCGAATCCAAGAAGTAACGGCCTCCTGAATCCTAAATCCTAACTCCTGAATCCTCCTCCTCCCCCTCCATGCGAATCGCCCAGGTCATCGGCAAAGTGACGCTGAACCGCGTGCATCCCACGCTGAAGGGGTGCTCGTGGAAGGTCGTCGTGCCGCTGACGCGGGCGGGGATCGAAGGGGACGAGGCGGGCCGCGGCGAGCCGATTGTCGCCTATGACGATCTGGGAGCGGGGAACGGACACATGATCGCCCTGAGCGAGTCCGCCGAAGCGGCCGCTCCGTTCACGCCAAACCAGAAGCCGATCGACGCCTACAACGCGGCGATCCTCGACTCGATCAACCTGGCCTGACCGGCCGCCTTCGACCAGACAAGTCAGCAGACAGAACACGCAGCCGGTGACGGCTGTCAGCGCGAGACAACCTGAACCGGAAAGACGGAACCATGTCCTACCACCCGCTCTTCAACAGCGCCGAAGCCAAGTCGATCAAGGAATGGATCTGCGAGGTCGGCCGCCGCGTCTACAACAAGGGCTTCGCCGCCGCGAACGACGGGAATATCTCGTACCGGATCGGTCCGAACGAGGTTCTGTGCAGCCCGACGATGATCTGCAAGGGGTTCATGACCCCGGATGACATCTGCATGGTCGACCTGGACGGCAAGCAGCTTGCCGGCAAGAAGAAGCGGACCAGCGAAATCCTCCTGCACCTGACGATCATGCGGCAGCGGGAAGACGTCAAGGCGGTGGTTCACTGTCACCCGCCCCATGCGACCGCCTTCGCCGTCCGCCGCGAAGCGATCCCGCAGTGCATCCTGCCGGAAATCGAAGTCTTCATGGGGGAAGTCCCGCTCGCTCCTTATGAAACGCCGGGCGCCCAGGGCTTTGCCGACACCGTCAGCCCGTTCCTCAAGGCGACGAACACAATCATCCTCGCCAACCACGGGACGGTCAGCTTCGGCGCCACGCTCGAAGAGGCCTACTGGAAGACCGAGATCCTCGACGCCTACTGCCGGATCCTGATCCTGACGCAGCAGCTCGGCGGGGTGACCTATCTCAACGAGCAGAAGTCCCGCGAGCTCCTCGACCTCAAGAAGCGGCTCGGCTTCGACGACCCGCGGTTCCACAACGAGAACTGCGACCTGTGCAGCAACACCGCCTTCCGCGACGGCTACAAGGAAGGGGAAGCCCCGCAGGTCTCGGCCTTCGCTCCTCCTCCGGTGTATCCGGGCTACC
This sequence comes from Planctomyces sp. SH-PL14, assembly GCF_001610835.1. Classification (NCBI taxonomy): domain Bacteria; kingdom Pseudomonadati; phylum Planctomycetota; class Planctomycetia; order Planctomycetales; family Planctomycetaceae; genus Planctomyces; species Planctomyces sp. SH-PL14. The sequence goes on along the minus strand of NZ_CP011270.1, from coordinate 7,733,759 downwards.
TCCAGACGCCGACCTACCAGACGAACGGCGGCGTGGGCGGGGGCGGCGGCCAGATCAATATGGAAGCGCTCGTTCAGGCGATCACCGAACAGGTCCTGGCGGCCCTCAAGCAGTAGTCCCCTCGATCGTCTGCCGCCTCGCGAACACGTGCGGCCCTCCGGCCCGTCTCACTGAAAACTGACCACTGACGACTGAAAACTCCCCATGAAAGTAGCCATCATCGGCGGCGGCGGACTGGTTGGTTCGTGCGCGGGCTTCGCTCTCCAGACGGGCGGCATCGTCCGCGACATCGCCCTCATCGACGTCAACCAGGACCTGGCGGACGGGCAGGCGCTCGACCTGCTGCACGGCGCACCGCTGCTGCACGATCAGCGGATCTATGGCGGAACGACGGAGCAGGTGAAGGATGCGGACGTGATCTGCATCACCGCCGGCCTCCGCCGCAAGCCGGATGAGAGCCGCCTGGACCTCATCAACCGGAACGTGGCCCTCTTCCGCAGCCTGCTGGCGGACGTCAAGAAGGTCGGCCACAAGAAGGACGTCATCATCTTCGTGGTGTCGAACCCTGTCGACATCCTGACGTACCTCGCCGCCCGCGAGCTCGGCCTCCCGGCCCAGCAGGTAATCGGCCTCGGGACGGTTCTCGACACGACCCGTTTCCGGGCGCTCCTGGCTCAGAAGCTCGACGTGCCGCCGACGCAGGTGCAGGTGATGATGCTTGGCGAGCACGGGGACAGCATGGTCGCCCTGTGGTCTGCCGCCCAGATCGCCGGTCTTCCGCTCGATAAGTGGCCCGGCGTCGATCAGGCCGCCTTGCTCGAAATCGAAAAGCGGGCTCGGACCTCGGGCGCGGAGATGATCAAGAAGAAGGCGGGGGCGGGTTTCGCGGTCGGTGTGTCGATCGCCGACGTGATCCACGACATTGCTCTCGACAGCCACCGCATTCAGCCGGTTTCGACGCTGCAGAACGGGGCGTACGGCCTGTTCGACGTGGCGATCTCGGTGCCGACGGTTGTCGGCCGCAAGGGGGCGCTGCAGCACATCGAGATCGACATGTGGCCGAAGGAGAAGACTGCTCTCCAGAAGTCGGGTGCGGTTCTCCGCGAGACAATCGAGAAGGTTCTGTAAGGCCGCGCCGGGTTGCTTCCACTTCTGATGTGACTCACAGAACCGGGTCCAGGGGCACCCTGGTGGGGGATGCAAGGGGGCAACGCCCTCTTGCCCGCCGGAGGCCTGGCCGTCGAGAGATGTCTGAAGGAGCACGTGTCCAAACGCGGACACCGTGCCGGATGGCCCCGCACCAACCCGCGGGGACTGCAAAGCCAGCGGTGGGGTTTGAGGGAGTCCTCATAGCGGGTACCACAAAACGGACGTCCGTTGCGTACCGCGGTTCCTCATAGAAGCGCCTCCGGCGGCAAGGGGGCGTGGCCCCCTTGACCCCAGCGTGCCGTGGCACCTTGGGTTTGAGCTATCAGAGTCGTGCCGGCAAGGACGTGGTTCGGGGCAGATCACTCCTCTCTCGCTCACGAACGAAAAGAGCCGCCGATCACAGGATCGGCGGCTCTTCGTGTTTTCCATTGTTCCCAGAGCTCAGTCCGTCAGGAGCTGGCGGATCATCATGATCGCGGCCGGGCCGACCAGCACCACGAAGATCCCCGGGAAGATGAACAGCACCAGCGGGAAGATCATCTTGACGGCCGTCTGCTGAGCCTTCTCTTCCGCCATCTGACGCCGCTTGACGCGCATCGAATCGGACTGGACGCGGAGGGCGCTCCCCACCGAACCCCCGAACTTTTCCGCCTGGATCAGCACCCCGACGAGCGCCTTGACGTCGTCGACGCCGGTCCGGATGCCAAAGTCATGCAGAACCTCGCGGCGGGGACGCCCCATCTGCATCTGAAGGTTGCAGAGGGAGATCTCGCCGCAGATCTCGGGCGCCCCCTCGACCAGCTCCTCCGCAACGCGGCGGAGGGCGATGTCGAGACCAAGGCCTGCTTCCACGCACACGACCAGCAGATCGAGGACGTCCGGGGTCTGCAAGAAGATCGCCTCCTGCCGGGTCTTCTTGAGGACCGTGAGGACGAGCTCCGGGAGATAGAATCCCAGCCCCGCCCCGATTCCCAGGCGAAGAAAGCCGTCGGTGTTGAGTCCGGTCGTGAAGGCCGCCACGGCCCCCCCGACCACCGCCCCGGCAAAGAGGCTGATCATCTTGATCGCCAGGAACAGGGTGGCGGCGTGGGGCGAATGGAACCCGGCGTTGGAGAGCCGGATCTTAAGCTCGTTCTGCTCCAGCTCCGTCTTGGGCTGGATCGCCTTCGACAGCGCCGGAGCCGCCATCTTGAGCATCGAGCCGACCGAGTTCTCCTGGGGATCCGCGTTCCGCTTGCGAGGGTCCTTCAGTTCGTTGAGGCGGCTCGCGGCCCGGCTCTCCCCGCCCGTGAACATGGAGAGGATCGCCCACACCCCGAAGGTGATGGCGCCGAAGATGGCGAGCGGCAGGAGGGTGGTCATGGACATCGCAGGGTCCCCCGGGGGGAAGTATCAAGTTTCAGATATCAAGTGTCAGTCGGCAGCCGCTGAGGCGAGGACTTCGGCGAGGGGGCTCTTCTCTCCCTTCCGTCTTCAGCCTTAAGCCTTCCGCCTCTCCTACACCTTGATTGCAATGATCTTCTTGATCGTCACCGCGCCCAGGACCTGCAGGAAGAGCGCCACGGCGACCATCTGCCGGCCCAGGGGATCGGTGAAGAGGAGCATCACGTAGCTCGGGTTCATCCGCCACACGGCGAAGAACAGGGCCACCGGGAGAGCCATCAGCACGATTCCGCTGATGCGGCCTTCGCCGGTGAGGGCCTGGACCTGCCCCATGATCTTGAACCGCTCGCGGATGATATGGGCGATCTTGTCGAGGATCTCCGCCAGGTCCCCCCCGGACTGCCGCTGGATGGCGACCGCCGTGGCGAAGAACTTGAAGTCCAGGTTCGGCATCCGGTTGTAGACGTTCTTGAGCGACTGCTCGAGCGGGATCCCCAGGTTCTGCTCTTCGTAAGCGGCGTTGAACTCCTTGGCGATCGGGTCCTGCATCTCGTCGACGATGAGCTTGATGGCCGACGCGAGGCTGTGTCCCGATCGCAGGGCCCGGGCGATGAGCGACATGGCATCGGGAAGCTGCGCGGCGAACTTCTTGAACCGCCGCCCCCGCTTCCAGACCACGAACCCCAGCGGCAGGACGCCGCAGCACAGAGCGATCAGCGGCGCGAACATCGGATTCACGCCGACGGCGATCGCGATCGCCGTCGGGACAAAGGCGGCTCCGAGGCAGATCAGGAAAAAGGTCTCGATCGCGATCGTCATGTCCGCCTGGGCGAACAGCATCTTCAGGTTGACGAACCGGGCGGCGAGCCCGCCGATCATCCCCTGCAGTCCCTTCACGCTCTCCTGCACGAGGGCTTCGCGCGTGACCTTGGTCTGTTCGCCGGCGGCCCCCTTCTTGCGGGCCAGGACTTCCAGGCGGTCCTCGACGGAGTTGCTCCGCAACTCGCCGATGAGCAGGATCACCGCGCCGATCACTCCCGTGACCCCGACGAAGGCGGCAATCGAGACATACATGGGATTCATGACTCTTCCCCGACAACGGCGGCCGCTTCAAAGACGGCTGCAAACGCTCCAACCGACGGAAAACTGACGACTGACAACGGAAAACTCTCTCAAGCCAATGCCCGAGGAGCGAACAGGTTCGACGGGAGCCGCACGCCGGACGCTTCCAGCCGGGACATGAACGAGGGCCGGACGCCGGTCGCCTCGAAGTGGCCGAACGCCTTTCCGTTGGCGTCGATCCCGTCCTGGACGAACTTGAAAATCTCCTGGGTCACGATCGTGTCCTGCTCCATCCCGACCACTTCGGTGATCGAGGTGATCTTGCGGGGCCCCCCCTGGAGGCGGTTGGCTTGGATGATCATGTTCACCGCGGAGGCGACCTGGTGCCGGATCGCCTTGAGAGGGAGCTCCGAGCCCCCCATCAGGATCAGCGTCTCGACGCGGGAGACGGCGTCGCGGGGATTGTTGGCGTGGACGGTGGTCATCGATCCTTCGTGACCGGTGTTCATGGCCTGGAGCATGTCCAGCGTTTCCGGTCCGCGGCATTCCCCGATGATCACGCGGTCGGGACGCATACGCAGGGCGTTCTTGACGAGGTCGGTCGCGGTGATGCGTCCCTTGCCTTCGATGTTGGCCGGCCGGGTCTCGAGCCGCAGGACGTGGTCCTGCTGGAGCTGGAGTTCCGCCGCGTCCTCGATCGTGATGACGCGGTGGTCGCTCTGGATGAAGCTCGACAGCGTATTGAGCAGCGTCGTCTTACCGGAACCGGTACCGCCGCTGACGATGATGTTGAGGCGGGCCTTGATCGAGCCTTCGAGGAGCATGACCATTTCCGGCGTGAAGGCGCCGAAGTTGAGGAGATCCTCGAGGGTCAGCGGGCGGGAACCGAACTTACGAATCGTGAGCGAGGGGCCGTCGAGAGCCAGCGGCGGGATGATGGCGTTGAGACGCGAGCCGTCGGGCAGACGGGCGTCGACCATCGGAGACGTTTCGTCGACCCGGCGGCCGACGCGGGAAACGATGCGGTCCAGGATCTGGAGCAGGTGGTCGTTGTCGCGGAAGGTCACATCGTGCTTGATGATCTTGCCGTGCTTTTCAACGAACACCTTCTTGGGTCCGTTGATCATGATGTCCGCGATCCCGTCCTCCTTCATGAGGACTTCCAGCGGACCGAAGCCGAATGTCTCGTCGAGGACTTCCTCGATGAGACGCTCCCGCTCGGAGCGGTTGAGCAGCGGGTTCTCGGTGTCGCACAGGTGCTCGACGACGAGCCGGATCTCGCGCCGCAGCGTGTCCCCCTGCAGTTCCCCCAGGCGGTTCAGGTCGAGCTTGTCGACCAGCTTGCTGTGGATCAGCCGCTTGAGGTTCTCGAAGTCTTCCTGGGACGACTCGCCGCGACCGAATCCGCTGCGGCCTCCGACGGGGAAGGGCTTCTGAGGCATGGGACGAGCGGGGGCCATGAACTTCTCCTGACGGACTCGGCAAACCCGAGGAACGATGTCATCCGGGGGGACGGAGAGGGATGGCGGCTGCTTGCCCGACGTGTCCTGCACGCCCGATGGCAAGACTCCGGACCATCCCCTGTGATGAACATAGGTCACTCCGCGCGGCGAGGCGGGAAGGATCGGGAAGAAATGTTGCAATTCCGCAGCAGGACGGACTTGCCGGATTGCCGGAAGAAGCCGGATGCGCCGCCCCCGTCGCGGTCCGCCCGGGAATCGGCGGCCCGGAGCCGAAATCCCTGAACTCCCGCGAGGCGGACCGCTTTCGAAACGCAGCCCGAAACGAAAAAACGGGCGGTGATCGAAGGGATCACGCCCGTTGGAGAATCTCGAATTGTTGCCCGGCGGCTACGCGAACTCGGGGCGCCGCTTCCGGAGCTGGTCCTTCAGACGCGACACGATGCTCGAATGCATCTGGCTCACGCGGGACTCGGAGAGGCCCAGGGTCTGGCCGATCTCCTTCATCGTCAGTTCCTCATAGTAGTAGAGGATGATGATGAGCCGCTCGTTGCGGTTGAGACCCTTGGTGACGAGCTTCATGAGATCCTTCTTCTGGATCCCGTTCGTCGGGTCTTCGCCCTTGGTGTCCTCGATGATGTCGATCTCGCGGACGTCTTTATAGCTGTCGGTCTCGTACCACTTCTTGTTGAGACTGACCAGCGCGACGGCGCTCGCCTCGGACTTCATCTTCTGGAACTCGTCCAGCGGCATCTGCATCTTGTCGGCCAGTTCCGGGTCCGTGGGCGGACGGCCGGTCGAGGCTTCGATTTCCTTGCGGGCGTGCTCCAGCTTGCTCGCCTTGCTGCGGACGAGGCGCGGCACCCAGTCCATCGTGCGGAGCTCGTCGAGCATCGCCCCGCGGATCCGGGGGACGCAGTACGTCTCGAACTTGACCCCGCGGTCGAGGTCGAAAGCGTCGATGGCGTCCATCAGTCCGAACACGCCGGCAGAGATCAGGTCATTGATATCCACTCCGTCGGGCAGCTTCTGCCAGACCCGCTCCGCGTTGAAGCGGACCAGGGGAAAGAATCGTTCAATGAGACGGTTGCGAAGGTCTTCCGTCGGATTCTGGCGGTACTCCAGCCAGACCTGATGGATGTCCGTCGTTGTGTCGGTGGCCATGCACTCCTCCATGAGTCTGTCCACTGCATCGCGCTCCACCCTGGCAACCGAGAGGTGAATCGAGACAGCAATGGCGCCGCGCTGCAGGCGAGACAGTCGAGCACATCAGTTATCGACGGGCTCACCCGCAAACTTCACACAATCGTCAATGTTTGCCAGAGGGCATCCTGCGCTCTGGAACCATGAGCCCCCTGTCGGTCGAGCGGCAGCGGCGCAGGCCGTGGCCGGGTCGAATCCGAAGGTCGGTCATGATGTCCGCTGCGGAAGGGTCCCCCTTGGCCTGTCGGCGCAACATAAGTCGCGCCGGCACGCCACGGAGTTCCTCCCGTGTGGTTCGTCAGGGCCGTCGCGGCGCGCCGCCGTTGTCTCTCCAGAGAGAGGACGGCAACGTCTGGCGACGGACAGTTGTCTTGTGATTGGCCCCATGGCCGCACCTCATCGGCGCGAGGAACCCGTCCGGCGGTTCAGCCGGTGTCTGTAGTCGTGTGACGGCGCGCCGCAGCGCGAGCCGCACGGCGACCTGTTGATTCGACGCGGTCCGTCGCCGCTCGAACATCACGAGCGCACGCGGACAACAACCCGCCCGCCGCCGAATCCAACGGCAGGCCGAGCGAGCCAAATCTCCCGGCGACCGAATCGACGCCGGAAAAGTGACAGGGGAATAGTCGGACGGGACGCCGCGGCCGGGCCTCTCCGAAGCGAGGCTCCGGCGAACGGGCGCGGATGAGCGGCGACGAAATCGGGCAGACCGGACAGAAGCAGGACGCTTCGACCGACGCCGGAACAGGGGACGGGGGGGCCGCGGTTCGGCACAACGGTCGGGGAACCGACCGCTCATGGAAGTGCGGCAAGCCGCTCTTCCGCCGGACGAAGCGGGGTGTGTTTCAGGGGTGTGATCGATCGTGCGAGACGATCGACGTGGGAGCGGATAGATATGACAGCCCCTTCCGTGTCGTCCAGATGATGGAGCGGCTCAAAAGGGTCCGCGGCGACCGGACCGCGAAACGACAACAGGCCCCGGACCTTGGAAATTCCTTAACAGAATCGCGATCTTCAGGGTTCGCCCGCGGCGGAAATCGAGGTCCGTCGATCCGGCGTCTCCTGCCGGATCGACGACACGCTCCGCAGCGAATCGGCAGGAATGTGTCGCACCGCGGATCGCACCCCCGGCGGCGACGCGACGGTTCGGAAGCGAACGATGTCCTGGCCGGGCCCGTGTCCCTTACGCACGGCAGCCGGCGTGGAGGGGCTCCCTCACATCACACCGCTGGCTTTGCAATCCCTGCGGGTTGGTGAGGGGGCATACGGCACGGTGTCCGCGCCTGGATACGTACTCCTACAGACGTCTCTCGACGGCCAGGCCTCCGGCGGGCAAAGGGGCGTTGCCCCTCTGCACTCCCCACCAGGGTCCCCCTGGACCCGGTTAGTCGCCTCTATCCCACGAGCGAGAGCGAACACCACAGGCTCGGATCGCCGTCGTAAGGAAACTCCTCGTCCAACAGCAGCGGGAACCGGCCCAGCTCCGAATCACGGAGCTCACAGAAAAAGCCCAACTTCGGCTGCGAAACCGGATCGAACCCGTTCAACGTCGACCGCGGAAACCACGCCGAAAGCCGATACCCCGTCTTCTCCACCTCGGCCGACATCAGGACATCGTCCGGATCAATGCTGGGAGCATCCGCCGCAGCCCGCGGCACGGGAACCTGCCGGACACCCGGCTCATCACCGCGAGCCCCTTCGCCCAGCGGAAACAGACCAAAGAGATGGCAAAAACGGGTCGCGCGGTGCACGTCCTGAACGTTCCGCGTGTCGATCCACAGGAACACGCCGTCCGACTCGCCCGGCCGGTCCAGGTCGCAATACGGCGCCAGCCGCTTCCCCGTCACCTCGCAAACCACCCCCAGCCCCTCGGCGTTCCAGCCCACGCTGATCCGCAACGGACTGACCGCGTTCTTCGCATCCGGAGCGGCAATCCTTGCCGATTCCGGCAGCTTCAGGAGCTTGCGGTTCGAGCCCGGAGTCGAGATCTCGGGAACGGCGAACTCCCAGCGAAAACAGAAGCCGGGAGGAAGAAGACCACTCACGCGAACGTCCTGGGAAAACTTCTGACGGAGCGTCACGACCTCCGTGGCGGCGGCTCCGTCTCCCGCCGCCGACCCTTCCGGCCGACTATTCGGCGGGAAGCTCGAACTTCTCTTCCTTGGCCGCGTCCGCGCCGAACGCCTTGCGGAAGGCCGGGGCGTTGGCTTCCACCGTTTTCTCCGGACCGACGAGACGCAGGAAGTAGTTTCCGCCCGCCTTCGACTTGAGGATCACCGCCACCATCTTGTGGCCGGGAGCCGCTTCCGTCCGCTGCTGGATCGGCGGGCCGATCGGCTTCTTGTACGTCCCCTTCAGCTCAACCAGCACGTAATCCCCCTGGTCGACTTTCCCCTGCGTCATCTTGAGCTCGCGGCCGTCCGCGTCGAACTGCGAAACCCACCGCTGGATGTTCGCGGACGTCGATCCCCCGAACGGCGGGAAGATGACGACTTCCGCACCGCTCTCATCCCCTTCCGCCGCGGGAACGGTGAACTGGGCCAGCCGGAGGTTGTTCGTCGGCGGCTTGCTCTGCCACGCCTCCGGAACGGTCAGCTTGAGTTCCCCGGCGGTCACTTCCTGGGTCTTGGCGGCCTTCTCCTCGGCCCGCACGGCCGGGGTCGGAGCCCACAGGGAGCAGGTGCAGAGCAGGGTGGCCGCAGCGACAAGCAGACGACTTCGGAAGGACATCTCAGGCGACTCCGACAAGAGAGGATTGATGCGGCGATTGTCGAACGACGGGAAGCGAATTGCAAACCTGCGGAATCCGCCGATCTCCCCGTCGCCCGCCTGCCCGCTGCCAGGATTTTTCCCAGTTCTTCCGCGTCCGCCCGACATCGACCATTTGCAGGAAGCAGCGGTTTCACACCGAGTTCCGTCAGATCCCTCCAGGACGGTCCGCGGCTCCTGATGGCTCCTTCCGAACGAACTACCGCGGTGACGGCGACTTGCGACGCCTCTTCTCGGTCCCCCGTCGATCGAGTACTGTCCCGCCCGACGCTCGACCGGTCCGAAGGCGGTGACTTTCGGGGCTGGTCCGGATGAAGCACCCCGACCAGGGAAACGCGACGGATCGGCGGATTCCTGCCGAAACAGTGCAATGGCCCCCAGCGGATCCGGGGGCAACGAACGACTCTCAGGGACGGGAACGATGGCCATCTCAAGGCGGGCATTTCTCGGGGCGGCGACGGCCGCGGTCTGCTCACTTCCCGCCCGCCCGATCTGGGCCGCGCCGACGATCGCCGAACAGATCGCGGTCGTCCCGGAAACCCACCCGTTCCTCCCCGCCATGAAGATGGCGGCCGAAGCCTATGAGGCGGTCTCCCGGATCGACGGCTATGAAGCGACGTTCATCAAGAACGAGCTCATCGGCCGGCAGATGCTGAGCAGCCAGTGCACCGTCAAGGTCCGCCACAACCCGTTCAGCGTCTACATGAAGTACGTCACCCCGCACGAAGGGCGGGAGGTGATCTACGTCGAAGGTCAGAACAACGGCAACATGCTCGCCCATGAGACCGGGTTCGCCTCGCTCATCGGGACGGTGACGGTCGCCCCGACCGATCGCCGGGCCCTGGACGAGAACCGGTATCCGATCACGTCGTTCGGAATGAAGAACATGGCCCACGGCGTCCTGGTGGCGCTGCTGGGCGACAAGACGGGCGAAGGGGGGACGGTCAACCTGTTCCCCAAGGCCAAGATCGGCGACGTCGCCTGCCGGGCGATCGAGATGTCTTACGCCAAGCCCGCACCCGGCCGCCTGTTCCAATCCTGCCGCCTGTACTTGGAAGCGACCACGTCGCTCCCGATCCGGATCCAGAACTACGCCTTCCCGCAGCGTCGGAACGAAGCCCCTCAGCTCGTCGAGGACTACTTCTTCACGGCGGTGAAGACGAACGTGGCCCTCGTGGCCCAGGACTTCGACGTCAACAACCCGCGCTACAACTACTAGCCGTCGTTGGAAAACGCGGAAGCCAAGTCGTTAAACACAAAGACACCAAGAAGGCACAAAGGTCACAAAGGATCCCGTCTCGCGCGAGTCTCCTTGGTGATCTTGGTGGAAACTTGGTGTCTTGGTGTTTAACTCTTCCGGTCTCTGCCGTCGCGCGCACGCGGCGCTGACGGGTCAGACGTCGCCCTGGTCTCCGAGGCCTTCGGGGTCCGGCGGGGTGGGGAGCGGTTCGTCTTGAAAGCCCTCTCGGGCACGGGCGTTCATCATGGCCCGGCCCCAGGTGACGTAGTGCAGGACGAAGAAGAGTCCCGCCGCCGCCATCAGCCCCACGACGCTCGCCAGGCCCGGAAAGACCATCGCCGTCAGGGCGATGAGTCCGCTGGCGATCGCGATCACGACTCCGAGCGCCAGGAACGTGCTGCCGTCCCGGTCCTGCCGGGTGATCGGCCGTTCCCGCGCGGGCAGACGGGGCTTGGCGGTCATGAGCGGCACTCCGCTTCCAGGATCCGCTTGAGCTGCTGATGCCGGTGAAAGAAGCCGTCTTCCAGGGCGCCGAGGATCTTCTTCTCGGTGACGATGAAGCCGACGATTCCGCCGGGCGGCTCGAACTCGATGCGGTCGATGACCCGGGTCGTCCCGTCACCCTGGCATTCGAAGATGTGCTCGTGCCGCCACTTCCGCATGATCCCCTTGGTCTGCTCTTCGACGATGAGCTGGGGAGGGGTGATGGAGACGATGTGGTGCTCGCACTCCTGGACCTGTCCCATCCCCATCATCTGGAAGGTGAGGCGGCTTCCGAGCTCGACGATTTCCGGGGCGTTGAGGAACCGGAGTCCCATGGAGGGGTCGCTGATCCGGACGACGTTGGCCGGGCGGAGGAGGAAGTCGAACACCCGGTCGATGGGGCAGTTCACGACGAGTTCGTCTTCAAACAGCGGCATGGATGGCAGTTCTCGGAGTGGTGCGGCGGAGGCCGGCAGGAAAGATTCCGCCACTCTATTCCGCGGGAGTGACGGGGGCCAGTCCCGCAGTCACGAGACGCATTTCTCACCGGGTCCAGGGGTACCCTGGTGGGGAGTGCAGAGGGGCCACGCCCCTTTGCCCGCCGGAGGCCTGACCGTCGAGAGATGTCTGAAGGAGCACGTGTCCAGACGCGGACACCGTGTCGTATGCCCCCTCACCAACCCGCGGGGATTTCATCGCAAGCGGTGCGGGTTGAGGGAGTCCTCAGCGCGGGGAACACAAAGCGGACACCCGTTGTGTCCCACGGTTCCTCATCGAAGTGCCTCCGGCGGCAAGGGGCCTGTGTTGTTTTTTGGCCCCTTGACCCCCAGCGGCCGTGGAACGTTGGGTTTGAGCTATCGAGTCGAGCCGGCAAGGACACGGTTTAAGCGAGGATCGGCCGGATGACCTCGCCTTCAACATCAGTCAACCGGAACCGGCGGCCGTTGTACTTGTACGTCAGCCGCTCATGGTCCATCCCCAGCAGATGCAGGATCGTGGCGTGCAGGTCGTGAATACTGACCTTGTTCTCCGCCGCCTTGTAACCCACCTCATCGGACGCCCCGTACGTCGTCCCCCCCTTCGTCCCCCCGCCAGCCAGCCAGGCGGTGAAGCAGTGCGGGTTATGATCCCGTCCCGGCTTCCCCCCTGTCTGCGCAATCGGCAGTCTGCCGAACTCACCACACCAGATGACAAGCGTGTCCTCCAGCATCCCGCGAGCCGCCAGATCGGTCAGCAGCCCGGCCACCGGCTGCTCGGTCTCCCCCGCGAACTGCGAATGGTTCCCCTCGATGTCGTTGTGCCCGTCCCACGACCTCTGATTCTCCATCCCGCCCGAGTAGATTTGGACGAACCGCACACCCCGCTCGACGAGCCGCCGCGCGGTGAGGCACTGCCGGGCAAAGTGGTCGCACCGCTCATCGCCCATCCCATAGAGCTTCTGAATGTGCTCCGGCTCGGCCGTGAGGTCCATCGCCTCGGGAGCGGCAGACTGCATCCGGTATGCCAGCTCAAAGCTCTCGATCCGCGCCGCCAGTTCGCCGTCGGCCGAACGGTCCCGTTCGTGGATCTGGTTGAGCGCCTTCACAAGGTCGAGCTGCGTCCGCTGCGACTGGTCCGTCATCTGGGACGGCCGCTGCAGGTTGTCGATCGGGTCCCCCTGGGGCTTGAGGTACGTCCCCTGGAAGACACCGGGAAGGAAACCCGCGGTCCAGTTGGCGGCGTTCCCCTTCGGAAGCCCGCGTCCCTTGGGGTCGCTCATGACGACGAAGGCGGGAAGGTTGCTGCTCTCGCTGCCGAGGCCGTAGGTGACCCACGAGCCGACGCACGGCATCCCCATCCGGGTGAAACCGCAGTTCATCATGAACAGGGCGGGGGAGTGGTTGTTCGATGTCGAGTAGCCGGAGTGGATGAACGCCATCTTGTCGACGTGTTCGCCGAGGTGCGGGAAGATCGACGAGACTTTCTTTCCGCACTCTCCCCGCGGCGTGAACTCGAAAGGGGACTTCATCAGGGCCCCGACGGCGTCCTTGAAGAAGCCGGTCGTGTTGGTGAAGGAGGAGTCGAACTCCTTGATCGTCTTTCCGTTCCACTTTTCGAGGCCGGGCTTGTAGTCCCAGGTGTCGACGTGGCTGGGTCCGCCGTTGACGAAGATCCAGATGACGCGTTTGGCGCGGGCGGGGAAGTGTGACTGCCGCGCCGCGAGGGGGTTGAGGGCGTCGACCTGGGCCGATGGGGTGGCAGCAAGGAGTTGCTCATCCTTGAGGAGGGATGCCAGTCCCAGGATGCCGGCGCCGCAGCCGGCCTGTTGGAGGAGGTCCCGGCGAGAGAGAGAGGGAAACAGTCGGTTCGGATCGGACGACATCGGGAGCGCTCCTCGGATCAGTCGTCCTTGATCATAGCGGCACCACCGGTTCGTCGCACCGGGGTCCAGGGGCTGGCCCCTGGTGGGGGGTGCAGGGGGGCGAAGCCCTCATGCCCGCCGGAGGCCCTCTCGTCGAGAGATGTCTGAAGGAGTGCGTGTCCAAGCGCGGACGCCGTGTCGTATGCCCCCTCACCAACCCGCGCGGATTGCAGAGCGAGCGGTGAGTTCTCAACGCCGGTTCCACAAAGCGGACGTCCGTTGCTGACCACGGTTCCTCATGGAAGCGCCTCCGGCGGCAAGGGGCGAGCCCCTTGACCCCGGCTGCCGTGGCACGATGGGTCTGAGCAATCAACGTCGTCCCGGCGAGGACGGTTTCGCTTCAGACGAAACTCGAAGGCGTTCCCCACCCACCCTCGAAAACAAACGTCGACAACGGGTTCCGCTCCCGCGGCGCCGTATCCCGCGCCCGAAGATCCGCCGGAACGTCCTGCGGATCAGCCAGATAGCCGATCGCCAGCCCGGTCACCGGCTGGTAGTCCTCCGGAACTCCAAACTGCAACCGGACCCGGTCCGGCAGAATCCCCGCCATCTGGTGAACGAACAAGCCGCGCGCCGTCGCCTCAAACGTCAGATACGAACTCGCCGCCCCCAGATCATGCAGCGCCACCCCGTTGGGACGCCCGTTCCGACTGAACTTGAGGTGGACGCATCCGATCGCCAGAACCGGAGCCGACTTGGCCCACGCCTGGTTCGCATCCACCAGGCACTTCAGGATCTGCTCATACCTCTCCGGCGTCTCGCGCGTCGCAACCAGATAGCGCCACGGCTGCTCGTTGTACGACGAAGGCGCCCACCGCGCCGCCTCAAAGATCGACCGCAGATCCCCGGCCGGAACCGACCGCGACGAAAAAGCACTCGGACTCCAGCGGCGAACGAGCGCCTCATGGATCGGATGATCGGGCCGGGCGCTGCGGGAGGATTCCGTCATGGCAGGACTTCAGAAGGGAACCGTGGAGGAAAATGTCGTGACCAGTTTCGCCCAGCCCCCGCACCGGAACAAGGATGTTGCGTCGAGGCAACATGCACCCTTTCGGCATCACATCGAGCGAAACCCTGGAAAACATCAGGGCTCGCGAGGCGAAGCGGGCCACGACACAGTCGTCTGTTGCCGCCGGGCAACATCGGGCCTTGGAGAGGCAGTTCAGTCCGGGGACGGACGAAACATTAGAAGCATCGCCGTAAACGCCATCGCCAGAGCAGTTTACAAATCCGCCAGCCGCTAACAGGCTCGCCGTTTTTCGGTGTCAAGAAAGATTGGCATTCACCCTGCTTTACATCTCGTACGAACACCACCCCGGTACCGAGATCACACCGGGGAACACTCAACCCCCGATTCCCGTGGAGACATCATGATTCATCTCGCTCACAAGCTGATCGCCGACGAAGCCGGTTTCGTTGTGTCCGCCGAACTCGTCCTCATCGCCACGATCGCCGTGCTCAGCATGGTCGTCGGCCTGTCCGAAGTGGCCTGGGGCATCAACGAAGAACTCGAAGACGTCGGCTCGGCCTACGGCAGCGTCAACCAGACGTTCCGCTACAGCGGCGTCTCGGGCCACAAGGGCTGCGTCAAGGGAAGCTGCTTCGAAGACGGCGAAGACTTCTGCGACGGCCAGTACGACCTCTCCTGCGACAACAGCGGCAGCCGCGGCGAGTCGGGCAAGTACCACGACTGAGCCAACGCCCCCGGATCGGGACTTTTCCCTCGCCATGCCTCGCGTTTTCACGCGAGGCATGTTCGTTTTCCGGGACTGGCTCTGCTTGAAAACGGATCTCGAAAGCGTCCTGCCAACACCAGCCCGACGCGCAAGCGAGGGAATTTCCGCGTCGTCCCTCGCTTGCGCATCGGGCTGGTGTGAGCTTCCAAACAGGGGCTAGTTTTTCGGCGACGCAGCGGGAAGGTGCTTTCCCGCAATCTCCTGAACGACACCGTGCAGGGGACCGTTCGTCGCCAGGATGTGCGTCCGCGCCATCGGGAGCGGCGCTCCGAGGCAATCGGTCACCCGCCCTCCTGCCTCCTCGACAAACAGCCGCCCCGCCGCGAAGTCCCACGGCGAAAGCAGGTACTCAAAGTACGCCCCGAACCGGCCCGTCCCCACGTAGGCCAGGTCCAGCGAGGCCGCCCCCATCCGCCGGACGCAGTGCACCCCGCGGCGGAACACCTCCCGCACCGCCTCGACGGTCCCCTCCATGAGCGGACCGCGATCGTAGTAAAAGCCGGTCGCCAGCAGCGCCTTCTCGAGTTCGGTCGCCGAGGAAACCCGGGCGGGCTCATCGTTGTACCACGCTCCGCTCCCGGCGAGCGCCGTGTACCAGTCCCCCAGGATCGGGTTGTAGACGACACCGCACACCGGCCGGCCGCTCTCGTAGTACGCGATCGAAACCGCAAACTGCGGCACGCCGTGCAGGAAGTTCGTCGTCCCATCGACCGGGTCGATGATCCACAGCCGCGGCGACTCCACCGCATCCCGGGCGCTCTCCTCCGCCAGGAACTGATCGTCCGGATACTCTTCCCGGATTCGCGCCAGGATCGCCTTTTCTGCGTCGAGGTCGGCCTGCGTCACGACGTCCGGACCATCCTTCACGTGAACGTTGAAGGTCCCGCGAAAGTACGACTTGAGGATCTCTCCCGCGACGTCGGCGGCCGCGACGGCGGTTCGGAGTTGCGGATGCGGAGGAAGGTTCTGAGGAGCCATGCCTGTTCTCTGGGGACTTCGCGACCAGCCGTAGCTTGGACGACCGGGCCGCGCGCGTCCAGAAACCCCAGGCTGCCGGGCGGCTTCCATCAACGGACACTGACGGGATCGGGCGGCCTCCCCGTCCGAAACAGGGTGGTGAAGGGGGCCATCCGGGAGCGAAGAGCAGGGTAAACCCGGCCGCGAGCGGGGGCGTGAATTCACCGTCGAGCGAAATTTCTTCCCCTGTTCACCGGAGAACTTGCGACGTCGGCAACCTGTCCGGTAGTGTCCTCACGCGTGGCCCGGGGGGGAGGGGGGAGATGATGTCGATGCGGTCGGTTGTTCTGGCGACCCTGCTGTTTTCCGTGTGGGGAACGTCCGCCACAGCGTACGACCGTCCCGGCCCCTTTCCGCATCAGTCCCGCTCCCCGGTCCTCGGACGCAAGGGGATGGTCGCGACGAGTCACCCGCTCGCTTCGCAGGTCGGTCTCGAGATGCTCCGCGCGGGGGGCACCGCCGCCGACGCGGCGATTGCCGCCAACGCCGTCCTCGGCGCCGTCGAGCCGATGAGCTGCGGAATCGGCGGCGACCTCTTCGTCCTGTACTGGGACGCCAAAACCCAGAAGCTTTACGGACTGAACGCCTCCGGGCGGAGCCCCTACTCGCTGACGCGGGAAGTCTTCGCCGAGAAGAAACTGACGCAGATTCCCGAGTCCGGCCCCCTTTCCTGGTCGGTTCCCGGCTGCGTCGACGGCTGGGAACAGCTCCGCGCCAAGTTCGGGCGGAAAGACCTCAAGGCGCTACTCGAACCGGCAATCGAAATCGCGGAGTCAGGATTCCCCGTCACCGAAGTGATCGCCGGACACTGGGCCGACGCCGCCAGTTCGCTGGCGATGTCCCCGGACGCGGCCCGGACCTACCTTCGCGAGGGGAAGGCCCCGGCGGTGGGCGAAGTCTTCTCCAACCCCGAGCTGGCCGCGAGTTACCGTCGCCTGGCGACGGAAGGGCGGGACGCCTTTTACAAGGGAGAGATCGCCCGGCAGATCTGCGAGTACAGCGCCGCCAACGGCGGATACCTGACTCCGAAGGACTTCGAGGCGCACACGAGCGAATGGATCTCGCCGGTCTCGACGAACTACCGCGGCTTCGACGTCTGGGAGCTTCCTCCCAACGGGCAGGGGATCGCCGTCCTGCAGATGCTCAACATCCTGGAAGCCTATGACCTCTCCAAGATGGGGCCCGGCTCGGCGGACTACCTGCACCTGCTGGTGGAGGCCAAGAAGCTGGCCTTTGCCGATCGGGCCCGGTTCTACGCGGACCCCGCTTTCGCCCAGGTCCCCACGGCGGAGCTGATCTCCAAGGACTACGCGGTCCGGCAGCGGAAGCGGATCGACCCGAACAAGGCGGCTCCCGAGGTTCCCCCCGGCGATCCGCTCAAGAAAGGGGACACGATCTGCCTGAGCGTGGTCGATGCCGAGGGGAACTGCTGCTCCCTGATTCAGAGCCTGTACTTTGGGTTCGGAAGCCAGATCGTTCCCGGGCAGGTCGGCTTCGCGATGCAGAATCGGGGGTGCCTCTTCGCTCTCGACGAACAGCATCCCAACAAGCTCGAGCCTCACAAGCGGCCGTTCCACACGATCATCCCGGCCATGGTGACGAAGGACGGCCTGCCGTACTTCGTGTTTGGCGTCATGGGGGGGGACATGCAGCCGCAGGGGCATGTGCAGGTGCTGGTGAACCTGATCGACTTCAAGATGAACGTGCAGGCGGCGGGGGACGCGGCCCGCGTGCTGCACCGCGGCTCCGCGTCGCCGACCGGCGAGCCGGCCGCGCCGAATGGCGGGACGGTCTATGTGGAGAGCGGGATCACCGAGGGGGTGCGGAAGGCGCTCGGGGAGCGGGGGCACACGGTGATCGTCTCTCCGGGCGGTTACGGCGGTTTCCAGGGGATCCTGATCGATCGTCCGCGGGGCGTGCTGCATGGTGGAACGGAAGCGAGAAAAGACGGCTCGGCCGCAGGCTATTAGCAAGCAATAAAGCGGCCATGCCATTCACTCACCGGGTCCAGGGTCCCCCTGGTGGGGAGTGCAGAGGGGCCTGTGTTGTTTTTTGGCCCTTTGCCCGCCGGAGGCCTGGCCGTCGAGAGATGTCTGAAGAAGTGAGTGCCCAAGCGAGGACGACGCGCCGGACGCCCCCTCACCAACCCGCGGGGATTGCAAAGCGAGCGGTGTCGGGTGAGGGAGTCCTCATAGCCGGTTCCACAAAGCGGACATCCGTTGCTTTCCACGGTTCCTCGTGGAAGTGCCTCCGGCGGCAAGGGGGCAAGACCCCCTTGACCCCGACTGCCGTGGCACGTTGGGCTTGAGCAATGGACGCTGTGCCGGCAAGGACGCGGTTCGCGCAGACGATGGACTCGCGCTCTCTGCTCGAGAACCGCGCCCCACCCACGGACCTCTCCGGCCCCCGGCTCGCCTCACCTCACCAATCCGGCCCCTGACCGGCAGAACCACTGTCCCTCGATCCCCATCGCAGCCGCAGAGCTTCCGCCCGTATCCCGCTGACGATCCATCAAAAAAGAAAGCCCTCCTGATTGCTCAGGAGGGCTTTCGGCATTCCATCAAGTCCAGCAGGACCGATCAGTTCGTGGACGGCAGGTCGACCTGCTCTCCGTCGGACCGGGCGACCAGCTTGGCCACAACGGCTCCGTCCATGTTTTCCGACAGGAACCGCACGGCTCCGTCAGCGAACACGGCCTGGATGCCGCCGGTGTGGAAGCTGAACAGCTCGTCGTTCGGACCGATGTTGTTCTGCGTCCAAGGGCAAGCCGGGATGCCGCCGGTCGGGCGGTTGTTGTTGTTGATCAGGCGGAACGTCCCGCAGCCCGGGCCCGACACGCCGCTGCCGTTATCCGGATCGGCCCAACGGTTCGGGCAACGGTTGGCCGTACCCGATCCACCGCTGTCCGCACAACCTTCCGTCACGCCGCCGTTCGCGGTCGGAGCGGTGTACTTGCTCCGCATGCCGCCGTTGGCGATCAGGTACTGCTTGCCGGCGTCTTCGCCGATCGCAATCGTGTTGCTCGTTCCGTCAGTGATCAGGCCCATGGCCGTACCACCGAGGGAGAGGCAGCCGTCACGGCGCGAGTTCCGGTTCGGAGCCGCAGCCGGGTTCGGGCGGCCAGGAGCGACGCTGGTGCTCGTCATGCCGGTCAGGTCGGTCGTCGCGACCACGATGTCCGTATAGACGGTCGGCATGTAGTCGGTCTGGCCGTAGCCGTTCGCGTCGTCGACATACACCCCGTTGCTCGGGCAGAGCAGCGCGGCGATCTTCGTCTTCGCGGCAGCACGGTTGTTCGTGGCGGCCGTCGACGTCCCGGCTGCGTTGTACTGCAGCTTCAGGTCCATCGAGTTGTAGACCGGAGCCTGGTCGAAGTACGGCAGCAGCGACGTGAACGTCGAGTGCGTATCGAACGCCGTTCCCATCGCCGGGCCGGCAGCCGGAGGCGCCGGATACGCCGGGTTCACGAGGTTCGAGGCGGCGGTGCCGGTCCAGTCCGTTCCTTCGCCACCCGACGGGAACCGCTTGTAGGCGGACTCGTAGTTGTGGAGAGCCAGTCCCAACTGCTTCAGATTGTTCTTGCAGGTGCTGCGGCGAGCCGCTTCCCGTGCCTGCTGCACGGCCGGCAGCAGAATCGCCACCAGCACTGCGATGATCGCAATGACCACCAGCAGTTCAATGAGAGTAAAACCGCGACGAGACCTTTGCATCGACTTCATCCCCAAAAAGAAGAAATGGGAAAACGACCGAATCTCCAGAACAGAGATTCAGTGTCTAGGATGAAGTTTCTTCAAAGAATGTCAAGCTGAAACGGTAAACGACCCCCGATATGTGGAGTTTCATCGCTCCGGTGACGCCTCACCGGCGAATCCCGATCCGCCCGTGAAGTTCGTCCAGTCGATAAAGCCTTCCTGAATGGCCCCGCATTCGGGTCGGGGGAAAGCCCCTCGAACCGTGACGAACACGGTTCGAGGGGAGACAACTCCGTAAGGTCAGTTCGTGGACGGCAGGTCGACCTGCTCTCCGTCGGACCGGGCGACCAGCTTGGCCACAACGGCTCCGTCCGCGTTTTCCGACAGGAACCGCACGGCCCCGTCAGCAAACACGGCCTGGATGCCGCCGGTGTGGAAGCTGAACAGTTCGCCGGTCGGACCGATGTTGTTCTGCGTCCAGGGACAAGCCGGGATACCGCCGGTCGGGCGGTTATTGTTGTTGATCAGGCGGAACGTTCCGCAACCCGGGCCGTTCACGCCGGCACCGTTGTCCGGATCGGCCCAGCGGTTCGGGCAACGGTTGGCCGTACCCGATCCACCGCTGTCCGCACAACCTTCCGTCACGCCGCCGTTCGCGGTCGGAGCCGTGTACGGGCTCCGCATGCCGCCGTTGGCGATCAGGTACTGCTTCCCGGCGTCTTCGCCGAGCGCGATCGTGTTGCTCGTTCCGTCGGTGATCAGGCCCATGGCCGTACCGCCCAGAGCGAGGCAGCCGTCACGGCGCGAGTTCCGGTTCGGAGCCGCAGCCGGGTTCGGGCGGCCAGGAGCGACGCTGGTGCTCGTCATGCCAGTCAGGTCGGTCGTCGCGACCACGATGTCCGTGTAGACGGTCGGCATGTAGTCGGTCTGGCCGTAGCCATTCGCGTCGTCGACATACACCCCGTTGCTCGGGCAGAGCAGCGCGGCGATCTTCGTCTTCGCGGCAGCACGGTTGTTCGTGGCGGCCGTCGACGTCCCGGCTGCGTTGTACTGCAGCTTCAGGTCCATCGAGTTGTAGACCGGAGCCTGGTCGAAGTACGGCAGCAGCGACGTGAATGTCGAGTGCGTATCGAACGCCGTTCCCATCTGGGTGCCCGCCATCGGCGGCATCGGATACCCGGGGTTCACGAGGTACGACGCGGCGGTCCCGGTCCAGTCCGTTCCTTCGCCACCCGACGGGAACCGCTTGTAGGCGGACTCGTAGTTGTGGAGAGCCAGTCCCAACTGCTTCAGATTGTTCTTGCAGGTGCTGCGGCGAGCCGCTTCCCGTGCCTGCTGCACGGCCGGCAGCAGAATCGCCACCAGCACTGCGATGATCGCAATGACCACCAGCAGCTCAATGAGAGTAAAACCTCGACGAGACCGTCCCATAGCGAACCTCCAGAAATGAGAAATGAACGGAACGTTAATTCAACAAGAAGAGAGCGTTAACGTAACCTGATCATTTCCTGAACGCATCCTTGAAAATCGGGACTTCTGGAGATTTTCTCTCTTTCTCTTAAGGTGATCGAACCGGCCACCGCCCCCGTCGTCGGGTGCGGTGGCCGGCGCTTAGACAGAGCCTCCGCTGCAAAAAGACTGTGTCGTTTTGAAGAACGGCTTCAGTTGGTGGACGGCAGATCGACCTGCTCCCCATCAGCCCGGGCAATGAGCCGGGCGACGACGGAGGCGTCCGTGTTCTCAGACAGGAACCGCACGGCCCCGTCAGCGAACACGGCCTGGATCCCGCCGGTGTGGAAGCTGAACATCTCGTCATTGGGGCCGCAGTCCCGCGTCGACCAGAGGCTGGCGGCGGTGTCCGGAGCGACGGCCGCCACATTCCCGCCGGTCGGCCGGTTGTGGTTGTTGATGAGCCGGCCCGGATTGAAAGTCGACCCCGGCGTGGCGGCCGAGTTGCCGCATCCCCCGGTCACTCCCATTCCGCTCGCCGGCTCGCCCCAGCGGTTCGGACAGCGGTTTCCTCCGCACGTGTCGGCGGTCACGACCCCCAGGACCGTGTTCCCGCTGTAGGGATCCGCACCAAAGCCGAAGTTGCTGCTGCTGTTGGCGACGGCCCATTCCCGGCCGGCGGACTCCGCAATCGCCACGGTATTACTCGTACCGTCGACGAGCAGCCCCATCGCCGTTCCCCCGAGAGCGAGAGCGCCTGGACGCCGGCCAAGCGCCGTCGTGGACGAACCAGGGACGGGAGGCCGGCTCTGGCCGAGCGTCGTGCTGCCGTCGGTCGTCTCGACGTCGGTAAAGACCGTGGGAGCGTAGTCGGTCTGCCCGAAACCGGCCGCATCGTCGACATAGACCCCGTTGCTGGGGCACAGGAACGCCGCGACCTTGGTCGAGGTCGCATCCTTGTTCCGGGCCCCGACGGTGCCGAGCGTGGAGTTGTAGGGGAGAGCCAGCGACATCGTGTTGTAGACCGGCGCCTGGTCGACGTAGGGAAGCAGCGAGGTCAGCGTCGAGTGCGGATCGACTCCGACGCCGTACTTGCCGGCGGTGCCGTCCCAGTTCGGCGCGTATCCGACCGAGCCGATCTTCAGGCTCGAAGCCTGCGTCGTGCTGGCGACGGCATCCATCCCTTTCCCGCCGCTCGGGAACCGCTTGTAGGCGGACTCGTAGTTGTGGAGAGCCAGCCCGATCTGCTTGAGGTTGTTCTTGCAGGTGCTGCGACGGGCCGCTTCCCGCGCCTGCTGCACGGCCGGGAGGAGAATCGCCACCAGGACGGCGATGATGGCGATGACGACCAGCAATTCGATGAGTGTGAAACCCCGTTGTCCGACTCGAGTGCGCATGCTCCTGCCTTCATAGAAAAGAATGAAAAGACGCCCGTGACCTGGCGGCTTGCCCGTATTCGCGAAGCTGGACCTGAATCGCGGCGCGGGGAGCGAGGTTCCGCGCGATTGCCTGAAATCGAGCTGAATCCGACCAGGTCGAAGCCCTTGCCACAGCGAAACTTAAGTTCTTCTTGACGTCCGCTTCATACCGCGTGAAGAGGCCTCATCCGCGACGCGTCGGGAAAGCTGTTCCGACTGTGAGCCTTGGGCAAGGGAAACGGGTCGTCGCGGCGGAAGCGGTTGCCCGGAATTTTTCTGGTATTCGCGGCGGGAGGATTCGATCATGTCGGGGACGGCCGCGCCCCCGCGGCCGATGGTTTCGATCGATCCTCCTGCCAGCCCCGTTCCCCGTTCCGACCTCCCCTGATCCCGCCGCCGTTCTTCCGCTCTCTGCCCGAATCGGTGTCGACGAGTCGACACCGGAGTGAACGATCCCGAGGTATCCGGTCCGTGATCGATCGCGTCTCCCTCCCGGCGCTCCTGCTCGTCGCGTCGCTCCTTGCGGGGAGTTCCGCGTCCGCCGACACGGTGCGGCTCAAGAACGGCCTCATCTACCGGGGGATCGCCAGCCGGGTTCCGGGGCTCAACAACCGGACCGCCCAGCAGAACAACGCCGGCCCGACCGTCAGCAACCCCTTCGTCATGATCGACGACGAGGTCCGCCAGTACTTCGTCCCCTGGAAACGGGTGGCGGACCTCAAGGAAGTGGACGACCTCGCCGGTCGGGTCCGGATCAAGATTCCGCAGCGGAAGACCGGGCGAACGAGCGGGCCGGAGGTAATCGGCGGGTTCCGCGATGTCCGGCCCTTCAACGACACCGGCCATGGGATGGTGACGCTGACGGTCCGGAACAAGGACCTCGCGATCTCGCTGGGGATCACGGAAATCTCGCCGGATGCCGTCAAAGTCGAAGGGCTCGACTACAGCTGGGAGTTCGCGGTCCTCCCGAGCTCGCTCCCGGTCGAGACCCTCAGATCGGTCCTCGAACTCGGGATCGACCCCAAGAACGAACAGGACCGCAAAGCGGTCGTGCTCCTCTTCATTCAGGCCCAGATGTATCCGGAGGCGGACAGCGAGCTGCAGAACGCCGTCCAGGACTTTCCGTCACTCAAGGACTGGGCCGATTCTCTCCGGCCGCAGATTGCCGAGGGGTTCGCGCTCAAAGGAATCAACGAGATCCAGCGGCGGATCGCGGCGGGGCAGCATGCCCTGGCTTACGAATACGCCCGGGTCTTCCCCCGCGACGGGATCAGCGCCGAGATCGTCCGGCAGGCGGACGAGATCCTGGCCACCTACGACGCCGCTCTCGACTCCCGCAACCGGATCCTGATGCGGCTCGACGAGCTTCAGGCCAAGGTCGAGCCGGAGCTGGCGGACCGGCTCCGGCCGCTCCGCTCGCAGCTCGCGGACGAGCTGCACTACGAGACGCTGCCGCGGCTGGCGACGTTCGTCCGCTCGGAGCGGGATCCCGACCTGACTCCCAAGCAGCAGCTGGCCCTCGCCTATTCCGGCTGGGTGCTGGGAGACGCCGCGGCCGGTCTCGAGATCCAGGACGCGGTCCGCCTGTGGAACGCGCGGTTCCTGGCCCTCGAAGCCCTGCGGGCGGAGCGGAATCCTCCCCGCCAGGAGGAGCTGTTCGAAGAGCTGAGGGGAGTCGAGAACCTGACGGTCGAGAAGCTGGTCCAGATGGTTCCGCAGCTCCCGCTGCCATTCGAGCCGGTCTCCACGCAGCCCCGCACGGTCCACGACGTCGCGATCACGGAGCCGATGAACGTCGGCGCTCCGGTCAAGTACTCCGCCATCCTTCCGCCCGAATACTCTCCCCGTCATCGCTACCCGGCGATCGTCGTCCTGCACGACGTGGGGAAGACTCCGGAAGACGAGCTCCGCTGGTGGGCGGGTGCCGGCGATGGCGGGCCCGATGGCTGGGCGATCCGCCGCGGCTACATCGTGCTGGCCCCGCATTACTTCGCCGACGGCGAGACCGCCTACAGCCACTCGCCCGAGGCCCACCGGGCGATTATCGAAACGCTGCTGCACGCGCGGAAGCGGTTCTCGATCGACTCCGACCGGGTGACGATCGCCGGACACGGCGCCGGCGGCGACGCGGTGTTCGACATGGCGACCGCGACCCCGGACCTGTTCGCGGGGGCGGTGCCGATCTGCGGGCACAGCTACCGGTCATCGTCGCACCTCTATGAGAACGCCCAGGACATTGCGTGGTACGTCGTCTCCGGAGAGCGGGAGTCTCCCGGCGTCCGCCAGGACAACGCCCGGGACCTCAACCGGATGCGGGTCAAGCAGGATGTGACGATCTGCGACTTCAAGGCCCGCGGCTACGAGAACTACCGCGAGGAGCTTCCGCGGCTGTTCGACTGGCTCGAGACCGTCCGCCGCCCTCCGCTGAAAGACCGGGGGACGTTCGAAGCGAGCACGCTCCGCGTAACCGATAACGAGTTCGGCTGGCTCACCTGTTCGGCGTTCCCGGCCGACATTCTGCGGCCGCCGCTGTGGGACTCGCCGGGGGCGAAGATCACGCCGATGACGGTCTCGGGGAAGATCACGGCGGGGGGGACGATCTACGTCTCGAATCCCGGCCGGCGGTCGACGCTGTGGCTGACGCCGGAGCTCGTCGATTTCGACAAGCGGATCACGGTGCACGTCAACAACGGCGGGCGGTTCCGGGACTTCGTGAAGCCCGATGTCTCGGCGACGCTGCAGCGGCTGGGGATCACGGGGGACCGCGAGCGGCCGGTGTGGGCCAAGATCGACATACAGAAGTGAGCGGCCGGGATGTTCCGGTTCCGTTCTTTGCAGTTTCCTTTGTCTACTCCAAGGTCACGATGTCTGCCGCTTCCGGAAACGCCTTTGAACTTGCGGGGATCTATGTCGGCGAGACGACGCTGGCGGATCTCTTCTCCCGTTTCGCCGCGGATGCCCTGGAGGACGCTCCGGAGCTGAACACTCCGGCGTCGATCAAGCGGGGAATCCGCCGGGTGTCGATCGATGCCGACGCGGCGAAGCTCGAGGTGCTGGGCGGGGTGGTGGAGACGCTGCTCGTCGAGTGCGTCGACGACACCGTGGCGGTGCTGCACGGTTTCTTTGGCGGCGATGCGGTGGCGTCGGTGCGGTCGGCGCTGGCGGAGCGGCATGGGGCGGCCGGGGATGACATGTGGGAGACGGCGCTGATTCAGGCGTATGTGACGGATGAGGACGGAGTGGGAGCGTTTGTGGTCTGTCACAAGGCGCTGACGGCGGAGCTCGAGCGGCGGATGGAAGCAGCCTGAGGTCGCGCGAACACCGTCCTCGCCGGCGAAGTGCTGTTCGCTCAAACCCATTGTGCGACGGCAGCCTGGGGTCAAGGGGGCCACGCCCCCTTGCCGCCGGAGGCATTTTCGATGAGGAACCGTGGTAAACAACGGGCGTCCCCTTTGTGGAACCGACGTTGAGGACTCACCGCTCGCTTTGCACTCCCCGCGGGTTGGTGAGGGGGCATACGGCACGTTGTCCGCGTTTGGACACGATCTCCTTCAGACGTCTCTCGACGGCCAGGCCTCCGGCGGGCAAGGGGGCGTGGCCCCCTTGCATCCCCCACCAGGGGTAGCCCCCTGGACCCCGGTTTTATTCACCCGCGCAAACAAAAACCCGTCGTCCACCACAACGGCAAACGACGGGTCCTGTTCATCAAACACTCAAATCACATAAACGCACGGCCCAGAATCTCCGCCTGCTCATCCTTGTGCATCCGGCCCGAACCAACCGCCGGACTCGGAGACGGCGAACGAGACACGTAATAGAACGGGAACCGCTTGAACAGCTTCTCCCCAAGCATCACGCGAAGGAACCGCCAGGCCCCCATGTTCTCCGGCTCATCCTGCACCCAGATCGCCGAAATCCCGTCCTTGTAAGGAGCGAGCGCCTGCTTCAGCGCCGCCTCAGGAACCGGATAAAGCTCCTCGACGCGGATGATCGCCACGTCGCTCCGCTCCGCCTTCGCCCGCTGGTCGACCAGGTCGTAGTACACACGGCCTGAACAGAGCAGGATCCGCTTCACCTCTCCGGCCTTGGCCTCCGCCACCGGATCGCCAATGACCGACTGGAACGAACCGTGCGTGATGTCGTCGAGCGACGAGATGCAGGCGGGCCAGCGGAGGAGTTGCTTCGGCGTCATGACGACGAGCGGCTTCTTCCACTTCCGCTTCACCTGCCGGCGAAGCATGTGGAAGAACTGAGCCGGGGTCGAAGGCTGGACGATCTGCATGTTGTCGTCCGCGGCCAGGCTCAGGAACCGCTCCAGCCGGGCACTTGAGTGCTCCGGCCCCTGTCCCTCATAACCGTGCGGCAGGAGCATCACGAGACCGCTCAGGCGGTCCCACTTGTCCTCCGCGCTCGAGATGAACTGATCGATGATCACCTGGGCCGCGTTGGCGAAGTCGCCGAACTGCGCTTCCCAGACCGTCAGGCCCTCGGGCATGTCCAGGCTGTAGCCATACTCGAAGCCCAGCACTCCCGCCTCGGAGAGCGGACTGTTGAACATCGCCACCCGGCCGCGGTCCTTCGAGATATTCGACAGCAGCGGGTAAGGCGTCCCGTTCTCGTAGTCGGTCAGAACCGCATGCCGATGGCTGAACGTGCCGCGGCGGACGTCCTGACCGGTCATGCGGAGCCGGTGGCCGTCCGCCACAATCGAGGCGTAAGCCAGCATCTCGGCGCCGCCCCAGTCGAGGGGCTGCTTGCCGGCCGCCATGTTCCGCCGGCCGTCGAGAACGCGGGCGACCTTCGGATGCGGCGTGAAGCCGGACGGCGCCTGTGACACCGCCTGCAGCAGATCCATCGCCTTGAGGCGGTCGAGCGATGTCACCGGGTTGTCGGCATTCGAGGCCAGGCCCCCGGTGAAGTGCGCCCAGATCCCCCCCATGTGGTGGAACTCGCGCTTGAAGTCCTCTGCCTTCGCGGCCTGGAGCTCCGCTTCCAGCTTCGCCTTCCGCTCCGCCTCGATCGAGTCCGACTCCTCCTTCGTCAGGTACTTGAGCCCCTTGAGGTAGGCGTCGAACACCGACGGCCGCTGCTTGATGTTCTTGTACATCAGCGGCTGCGTGAACTCGGGCTCGTCGTTTTCGTTGTGACCGCGACGACGGTAGCAGTACATGTCGATCACGACATCCCGCTGGAACTCCTTGCGGAAGTCCATTGCGAGACGAACGACCTGGGCGACCGCTTCCGGATCTTCGCCGTTCACATGGAAAATCGGGATCTCCAGCATCTTGGCGATGTCGGAGGCGTACTCCGTCGAGCGGGCGTCGGAGGGATCGGTCGTGAAGCCGACCTGATTGTTGATGATGATGTGGATCGTCCCGCCGACCTTGTAGCCCTCGAGCTGCGAGAGGTTCAGCGTCTCCTGCACGATCCCTTCGCCGATGAACGCCGCGTCCCCGTGGATCAGGAACACGCAGCCGTTGCGGCGGTCGAAGTCCTTGAAGCGGTCCATCTTGGCCGCCATGCGCCCCTGGGCCACCGTGTTGACGTATTCGAGGTGGCTGGGGTTGAAGCAGAGCGACAGGTGGACCCGGTTGCCGTTCTTCGCGGTGTAGTTCGTGCTGTACCCCATGTGGTACTTCACGTCGCCGCGGCCGTAGTGGAGCTTGGGATCCTGGTCCATGAACTCGCGGTAAATCTGCCGCGGGTTCTTCCCCATGATGTTCGCGAGGACGTTCAGGCGGCCGCGGTGGGCCATCCCGATGACGATCTCGCGGACCCCTTCTTCACCGGCCCGCTCGATCGCCATGTCGAGCATCGGGATGAGGGCCTCGCCCCCTTCCAGCGAAAAACTCTTGGCTCCCTGGAACTTGACCGAGATGAACTCCTCGAAGAGCTCCGCGTCACAGAGACGCTCAAGAATCCGCTTCTGCTCGTCCCGGCTGAGCTTGGCCCGGTTCCCCGTCGACTCCATCCGCTCCTTGAGCCAGTCGCGGACCTTGGAGTTGTTGATGTGCATGTACTGCACGCCGATCGACCGGCAGTACGTCTGCTTGAGCCAGTGGACGATGTGCCCGAGGGTCCGGACGTCCGGACCACCCATCGTGTAGGTGGAGAACTCGCGGTTCTCGTCTTCTTTCGTGAATCCGTAGTTGGCCGGATCGAGCTCCGGCGGGGCGGGGCGGACCGTCCCGAGCGGGTCGAGCGAGGCCGCCATGTGGCCCATGACGCGGTAGTTGCGGATCAGGTCGTCCAGCCGCTCCTGCTGGGCGGCGGCTCCCATCCGCTGCTCGTCGCGGAAGTCCTGCTTCGCGGCCCCGGCCCCGGGAGGGTTGAAGATGCTGTGCTGCGGGAACGGCGGCTGGTCGGACCAGGTCGTCGTCGTCGTCCCGTTCGCGTGACCGTTGCTCAGCTCATGGAAGTAGGCCTGCCACTCGGCCGGAACCGCGTCGGTCTTGCCGGCCGTGTAGTCGGCGTACAGGCTTTCGATGTAGGAGAGACTTTGGCTGCTGAGCTGGGGAGAGATCGTGGCGGGGACGGCCATGGTGGTACGCGGATGCGGGAGAAGAGGCGGATTTCCACGCGAAAACCCGGCGTCATTCCCATCGAGCAGGAACCTCTACTGTGGAATCCATAGGGGACCGCCCAGCGGAAATCAATGTCGAAACGGGAAGCCTGGGACGACCTTGCGGAATCTGCCGCCTGGGTATTTTCATCGGGAATCGGTCTGTATTGGCCCGCCGAATCCCATCGCGGGAGCAGCATTCGCTACTCGAATCGAGCAGCGGATGGCTCCCGCGAATGCATAATCGACCGCAGAGAAGAGCCCCTTTCGCGGAACCGCGGCTCTCACGGCGTCTTACCGCGGTCCCGCCTCGATCACCGCCGGCCGCACTCCGTCCTTGAAGCGGGCGAAGTTGGCATGGAACCGCTTGGCGAGATCGGCCGCCGCCGCATCGTAGGCGGCACTGTCCGGCCAGGTCGTCCGAGGATCGAGAACCGCGTCCGGCACACCGGGACACTTGAGGACGGTGTGAATGCCGAATGTCGGGTCGACCTTCGTCGGAGCGTCCCGCAGTTCACCGCTGTAGATGGCGTCGATGATGGCCCGC
The DNA here is from genome assembly GCF_001610835.1 of Planctomyces sp. SH-PL14. Classification (NCBI taxonomy): domain Bacteria; kingdom Pseudomonadati; phylum Planctomycetota; class Planctomycetia; order Planctomycetales; family Planctomycetaceae; genus Planctomyces; species Planctomyces sp. SH-PL14. Next base: position 7,704,188 of record NZ_CP011270.1, on the reverse strand, counting down.
GTGTAGCCGAGCTTCATCCGGGCTCCGACTCCGTACGGCCCGCCGGACCATCCCGTATTGACCAGCCACACATCCGCACCGTGCCGGCGGATCTTGTCCGAGAGCAGCTCGGCGTACTTCCCCGGATGCCACACCAGGAACGGCCCGCCAAAGCACGGGGAAAAGACCGCCTCGGGCTCCTTCACGCCGACTTCCGTCCCCGCCACCTTGGCCGTGTATCCGCTGATGAAGTGATACTCCGCCTGTTCCGGGGTCAGGCGGGCCACCGGCGGCAGCACGCCAAAGGCGTCGCACGTCAGGAAAATGAGGTGCTTCGGATGCCCGGCGATGCACGGGACCTTGGCGTTCGGGATGAACTCGATCGGATACGCCCCGCGGGTGTTCTCCGTGATGCTCGTGTTCCCGAAATCGACGTGGTGGTGCGCCTTGTCGTAGACCACGTTCTCGAGGACCGCGCCGAACCGGAGCGCGTCGAAGATCTGCGGCTCCGCCTCACGGGTCAGGTAGACCGCCTTGGCGTAGCAGCCCCCCTCGATGTTGAAGACCCCGGTATCGGACCAGCAGTGCTCGTCGTCGCCGATCAGGTCCCGCTTCGGATCCGCCGAAAGCGTCGTCTTGCCGGTCCCCGAGAGGCCGAACAGGACTGCCGAGTCCCCCGTTGCGCGGTCCGCCGTCGCCGAGCAGTGCATCGAGAGGATGCCCGACCGCGGCATCGCGTAGTTCATGTACGTGAAGACCGCCTTCTTCATCTCGCCGGCGTACTCCGTCCCCAGGATCACGACCTCCTTCTTCTCCAGGCTCAGGTCGACGCTCGTGGTCGAGGTCATGCCGGTCGTGAAGCGGTTCGCCGGGAAGCGGCCGGCGTTCAGGATCACCAGGTCCGGCTGCCCGTACGTCCGGAGCTCCTGGTCCGTCGGCCGGATCAGCATGTTGTGCATGAACAACGCGTGGTAGGGCCGGGCACAGACGACCCGGACCTTGATCTGCGTCGCGGGATCCCAGCCGGCGTAGCCATCGACGACATAGAGCCGCGGCCGTGTGTTGAGGTAGTCGATCGCCCGTTCGCGGTTGATGGCGAACGTGATCTCATCGAGCGGGAAGTTGACCGGTCCCCACCAGACATCCCGCTCCGACTCCGGATGCCGGACGACGCGCTTGTCCTTCGGAGACCGGCCGGTCTTCTTCCCGGAGTAGGCGATCAGGGCCCCGGTATCGGAAATGGTCGTTCCCGGCTCGTGGCGGATCGCTTCTTCGTACAGGACGGAGGGGGAGAGGTTGCGGTGGACTTCGGCAACGGTCAGTCCCAGCGAAGCGAGGTCGAACGGTGCGGCGCTGTCGTCGATGTCAGCCACGGTCGGGAGTTCCTTTCCTTGCGGGGCGACCGGCGAGGCGCGGCCGGGTCGCAGCAGTGAGCGTCGGCCTTATGATCGACACCACCGCCGCGCCTGCCAAGCGTCACCGCCGGGCGGACCGCACCCATCGGAAAGATTCGATACCGGTGACTTCCCGCCTCGCGCCGTTTACACTGGTTTTGCTCGCCCCCGCTGCGGTGGGGTCCTCAGCGACGTTGTGTTGAAGCGACGCGTTGTCCGAAATTGTCCGTCTTGTTTTGTGGAGAAGTCCGCATGTCCGAAGTGAAACCGTCTGAGAACCGATCCCGCCGGGAGTTCATGAAAACGTCCACGGGACTGGCGCTCAGCGGCGGCTTGCTTTCCTCGTTCGGCGCCGCTTCGGCGGTCCACGCCGCGGGGAGCGATGTCCTGAAGGTCGGCCTCGTCGGCTGCGGAGGCCGGGGGACCGGCGCCGCCAGCCAGGCTCTGCGGGCCGACCCGAACGTCAAGCTCGTCGCGGTGGCCGACGCCTTCGACGACCGCCTCAACCAGTGCGTCACGATCCTGAGCGGTCAGAAGGACCTCAAGGACAAGGTCGACGTCGCGGACGATCACAAGTTCGTCGGCTTCGACTGCTATCAGAAGCTGATCGACAGCGGGGTCGACGTCGTCCTGCTCGCCTCGCCGCCGCACTTCCGCCCGGCCCAGATCGCGGCCGCGGTCGAGAAGGGGATTCACATCTTCGCCGAAAAGCCGATCGCCGTGGACGTCCCCGGCTCGCTGTCGGTCCTCGCCTCGTGCGAGAAGGCGAAGGAGAAGAAGCTCAACGTCGTTTCCGGCCTGTGCTGGCGGTACCACCCGGCGATCCGGGAGGCGATGCAGCGGGTGCACGCCGGCGACATCGGCGATGTCGTCGCGATGCGGTGCAGCTACTTCACCGGCGGCCTGTGGAACCACGGCCGCAAGGAGGGGTGGTCGGACGTCGAGTGGCAGATGCGGAACTGGCTGTACTTCACGTGGCTCTCGGGGGATCACCTCTCCGAGCAGGCGATCCACAGCGTCGACAAGATGGCTTGGGCCGTCGGCGACAAGGCTCCGATTGCCGCCTCGGCGACCGGGGGTCGTCAGACCCGGACCGATGCCGCGTACGGCCACATCTACGACCACTTCGCGGTCGAATACGAGTACGACGACGGCGTTCGCGGGTTTGGCCGGTGCCGTCAGCAGGCCGGGTGCTATCCGGACGTCTCCGACACGATCTATGGGACCAAGGGACTCTGCCACATCCAGAGCGACAAGGCCCGGATCGAAGGGGAGAAGCCGTGGAGCTCGGACAAGCTCGGCGGCGATATGTATCAGCTGGAGCACAACGCGTTGTTCGCGGCGATCCGGAAGGGTGAGCCGATCAACAATGGCGCGTACATGGTCAACAGCACGCTGATGACGATCCTGGGCCGCGAAGCTGCTTACACGGGCAAGCGGATCACCTGGGAGGACCTGCTCAAGTCGGAGACGAAGCTGGGCCCGTCGGAATATGCCTGGACGGATCTCCCGGTCGCTCCGGTGGCGATGCCGGGCGTGAAGGCGTAAGCGGGTCGCTTCATCGCGATGAATCCTTCGACCCCTCGGCGAACATTCGCCGAGGGGTCTTTTCATTGCCGCTCGAACAACCTGCGTGCCGGCACGACTCCCATAGCTCAAACCCAACGTGCGACGGCAGCCTGGGGTCAAGGGGGCCCCGCCCCCTTGCCGCCGGAGGCACTTCCATGAGGAACCGTGGGACACAACGGACGTCCCCCTTGTGGGACCAGCGTTGAGGACTCCCTCACATCACACAGCTGGCTTTGCAATCTCCGCAGGTTGGTGAGGGGCATCCGGCACGTTGTCCGCGTCTGGACACGATCTCCTTCAGACATCTCCCGACGGCCAAGCCTCCGGCGGGCAAAGGGGCGTTGCCCCTCTGCACTCCCCACCAGGGTGCCCCTGGACCCGGTTCAACAACGCTTTCCTTCCCTCACGCCACTCTCCGTAGACCCGCCGCATCACCAACCAGTATTCTTGAAACTGCGCCGATCGCTTCGCTAGATCCTCCGGTTTTTCCAACCAGAGATCGCGTTGGAGACTCTCATGACAGGATGCCGGCTTCAGGGACTGAACAGGTGGAGAACAGCCACCGCGCTGACCCTCCTCCTGCTCCTCCCCAGCACTCTGCCGGCCCAGTTCAACTTCCCCCAGGCCGAACCCGCCGCCAGCCCCGAAGTCATCCACGCCCAGCAAATGCCGCGCGACTACCGCGCGCAATCGCTGCTCCTCGAAGTCGAAGCCGCCCTCGCCAGCGGAGCCGACGGATACGCCAAGGCCGCCGAATCCCTCCAGGAACTCCTCGACCAACCCTACGACTACTTCCTCCTCGCCGACTACCGCGTCGACAAAGGAATGCGGGCCCGGATCGACGAACTCCTCGCCCGCTCCCCCGCCGAATTCCGCGCCGTCTACGACCGCCAGTTCAATCCCGAAGCCCGCAAGCTCTTCGATCAGGCCCTCACCGATCGAAGCGTCGCCGGCCTCGCCGAAGTCGTCCGCCGGTTCGGCTGGACCTCCACCGGCGAAGCCGCCCTCGCTGGCCTCGCCAACGCCCTCGCCGACCAGGGTGAGTTCGACCGCGCCGCCCGTGTCCTCGATGGACACCTCGCCCGCCGCCAGCGCCTTCCCGACCGCCCCGACCTCGCCCTCTCCGCCGCCCAGTTCTGGCGAGCCTCCGGCGACGAACTCGCCGCCGCCAACGTCCTCGCCCGCCTGAAAGCCGCCCACCCCGCTCCGGTCTCGGCCCTCGGCCGCCAGGGGCCCCTCTTCGACGGGGCAGGGGACGCCCCGCGCTGGCTCACCCAGGTGACCGGCGTCGCCCCGCGCGCGCCCCTGGAATCGGCCGTACAGGAATGGCGCCTCCCCCGCGGCTCCGCCTCCGGGCCGACCCGCGCGATGCCCGCTTCGCCGATCGCCCGCGGCGCGTGGGCCGGAACGCTGATCGACGGTTTCGACATCGATCCGATCTTCCCCACCGAGCCCGGCATCCTGGCCAACGTCAAGTCCGTGCAGGACAAGCTCAAGGGGCTGGAAGAGAAGTTCGTCGCGCAGAACCTCCTCAAGCAGCCGCTGGCCCCCGCCGGAATGCCGCTCGTCGTCGGCGGGACGGTGATCGTCTCCGGGCCCGCCTCGCTCAAGGCCTTCGACGCCCGGACCGGCGCGTTCCGCTGGACCACCGTCGAGGTCGACGGCACGTTCCAGACACTGAACCGCCTCAACACCAAGACCGACGGCTCGCTGATTCCCAGCCGGCTGCTCGACGCATTCCTCTCCCAACGGGCGTGGGTCAACCGCACCGCCGCAAACCTCTCCTCCGACGGACGCCGCGTCTACGCCATCGTCGACACGGGGATGATGGTCTCGCCGCGGACGCTTCCCTTCGGTCCGATGGTCGCCCGCAACGCCCCGCCCCCCCGGTCCGACAACCGCCTCGTCGCCTTCGACATCGCGACGGAAGGGACGATCCGCTGGAGCATGGGAGGCCGCCCCTCCGTCGGAGGGCTCGCCGACTTCCCGCCCGGCCCCCGCGACCAGCCGACCCCAGCCGATGATCTTCCGGTGGGCCTGCCGGGAGTCTACTTCCTGGGGCCGCCGCTGCCGGCGGACGACGTCCTGTATGTCCTGGGCGAGGACCGGGGCCAGGTGAAACTGTTCGCCCTTTCGCCCGATCCCGCCGCCGCGCACGGCGAAGTCCTGTGGTCGCTCCCCCTGCTGAACCCGACGACCAACGCGTCGCTGCTCGACAACGTCCCCCGGCGGATGGGGGGGCTGATGCCGGTCCTCGACAAGGGGCTCCTCGTCTGCGAGCTCGCGGACGGCGTCGTCACCGCGGTCGATCCGACGCTCCGCAGCGTCGTCTGGTCGCACCGCTACCGGCCGGCCGATCCGCAGCCCAACCGCAATCTGATGTTCATGCAGCAGATCAACGCCGGCCATAACGGCGAAGACATGGTCGTACAGGACCAGATGCGGGAGATCGGTTGGTGGGACTCGCTCCCGACAATCGCCGGCCGGACCGTGCTCCTGACCCCCAACGACGACAACCGCCTCCACGCCCTCGATCTCGAAACCGGCACCCCGCTCTGGCCTCCGCGGGAGCGCGGGGAAGGGCTCTACATCGCCGCCGCCGAGCCGGACCGGGTGATCGTGGTGGAACAGCGGGCCGTGGAGGCCCGCGAGATCGCGTCATGGAAACTCCTGTGGCGGTGCTCCCTCGACGCCCCCGGCGTCTCCGGTCGCGGCTTCCGCCAGGACGGGCGGCTCACGCTCCCCCTCGCCCAGGGGGAACTCGCCACGATCGACCTCCGGAACGGGCAGATCCTCGCCCAGTCCGCACTGCCGGACGGGGTCCGGTCGACCAACCTCGCGGCCGGGAACGGGCAGATCATTCTCCAGACGGCAACGCGCGTCTGCGGCCTCCCCGCGCTCGACCGCGCGCGGCAGGAGATCGAGGCCACCCTCGCCAAGAACCCCCGCGATCCCGACGCCCTCTCCGACCGCGGAACGCTGCGGCTCCACGAAGGGAGCAGCTCCGAAGGACAGCAGGATCTCCGGACGGCGCTCGAAGCCCGGGATTCCGCCGCGACCCGCCGCCTCCTCGTCCAGTCGCTCCTGGCGGTCCTGAGAATGGACTACGCCCGCGGCCAGGTCCACGTGGAGGAGATCCGCAAACTGGCGCAGGATCCCGAGCAGAAGTTCTGGCTCCACCTGGCGAGCGCCGAGGGGCTCGAGAAAGCGGGACGGACGGCGGAGGCTCTCGACGAGTACCTGCAGATCCCGTTTGCCCCGGGCTCCCAAGAGCTGGAAGCGAACCTGTCGGTCTCCAATGAGCGGTGGATCCGCGGACGGATCGAACGGCTTCTCTCGTCGGCCGCGAATGCCGCCGAGCTGAGGGAATCGGCCCGCGCCTGGATCGAAACGGTCCGCCAGAAGGACGCCTCCCTCGCATTCGCGGCCCTTGAGCGGGGCGGACTGAGCCCCCAGCTCGCGCGGTCGATCTCCGAACTTCCCATCCCCGACGGCAACCTCCGCGCGGAGCGACAGCTCGAACAGCTCCTCTGGCAGGTCGCGGCCCGGCCGACGGCCGACGAGTCCGCGGCGGTCGCCGCCGCCCGGCTCGTGGAGCTCCGGCTGCGGCGGGGGAAGGCGGAGCCGGTCAGCGATCTCCTCGACCGGTTCGAAACGGACTGGGCTCAGGTCAAGGTCCGCGGCGAGACGACGGGCGAGCAGCTCCTCAAACAGTGGCAGGGGGACGCCGCGATGGGGGGAGCGCTCGTGCTCCGACCGAAGTGGGAAACGGCGGTGATGGAATCCGACGCCCCGACCGAAGGCTCGGCCGACGCGAAGTTCACGCCGGTTCTCGTCCGGGGGCCGACCCGCGGGCCGCTCGACGGATGGCAGTTCGCGGTCTCGTCGGACGGACAGACTCTCACGGCGCGGGACCGCTACGGGTTCGACACGCAGCTCGGAGCGGCCACCGGCGTGGAGCCGGGGCACGGGCTCTTCGGAGCTCGGTACGTCGCCCCGATCGGCCGGATGGTGGTCTATGTCTCGGTCGACCGGGTCCTGGTCGTCGACTCCGCAACCGGTGAATCAGTCCTCAACGAGCCGCTCGTCGACACCCCGCAGTCGCAGTTCTCCGGCCAGCTCCGCGGACGATCGATCATGCCCGAAGAGCTGCGGGAAGGGATCCGGGCGCCGCTCGTCCCGGGACCGACCGGGGCAGGGCACTGCGGCAACGTCGGCCAGCCGACGTTCGACTCCCTGTGCTACCAGCGTGGCAATCGCCTGTTCTGCGTCCACCCGGCAACCGGCCAGCTGCACTGGACGCGAAGCGAGCTCCCGGAAGGGTGCGAGATCCTGATGGACGAGGAATACGTCGTCCTGTGCGCTCCATTCTCTCCGCTGCTCCAGATCTACCGGACCGCCGACGGGGCGCAGGTTGGGGAAGCGTCGGTCCCCAAGGACGTCGTCCGCAGCCGCCGCGGAGCGGAGTGGGGACGGCACATCCTGGCCGCCGCGGTGAGCAAAGAGGGGATCCGCTACCGGATGTTCGATCCCGTCAAGAAGGCCGACGTCTGGAACCGCGCCTTCCCGCCGGGGACGGAGTGGACCTCCGCGGATGGCGAGAACCTCGCGTTCCTGACTCCGGAAGGGGCGTTCGAGATCGTCCATTTCCGGACCGGTGAGACGCTCTTCCGGACGGAGCTGGCCGCGATTCCGAAGCTCGACGGGTTCGTCGTCCGGGACGACGGCCACCGGTACGGGATCTTCACGTGGACCTACGGCAACACCGGATACCGGGAGCAGCCCGACAAGTCCGATCCGCGGCGGCGGCAGATCCATGCTTACAGCCTGGCCCGGCACTTCGAGTCGTACCTGCGGACGGAGTTCACGGGGCCGCTGTTCGTGGTGGGGCACGATGGCCGGAAGATCTGGCAGCGGGACGCGGCGCAGTACCGGGCGCTGATCGTGAGCAACAACTGTCCCGCCCGCTGGCCGTTCCTGATGGTGCTGGAGGAGAAGGATCTCGATACGAAGACCTGGACCGCTTCGGTCGATGTCGTCGACACGCGGAAGGGGACGACGATTCAGTCGCAGGAGCTCTCGCGGCTGCGGAACAAGGAGTATTACCAGTGGAAGGCGGAGGCGCTCAATCGCCTGAGTGTCGAGCACAGTATGAACGTGTTCGACATTCGTCTGTACGATCCGTCGAACGCGGCGGACGCGGAGCGGGCGAAGAGTCGGAGGAACCGCAAGAAGCCGGAGGTTCCGAAGGAGGGGCCGCCGCCGCAGACGGAGCCCGCGCGAGAGATTTAAACCGCATGCTGGCCGACGCGGTTCTGTTGGCTCAAACCCAACGTGCCACGGCCGCTGGGGTCAAGGGGGCCTCGCCCCCTTGCCGCCGGAGGCACTTCCATGAGGAACCGTGGGACACAACGGACGTCCGTTTTGTGGTCCCGGCTATGAGGACTCCCTCAATCGACACCGCTTGCTTTGCAATCCCCGCGGGTTGGTGAGGGGGCATCCGGCACGTTGTCCCCGCTTGGACATGTGCTCCTTCAGACAGTCCCCGACGGCTAGGCCTCCGGCGGGCAAGGGGCATTCTGCCCCCTGCACCCCCTGACCAGGGTGCCCCTGGACCCGGTGATCTACCGCGTGCAGTAGTCGATGATCCGCGAAATCTCCGTCCGGAGCTCCGGACGAGGAATAATGCGGTCGACAAAGCCCTTCTTCAGCAGGAACTCGCTCTTCTGGAAGCCCTCGGGAAGCTTCTGCTTGACCGTCGCCTCGATGACCCGCGGCCCGGCGAAGCCAATCAGCGCCTCCGGCTCAGCGATCACGATGTCCCCCAGCGAAGCGAAACTGGCGGCCACACCACCCATCGTCGGGTTCGTCAGGACAGAAATGTAGAGCCCGCCGCATTCGTGATAACGGGCCAGCGCCGCCGAAACCTTCCCCATCTGCATGAGCGAGAAAATCCCCTCGTGCATCCGGGCTCCGCCCCCCGAACCGCTGATGATGAGGAGCGGCAGCTTCTGTTTCGTCGCCTCTTCGATCGCCCGCGTCAGCTTCTCGCCAACGACCGAGCCCATGCTCCCCATGATGAACGAGGAGTCGGTCAGGCCGAAGACGAGCGGACGGCCCCGCATATACCCCTTGCCGACGACGCACGCGTCGTTCATCCCCGTCTTCTTCTGCTCCTCGACCAGACGGACCTTGTAGGCCTTCTTGTCCGTGAACCCGAGCGGATCGACCGGCATGAGGTTCGGGAACCACTCTTCAAACGAGTCCGCGTCCAGCAGCTGCGCGATCCGCAACTTGGCCGGGACGTAGAAGTGATGGCCGCACTCCAGGCAGAGGTTCAGGTTCTGCTCGAGGTGCTTGCGGAAGTTCGGCGCCTGGCAGCGCTCGCAGCGGATCCACAGCCCCTCGGGAACGCCACGTTTCTTGCGCGGCTCTTTCAGCGGCGCAGGGGCATCCGGAGGAGACTGAGGCAGACCGTTCTCGGTCGCGTTGACGGCGTCCGCATCCATTTCGGGATCCCGGGAGGGAAAAGCCAGGTTCAAAAGGCGAGGGCCGAGGGCGTTTCGCGCTCAGCTCTCACCCTGAACTCTCGACCCCGGACCTCCACCGTGCGTCCGAGACGGTCACTGCTGTGCCACGCCCCGCCACCACAAAAACGGGTTGGAGGAAGTCAGGAGATCATCGGAACGTTCCGCGTCCGCGTCAACAAACTCGACGAGCTGCCGGGAACATCCTCCCGTATGGGGACCGCAGAACTCGGGCTGCTTCCCCTTGAGGACCGAGACGATCACGGTCGCCACCGGCTCCGAAGCGACAATGGCGAAACTCTCGTCCCGCCGCATCGGCTTCCGGAGGCCCCGATGGACCCGCTGATAGACGTCCTCGCACGACTCCCCTTCGGGAGGGCAGATCGCCTCCGGCTCGTCTTCCCACTGCTTGAAGACGCGAGGCTGCTTGCGGCGGATCTCGTCGACGAGCATCCCCTGCCACAATCCCAGATGGGCATTGCAGAGCCCGGGGATCGGCTGAACGGGGACATCGAGGATCTCGCCGACCGCCTCGGCCGTAGAGCGGGCCGGCTCGGAAGGAGAGGTGTAGATGACGTCGAGATCGTGGCCGCGAAGCTGATTCACGATCTCGTTAATCTGCGACCGGCCCCGCTCGGTGAGCGGGAGGTCGAGGGCCCCTTGAATCCGATGCTGGACATCGAAATCCGTTTCGCCGGGGCGAATCACAATCTGTGACATGGAACCCGAAGGCTCTCAATGTGCGCCGCGGCGACCCTGCTCGGCAAGTTGCCTGAGCTCGTTGATCGCCGTGCGGTAGTCGGGCTGGTCGAAAATGGCGCTACCCGCCACAAACACATCCGCGCCAGCCTCAGCCGCGGAAGCGATGGTCTTTGTCCCGATCCCACCGTCGATGGAGATCAGGACCTCCTTGCCGAACGTCCGCCGGACTTCCCGCACCTTCTCCAGAGCGGAGGGGATGAAGGACTGTCCGCCGAACCCCGGTTCCACGCTCATCACGAGAACCAGGTCGCATTCTCCGACCGCGCCCCGAATCGCCTCGACGGAGGTCTTTGGATTCAGGGCAATTCCCGCGCCGCAGCCGGACTGGCGAATCCGTCTGAGCAGCGGGACCGGGTCGGGAACGGCTTCAATATGGAATGTGATGAGTTCGCAGCCCGCCTTGACGTATTCGTCCAGGTACTTGGCCGGGTCGGACACCATCAGGTGCGCATCGAAGAGGGTCTTCGTCCGCGCCCGATTCCGTTCGATCACCATCGCCCCGTAGGACAGGTTCGGAACGAAATGCCCGTCCATCACATCCCAGTGAATGACCGGAGCCTGCCCTTCATCAAGCCGCCGAAGATCCCCCGCCAGATCGCCGAAATCGCACTTCAACATCGAAGGCGCAATAGCGGGACGCTGAGCGTGCAGTCGTTGCACATGGACCGAATAGTCCATCAGTAGGGGATATCCTTAAGGAATGATGCGGTCACCAGAATCCTGGTTCCGCTTCGCATTCGATCGCTTCCGACCGACTGCGTATCTGAAGGGAGTGTAAATTGTGCAAAGTCGCCCGGGTTGCGTCCAGAGCGAACACTCCGTTCGCGGAACCTCAGCGGAGGGGCAAACGGAAAAGCAACGCACGTAACAGGTTCGGTATAGACCGAGAGCCATCTCCGGACCGTGCCGCAGATGGCTCTCGTGATTCGACTCTTAGAGCTTCGCAATCTTGGCGATCAGGTCGGCCGTCCGGTTGGAGTAGCCGAACTCGTTGTCGTACCAGCTGAGAACCTTCAGGAGGTTCCCGCCGATGACCTGCGTCCAGCTCGCATCGAAGATGCTCGAAGCCGGGTGACCGATGACGTCGCTCGAGACGATCGGGTCGGTGTTGTAAACCAGGATCCCCTTGAGAGGACCTTCGGCCGCTTCCTTGATCGCGGCGTTGACGGACTCGACGGTCACGGTCTTGCCCATGACGGCGACGAGGTCGGTCACCGAGCCGGTTCCAACCGGAACGCGGAGCGAAATCCCGGTCAGCTTGCCGTTCAGCTTCGGCAGCACTTCGCCGACCGCCTTCGCGGCACCGGTCGAGGTCGGGATGATGTTGAGAGCGGCCGCACGGGCCCGGCGGAGATCGCTGTGGATCTGGTCCGAGACGCGCTGGTCGTTCGTGTAGGCGTGAACCGTGGTCATCAGCCCCTTCTCGATGCCGAACTGCTCATCCAGGACCTTGGCCAGAGGGGCCAGGCAGTTGGTGGTGCAGCTCGCGTTCGAGACGGTCTTGTGAGCGGCGGTCAGGCCGGCGTCGTTCACACCCATGACGCAGGTGTAGTCCGTCGGGGAGTCCTTGTCGGACGGAGCCGACAGGACGACCTTCTCGGCACCGGCGGCGAGGTGGCTGTCGTAGCCCGGCTTGTCGCCGTTGGCCCGCTTCGTGAAGAAGCCGGTCGACTCGAGGGCGACCTTCACGCCCATCGACTTCCACGGCAGCTTGGCCGGATCGCGCTCGGCGACGACCTTGATCTTCTTGCCGTCGATGATGAGCGAGTCCCCTTCAGCCTTCACTTCGCCTTCGTAGCGACCCTGGATGCTGTCGTACTTGAAGAGAACAGCCAGCGCCTTCGGATCGCTGAGGTCGTTGATGGCCAGCACATCGAATTCACCGCCACGCTTAAGCATGGCCCGCAGCGAGATACGTCCAATTCGACCGAATCCATTGATACCGACGGCAACTGCCACTTCTGATTTCCTCCGAAAATGCGGTTCTTCGCTTAATTGCGCGGCGAGAGTTTACAAGCGCACACCGCGGGTCACAAGGAATGGTATGGTCGCAAGACCTTTTCCGAAACGACGGAAACCACCGCACGCATCAAGGTTTACCGCGTCGACACGACCGCGAAAACTAACCTGTCCGGCCCCGGGACCTTGCATCCATTGACAGCCGCTGCTGCGGTCGATCCCGAAGGTTCTGGTCGAGCGCGACACGATCGGGAATCGATTCCGGATCCCCGGAACGTCACCACGATTGAACGGGCGACGGAGGGGGTGGAAACTCTGGGGCAGGGGGGGCACCACGAGTCGGCGGAGGTCGGGGCAGACTCCGCTTCGGGGAGTTCAACAGCCATGAGCCAGAGCCCGTCTCTCATCGAACCGGACAACACCGCCATACGGGTCGCCCTGTGGCGGGCCCTGCACGTCGAAGTCGATCCGCCGCCGCACGTCTTCGAAGACGACCTCGGCCTCAAGCTCGCCGCGCCGGAGGACGGCTGGCGGAACCGACCGGACATGAGCCCGTTCACGAAGCCGTTTCGGGCGGCGATCGTGGCCCGCGCCCGCTTTGTCGAAGACCTCGTGGCGGAGCAGGCGGACCGCGGCGTCGGCCAGTACGTTCTTCTCGGGGCGGGGCTCGACACCTTCGCTCAGCGACGCCCGGAGATCGGCTCCCGGATGCTCGTCTTCGAGGTCGACCAGCCCGGCCCCCAGCAGTGGAAACGCCAGCGTCTGACCGAACTGGGGCTCGGCGTGCCTCCGTTCCTGCGGCTCGTTCCGGTCGACTTCGAGGCGGGCGATGACTGGTGGCAGCGGCTTGTCGAGAACGGCTTCGATGCGAGCCGGCCGGCGGTCGTCGCCTCGCTGGGGGTCAGCATGTACCTGACCCGTGGAGCGATCGCCGCCACGCTCCGCCGGATGACGCATCTGGCGCCGGGTTCGACATTCGTGATGTCGTTCCTTCTGCCGATCGAGTTCGCGGATCCGGCGATCCGGCCCGGCCTGGAGCGAGCGGTCGAAGGGGCGAAGGCGAGCGGGACTCCCTTCCTGAGCTTCTTTACGCCCGCGGAGATGCTCGACCTCGCCCGCGAATGCGGCTTCCGCCATGTTCAGCATGTCTCGGCCGTTGAACTCGGCGATCGCTACTTCGCCGGTCGGACTGACGGCCTTCGTCCTCCCAGCAACTCTGAGGAACTGCTCGTCGCGACCACCGCAGAGTGAAGCGGAGCGCACCTTCCGTCTCGATGTGCACACCCCAGCCGGAGTCCAGGGGCTCGCCCTTGGTGGGGAGTGCGGAGGGGCCTGTGTGGCCCTTTGCCCGCCGGAGGCCCTCTCGTCGGGAGATTTCCCACAAAGCGGACGCCCGTTGTGTCCCACGGTTCCTCATGGAAGTGCCTCCGGCGGCAAGGGGGCGTGGCCCCCTTGACCCCAGGCTGCCGAGGCACGTTGGGTTTGAGATGGCGTAGCCGTGCCGGCAGGAACGGTTTGACGAATTCCCCAACTCGCACTTCGCTTGACTGGTAAGACTTCCCTTACCTATTGTGTCCCGCATGGTGATGACCTCAGAACGAGAACCGGATGTCTTCGGGGCCATCAGCCACCCCGCACGTCGCCGGATGCTGGACCTGCTCGTCGAGGCCGAGCGCTCGGTCAACACCATCGCGGGCGAGTTCCAGATGAGCCGCCCCGCCGTCTCCCAGCACCTCCGCATCCTGCTGAACGCCGGCCTGGTCTCGGAGCAGCGGCACGGCCGCGAACGACACTACCGCCTCGTCCCCGGCGGCCTCGCCCCGGTGCGGGACTGGATGGCCCACTACGAACAGTTCTGGGACGAGCGTTTCCGCCGTCTCCAGGAACTGCTCGCGAAAAGAAAGCCGGAATGAACAACATCATTCGAAGAGAACTCCTCTTCCCACAACCACCGGAACAGGTCTGGCAGGCCATCACCGACCGCGCCACGCTCGCCGAGTGGATGTACCCCAACGACTTCGAACCCCGCGTCGGCCACCAGTTCACGTTCCAGGTCCCGCCAAACCCCAAGGTCCGCTTCGACGGCCTCACCGTCCGCTGCGAGGTCCTGGAGTGCGAGCCCCCCAGCCGCCTCGTCTTCTCCTGGTCAGTCGCCGGCCCCGTCGCCAACACCCAGGTCTCTTACCGCCTCGAACCCGACGGCCCTGGCACGCGGCTCCTGTTCGAGCACGCCGGCTTCGATCTCTCCCAGGTCGGCGGCGACCAGGCCTTCAAGGGAGCCGAATACGGCTGGGCCCGAATGCTCGGCCAGCTCGCCACCGTCGTCGCGAAACGGACGACCGACGCGCCGTAGAAGCCCCATCAGGACGGAGCCCACTCCACCGCCCACCACAACACCATGAAGCCAAGCACGCAACGCGCCATCGTCCGCTGGATCCACATCGTCTTCAGCATCCCGATCTTCGGCTACGTCTACAGTCCGTTCGAAGAGATCCCCAAGTACGCCGGCCCCACGCGGTACGTCTTCCTCCCGATCCTGGCCCTCTCCGGCCTCTGGATGTGGAAGGGACACCTCCTCCGGCGGCTGTTCTCGAAGGACGCCGCAGCCGTTCCGGCGGAGTGACGGTATAAAGCGCATCATCGACGCCCCCGCTCCCGCACATCGAGAGTGACCACGATGGCCGGCAAGACGCCCAAGAAAGCGGTCAAAGCAACGAAGAAGACGCCCGCGAAGAAAACCGCGGCGAAGACCACTGCGGCCAAGCGAGCCACCGCGAAGGCGACCAAACCGCGGAAGGCCGCCGCGAAGTCCGCTTCCGCGGACGGAGCCGGGCCGGTCCTCCTCTCAGGAGGCAACCCGCAGATCGCCAAGGGCTACGGCGACGCCCCGGTCCAGGCCTACATCGCAGCGATGCCCGGCTGGAAAAGCGACCTCGGCCGCCGCCTTGACGCCCTGATCACCCGGACCGTCCCCCACGTCCAGAAGGCGGTCAAATGGAATTCGCCCCTCTACGGTATCGAGGGCGATGGCTGGTTCCTCGGCCTCCATGTCTTCAACAAGTACGTCAAAGTCGCCTTCTTCCGAGGCGCCTCCCTCCGCCCCCTCCCGCCGGGTGAGTCCAAGCAGAAGGAAGTCCGCTACCTCGACATCCGCGAAGACGACTCGCTCGACGAAGCTCAATTCGTCAATTGGGTGAAGCAGGCCAGCCAGATGCCCGGCGAACGAATGTGACAGATCGGCGAGGCACCAGTCACGGCCAAGCGAGAACACGATGAAGAAAGCAGCCAGCAGCTCGAAAGACGCCAAGATCGACGCTTCGCCCTCTCAGCTGATCGACGCGAGAATTCAGGAGCTCAGCGACTGGCGGGGCGAGACGCTCACGCGGATCCGCGCCCTCATCCGGGACGCCGATCCCGAAGTCGTCGAGGAGTGGAAGTGGAGCGTCCCGGTCTGGTCGCACGCCGGAATCCTCTGCACCGGCGAGTCCTACAAAGCCGCGGTGAAGCTGACCTTCCCCAAGGGGGCCTCGCTCCCGGATCCGGCCGGCCTCTTCAACTCCAGCCTGGAAGGAAACACCCGCCGCGCCATCGATTTCCGCGAGGGGGACAAGATCAACGAAAAGGGGCTGAAAGCCCTGATCCGCGCCGCCATCGCTCTCAACACGTCGGCCCAGACAACCGCTCGACCAGCCCGCTCTCCCAGGAAGCCAAAGAGCGAGTGAGTCAACCGCCTCGCTCCAGTTCCAGCGTCAGGCAGTAGTCGGCAAAGCCAGCCGCGCGCCAGAAGGCGATCCCGGCCGTGTTTCCCACAAGCACCTCGACGCGAACTCTCCGGGAATCGGTCCAGGCATTGGCGCGAAGCCATTGGAGGGCCGCTCGGCCGATTCCCCGCCGACGGCACTCGGGCCGCACGTAAAACTGCCGCAGATAAACCCATTCGGGGTCAAACCGGTACAGGGCATAGCCGGCGGTCGACTCGTCGATCTCGAAGACAGTCGCCCGATATCCGTTCGCGAGGAACTCCGTCATTCGCTGGGCCAGTTGCCCGACGGTCATCGGATTGCGGTGTCCCTCGTCTCGAATCAGAGCGTGATTCAAAGCGGCCAGCTCAGGGGCATCGGCGTGCGTCGCGAAGCGAAAGTTCATCGGCGGCGGCCCGCGGTCAGGATCGGTTCTTCCCGGGCTTCCAGATTGTCTCCATCAAGTCGTGATGCCCGACCCGGCTCACGCCCCGCGCAATCGCCGCCATGATCGCCCACCAGTCGCGATGCCTCAGCGCGTCGGCGGGAATCCACAGCCCCGGCAGGGCCGTACTCATGATCAGTTCGCTTCCGGCGGTCTCTACCACCGAGAACCGCCCATCCGTCCGCCGGTTCCAGATCCACTCCACCGGATCGGTGTCCCGCACCGCCACGTACTCGATCACGCCGCTCCGCTCAAAGCACGCCCGTCGGTGCTCGTAGTCCAGCAGGTCGTTCCCGGGGAACACATCAAGCACAAAGTTCGGCGGCCCCCGGAAACAGTCGTAGTCCGGTTCGGGATTGCACTGCTTGAGCGCCCCGTGGTTCACCATCACGGTGACGCCGGGGCGGAACCGGATCTCGTCGTCGAGCTGAACGGTCGCGTGGACGCAGCAATACAGACCGGGCGAGAACAGCCGGTAGTAATTGATGCACATCGCGAGATCGGTCAGCAGCGCCGACCGGCCCACATCGAGTTCACAGTCCATGGCAGACAATTCCCTCGTGGCGGGCTCGAAACGACTTACGCCTCCGCGGCCATCTGCCGCAGGACGCCGCTCAGGATCTCACATCCCTCGTCGACGTCCTCCGCGGTCACATTCAGAGCCGGCAGCAGTCGCACGACCGTGTCGTGCGTGGCGTTGACGAGCAGCCCCTTCTCCATGCACTTGCCGACCACCGGCATGGCGTTCGTCGTCAGCTCGACGCCGACCATCATCCCGCACACCCGGACTTCGTCGATGATCGGCAGTTCGGCCTTCAGCGCCTCGAAGTGTGCCCGGAACCGCTCCGACATGACCTGGACATTGTCGAGCAGTCCGTCTTCCTCGATCGTCTCGACGGTCGCGATCCCCGCCGCCATGGCGATCGGGTTCCCGCCGAAGGTGCTGGCGTGCATGCCCGGCCGGAGGCTGGGGGCGATCTCGTCCTTGCAGATGATCGCACCGCAGGCGACGCCACCGGCGACCCCCTTGGCGAGCGTCATGATGTCCGGCTGGACGCCGAAGGTCTGGTAGCCGAACCAGTTCCCGGTCCGTCCCATGCAGGTCTGGACTTCGTCGAAGATCAGGAGCAGGCCGCGCTCGTCGCACAGGTCCCGCAGCCCCTGGAGGAATTCGACGGAGGGGATGTTGACGCCCCCTTCGCCCTGGACCGGCTCGATCAGGATGGCGCAGGTCTCGTCGTCGACGAGTTCCTTGACCGCCTTGAGGTCGTTGTGGGGGGCGTAGAGGAAGCCCGGGAGGAGGGGGCTGATTCCCTCGTGGTACTTGGGCTGGGCGGTCGCGGTCACGGCAGCGAAGGTTCGTCCGTGGAAGCCGTTTTCGAAGGTGATGATCTTGTACTTGCCGGCGGGGGTGTGCATGCGGGCGAGTTTGATCGCCCCTTCGTTGGCTTCCGCGCCGCTGTTGCAGAAGAAGGCCTTGCCGAAGGAGCGGGTGCAGAGGGCTTCGGCGAAGCGTCCCTGGGCTTCGATGTACCAGGTGTTGGGGACGTGGATGAGTGTGGCGGCCTGTTCCTGGATGGCCCGGACGACGCGTTCGGGGGAGTAGCCGAGGATGTTGCAGCCCCAGCCGGGGAAGAAGTCGAGGTAGCGGTTTCCTTCGGCGTCCCAGACGGTGGAGCCTTCCCCTTTGACGAGTGCGATCGGGTACCGCCGGTAGTTGGGGATGACGTACTTCTGGAAGAGGGCGATCGTTTCTTCGCTGGAGGTGTCGGTGTGGGCCACGGCGGGGGCTTCCTGGGGGTGGGCGACTCGAATGGGATTCGAGCACCGGACAAACGAGTGCGGCGGCCGGTTCGGAGCGATCCGTTCGCTTCGGGGGCGGGGCCTGGGGCGACATTCTGACATGAATGGTGCGCACTTCAATCGGAGTGGCCCGAACGCCGTCCTCGCCGGCACGACGTTGTTTGCTCAAACCCAATGTGCGACGGCAGCCGGGGTCAAGGGGGCAACCCCTTGCCGCCGGAGGCGCTTCGATGAGGAACCGTGGTCAGCAACGGATGCTCCCTTTGTGGTAACAGCTATGAGGACTCCCTCAATCGACACAGCTGGCTTTGCAATCCCCGCGGGTTTGGTGTGGGGGCATGCGGCACGTTGTCCGCGCTTGGACACTCACTCCTTCAGACATCTCTCGACGAGACGGCCTCCGGCGGGCAAAGGGGCGTCGCCCCTCTGCACTCCCCACCAGGGGTGACCCCCTGGACCCCGGTTCACCTGCACGATGAATCATCCGTCTGCCTCGACGGCAGTCCGCTCCCCCGGCAAAATGAAAGTTTCCCGATGCGTCCGCCCGCCTTCCCGAATTCACCAGTCGATGCGCCGTTCCTTCACACTGATCTCCCCGCTCTCCATCGTGGTCTGCGGCCTCCTGTCCCTCGGACTCGCCGCGACCTTCGCCGCCGAACCGGCCTACAACCCGCCCATCGCCCCCGCCTCCAACGAAGCGGAACTCTCGTTGAAGGGCTTCCAGATCCCCAAGGAAATGACCGGCTCCGTCTGGGCCGCCGAACCTCTGCTCGCCAACCCCGTGGCGATCGCCATCGACGAACAGGGCCGCCTCTTCGTCGCCGAAACCTTCCGCCAGGAGAAAGGGGTCGAAGACAACCGCAGCCACATGAACTGGCTCAACGACGACCTGTCCCTCCAGACGGTCGAAGACCGGGCCGCCATGTTCCGGAAGCACCTGGGTGACAAAGTCGCCGGCTACGGCAAGGAACACGACCGCATCCGCCGCCTCGTCGACACCGACGGCGACGGCAAGGCCGACCAGTCGACCGTCTACGCCGACGGCTTCAACGACATCCTCGACGGCACCGGTGCGGGGCTTTTGGCCCGCCGGGGAATCGTCTACTTCACCTGCATCCCCAAGCTCTGGATGCTGAAGGACACCAACAACGACGGTGTCGCGGAAGAAAAGACCGCCCTCCATCACGGCTACGGCGTCCGCGTCGCCTTCCGCGGTCACGACCTCCACGGCCTGACGCTCGGACCGGACGGCCGGATCTACTTCAGCATCGGCGACCGCGGCTACAACATCGATTTCGAAGGAAAAAAGCTCGTCCGCCCCGACACCGGCGCCGTCTTCCGCTGCGAGCCGGACGGGTCGCATCTGGAAGTCTTCGCCCACGGCCTCCGCAACCCGCAGGAGCTGGCGTTCGACGACCACGGCAACCTCTTCACCTGCGACAACAACTCTGACGGCGGTGACAAAGCCCGCTGGACCTACATCGTCGAAGGGGGCGATATCGGCTGGCGGATGTACTACCAGTACCTCGCCGACCGCGGCCCGTGGAACCGGGAACGGATCTGGCACCCGTACAAAGAAGACCACGTCGCCTACACCGTCCCGCCGATCGCCAATTTTTCGGACGGTCCCTCTGGTCTGGCCTACTATCCCGGCGTCGGACTGCCCGACCGCTACCAGGGTCACTTCTTCCTCGTCGACTTCCGCGGCCAGCCGGGGAACAGCGGCGTCCGCTCCTTTGGTCTCAAGCCGAACGGTGCGACGTTCGAGATGACGGACGCCCACGAGTTCCTGTGGCACATTCTCGCCACCGACGTCGAGTTCGGTTACGACGGCGGCTTCTATCTCTCCGACTGGGTCAACGGCTGGTCGGGCCTCGGCAAAGGGCGGATCTACCGCTTCGAAGCTCCTGAAGCAGCCAAGAACCCGGCGATCGCCAACGCCGCCACACTCATGCGGGAAGGTTTCACTCAGCGGAATGCCGACGAGCTCGGCCGCCTCCTGAGCCACGCCGACCGCCGCGTCCGCCTCGAAGCCCAGATCGCGATGGCCGAGAACGGCTTTGAACAAGAACTGGTCCACCTCACCGCCGCTCCCGCCAGTGACGTCGTTCGGCGTCACGCCATCTGGGGTCTCGGCCAGCGCGCTCGTGGCGGCTCGGCCCCGGCCCAGAAGCAGCTCACAGTGCTCCTCAAGGACGCCGATCCGGAAATCCGGGCCCAGGCGGCCCGCGTCCTCGGCGACTCGGCCCGCCAGCCCGCCGCCGATGCCACGAGCGATCTCACCGCGCTCCTCCGCGACGACTCGCTCCGCGTCCGGAGCCTGGCCGCTCTGGCGGTGGGACAGCTTGTCGAGCGCGGCCTGCTAGACGGCGGCTCGTTCCTCGACCCGCTGTGCGAAGTCCTCCGTGAGAACGCCAACCGCGACCCAGTCATTCGCCACGCCGCAACGCTCGCTCTCGCCCGGTCGACCAAGGCCGCGGCGTTGGCGGAACTCGCCCGGCATCCCGTGGCCGCCGTACGGCTCGGCGGCGTGGTCGCCCTCCGCCGTCAGAAGTCCCCCGAGTTGTCCCGCTTCCTGAACGACGTCGATCCGCAGATCCTCGTGGAAGCCGCGCGGGCCATCTACGACGAAGGAATCCGCGATGCCTGGCCGGCCCTCGCCGCCCTCGCCAGCCGATCGACCTCAAGCCTCCCGAAAGACCTGCAGGACGGCCTCGTCCGGCGGACCCTGGCCGCCAACTTCCAACTCGGCACCGCCGAAGCCGCCGGGCGCGTCGCCCGCCTCGCCGCCGATCCCGACCTCCCCGCCAACCTGCGGCAGGAGGCAATCGAAGAACTTAAGCTCTGGCCCAATGAAGTCCTCCTCGACCGTGTGACCGGAGAGCATCGCCCGCGTCCCAAGCACAACGGCGACGACGTCGCGGCCGCTCTCAAGCCGGTCCTCGGCGGCCTGTTCACCGGCGGCGACGCCATCCGCAAGGCCTCCGCCAGCCTCGCGGCGCAGTACGGCATCAAGGAAGTGGGACCGGTCCTCGCCGGGATCCTCGCCGACACCTCCCACTCCGCCGAAGCCCGCGCCGCCGCCCTCCAGGCGATCTCGGACCTGAAGTCCCCCAAAGCGGGCGACCTCGCCTCGACCTTCCTCACCGATCCCGAAAAGCTCGTCCGAATCCAGGCCCGTCGCGCCATCGTCCGCGTCCGCCCCGAAGAAGCGGTCCCCCTCCTCAGCAAAGCCCTCGACTCCGGCGACGCCACGGAGAAGCAGGCGGCCATCGCCGACCTCGCGGCCCGCAAGTCGAAAGAGGCGGACGACGTCCTGAAGTCCTGGCTCGATCGCCTCGCCAAAGGCGAAGTCGAGCCGGCCATCCAGCTCGACCTCCTCGAAGCGGGACGAGCCCGGCCGGACCTGAAGTCCATGGTCGAAGCCTGGGAGAAGACCCTCCCGGCCGACGATGAAGTCGCCCGCTACCGCGTCGCTCTGCTCGGAGGAAACGCCGAGCGCGGCCGCGAGCTGTTCTTCGGCCGCGGCGACCTCTCCTGCCGCCGCTGCCACACCGCCGGAGGCGAAGGGGGCGCGGTCGGTCCGGAGCTGACGAAGATCGCCCAGGACAAGCCGCGGGAGTATCTCCTGGAGTCGATCGTTGTCCCCAACAAGGCGATCGCCAAAGGCTTCGAGTCCCTGATCGTCCTCACCACCAGCGGCCAGAGCTACTCCGGCATCGTCAAGGAGTCGACCGACAAGGAACTCAAGCTCATGCTCGCCGACGGCAGCGTCGTGACGATCGCCAAGGACGAGATCGACGAGACCGCCAAAGGAATCAGCGGCATGCCGAGCGACATCGTCAAGAAGATGTCGCTCACCGACCTCCGCGACCTCGTCGAGTACCTGTCGACGCTGAAGTAGCGTGGGAGGTGTCAGAGGCCAGGTATTCGGTGTCAGGGGCTGTTTGGATGCTCACACTAGCCCGAAGCGCGAGCGAGGGAATTCGCTCCTCGCTCGCGCTTCGGGCGGCCAAGCTGATGACAGAGGATTGCGCGGTCCTTTTTGAACCACAGAGAGACGCGGAAAGATCACCGAGAAAGAGACGTCTCCGGATTAGCGATCATTAGCGACAATGAGTGTTCCCAATCGCTTTCAAGAAAAGAAAGGGAGGAACACTGATCTCCGCTAATTTTCACTAATCCGGAGGCAGGACAGACCAGGCTGTGAGGTCGGCATTCCCCTGCCTTGATCTGTGTGTATCTGTGTTCATCTGTGGCCCCCATTCTCCCTCTCCCTCTGTGAGTCTCCGCACTCTCTGTGGTTCAGACTCCCTCGTCGGCCGGCGCGAAGTCGTTGCGTGCGGATTGGCCGATCCGAGGTCCGCTCACTATTGTGTCCCCACGACGTCCCGATGGCCTGCGGGCCGGTCGCACAACGTCGCACACACGGGGGTTTGAGATGCTCCGCTCGATCGGACTGATTGTCGCCACGGGATGGCTGCTCTTCGCGACCTGCTCTCTCCCCGCGGCCGCGGCCGAAACCAAGTCCTACGACGTCGTCATCTACGGCGGCACCTCCGGCGGCGTCGCCGCCGCCATCCAGGCCGCCAGGATGGGAAAATCGGTCGTCCTCATCGAGCCCAAGCAGCACCTCGGCGGCCTGACCGTCAGCGGCCTCGGCTCCACCGACTCCGGAGACAAGTCCGTCATCGGCGGCCTGTCGCGGAACTTCTACCAGCGAATCAAAAAGCACTACGAGAACGACGCCGCCTGGGTCCAGGAGAAGCGGGACAACTACAAGCCATTCCGCGCCGCCGATGACGCCATGTGGACCTTCGAACCCAAAGTCGCCGAAGCGACCCTCAAAGCCATGCTCGGCGAAGTCAAAGTCGACATCGTCCTCGGCGAATGGCTCGAGCGCGAAAACGGCGTAAAAAAAGAGGGCGCCCGGATCGTCTCCCTCACCACGAAGTCCGGCAAAACGTTCGCCGGCAAGCAGTTCATCGACACGACCTACGAGGGGGACCTGATGCAGGCCGCCGAGGTCTGGTACTCGATCGGCCGCGAGTCGAATGAGAAGTACGGCGAAACGATCAACGGCGTCCAGGTCTCGCGATCGCACCAGTTCATCAAGCCGGTCGACCCGTTCGTCAAGCCGGGCGACAAGACCAGCGGACTGCTCCCCGGCATCTTCCCCACGCTCGCTCCGGCCGGATCCGAGGACAATCGGATGCAGGCCTACAACTACCGCGTCTGCATCACGGACAACAAGGAGAATCAGGTTCCGTTCGCCAAGCCCGAGGGCTACGACCCGCAGTACTTCGAACTGCTGTTCCGGAACTTCGAGGCGGGCGATCCGCGGCTGCCGCTCTCCATCGGGATGATGCCCAACCGGAAGACGGACGTGAACAACAACCACGCCGTCTCGACCGACTTCATCAGCATGAACTACGACTACCCGGACGGCGACGACGAGCAGCGGGAAGAGATCCTCAAGCTGCACGAGATGTACGTCCGCGGCCTGTTCTGGGTCCTGGCCACGCACGACCGCGTCCCGGAGAACATCAAAAAGGAAGTCTCCCGCTGGGGCTGGGCCAAAGACGAGTTCACCGACAACGGCCACTTTCCCTTCTGGTGCTACATCCGCGAAGGCCGCCGGATGATCGGCGACTACGTCCAGACCGAGCAGGACTGCCGCCGCCAGAGGATCTGTCCCGATCCGGTCGGGATGGGCTCCTACAATATGGACTCCCACAACTGCCAGCGGTTCGTCGACGAGACCGGCCACGTCCGCAACGAAGGGGACGTCCAGGTCAGCCCCGGCGGCCCGTACCTGATCTCCTACAAGGCGATCGTGCCGAAGAAGAAGGAGTGCACCAACCTCTTCGTCCCGGTCTGCCTCTCCTGCTCGCACATCGCTTATGGCTCGATCCGGATGGAGCCGGTGTTCATGATCCTCGGCGAATCGGCCGCCACCGCCGCCAGTCTCTGCATCGACGACGGCATCGCGGTTCAGGACCTGGAGTACGCCCGGCTCCGCAAGCATCTCGACGCCCAGGGCCAGGTCCTGACGATCCCCGCCGGCCGCGGCCCGTCCCAACCGCCGCTCGATCCGAAGAAGCTCCCCGGAATCGTCGTCGACGACGCGGACGCGAAGAAGACCGGCGACTGGCCGATCGGCACCACGATCCACGGCTATGTCGGCGAGGGATACGCCCACGACGCGCATGAGGCGGTGGGGGAAAAGAAAGTCCGTTACGAGCTGCCGATCACGAAGCCCGGCCAGTACGAGCTCCGCATGAGCTACACGGCCAACGGCAACCGCGCCTCCAACGTCCCGGTCACTATCTACCACGCCGGCGGCACCGATCTGGTGACGGTCAACCAGAAGAAGGCTCCGAAGATCGACAACGTGTGGACCTCGCTCGGGACGTTCGAGCTCAATGGTAAGTCGGCGGTCGAGATCGCCAACATCAATGCGGACGGCCACGTCATCGCGGACGCTATCCAGGCGCTGCCGGCGAAGTAATGGAGATGGGGGGCCTGGCTGGCCACCCAGGAACGAGTCGCCCATGTCCATTGATCAACCAGACGTTATCGACGTCATCGGAAGCGATCCGGCAACCGGCGCCGCGATCTTGTGCATCTCAGACCATTTGGACTGGGACGACGAGGCGGGCCATTTGCAGTTGCTTCAGGACAAGATCAACGCCTATCTCCGCTTCATCGAAGGAGGAGAACTCGATGAGCTCTATCCGACGGCGACTGAGCGAACGGTTACGATTCAGGTTGTCGGACAATATGAGCAGCCCGAGATCGCGCAAGCGTTCATGAGGGAAGCGGGGAAGATTGTTTCCCAGGCGGGATATGATCTTCGCTTTCGCCAGCTGGACAACTGAGTACACGTTGTACTTGGAGAGCCGCTTCTCCCTCCGAATGCTCGTCAAACTGTCTCCAGGCCGTATGGCGCAGCAACCTTCGCCAGCCATAGCGTCTGATCGAGAGGAACCGTCGCCACGACGTGGGAGATGTCATGGACCAGCTAGCCGCCTTGAGTGAGTGGTATCGCGCACAGTGCGACGGCGATTGGGAACATCACTACGGGATCCGCATCGAGACGTGCGACAATCCCGGCTGGATCGTCCGCATCGACCTGACGGGAACAGCGCTCGCCTCAAGACGCTTTGTCCCCATTGCCAACCACATCGGTGCAGACGGTCATCCGATCGGCTCGCAGTGGCTGGATTGCTCGGTCGAATCGGGTGTCTGGCGCGGGGCAGGCGATGAATCGAAGCTCACAGCCATCCTCGACGCGTTTCTGACCTGGACCGCGCAGCCCGCTTGAGTCGCGAAAGCGAGGCC
The DNA here is from genome assembly GCF_001610835.1 of Planctomyces sp. SH-PL14. Taxonomy (NCBI): domain Bacteria; kingdom Pseudomonadati; phylum Planctomycetota; class Planctomycetia; order Planctomycetales; family Planctomycetaceae; genus Planctomyces; species Planctomyces sp. SH-PL14. The sequence goes on along the minus strand of NZ_CP011270.1, from coordinate 7,678,666 downwards.
CGCGCCGCCGTCCGGAGGAATCGACGGCGAGGTCGCTGTGCAATCCGATCACCGTGCTCCAGAATCGACGCCCGGAGGTCGCCAGGCTCGCGCGAGTTCTCCATCACGGCCTTGAGGGGCAGCCGGCATGATGTTGCGACAGAGTCGATTCCTCGTTGTCCGTCTGGTTCCGCAACTGCTGGTCATACTGGCCGTCGGAGCGGCCGCGATGCCTGTGCCGGCTGCTGACCCGGTTCCCGGAATACTGGACCGTTCTGAAATCAACCCGGAGACCATCCTCGAGCCGCTCAAAGACGGACCGGTCACGTCATCGCAGATGCCGGCGTTGGACACATCCGACTTCAAGGTCCACATCTCCATCGAAGCGGACCACACGGCCTCTCACGACCAGGGGGACCTCGTCAGCCTCTGGAACCCCAAAACGCGGCACGGCTTCACGCTCGGCCTGCGGAACAACACCGGCAGCACCACCAGCCAGGCCAACTGGCGACAGCTGCAGTTCGGCATCGACGCCGGAACCGAGCCGACCTGGCGCGATGAAGGCCGCCCCGGGGCGGCCATCCTCGGGTTCTCGATCGCCGTCCACGACGGGAACCTGTACGTCGGCACCTGCGAAACCGGCGACGCCCCCGGTCAGGTCTACCGCTACGCCGGTCCCGGGAAATGGGAGCCGCTCGGCCAGCTCGATAGTTCCAACACCGTCACCGCGCTCGCCGCCTTCGAAGGTCAGCTCTACGCCGGAACCGGAAAGTACCGCCTCGCTGGCTCCGCGCTCACGGAATCGACCAACGCGACTCCGGGGGGCAAGGTCTACCGCTTCGTCCGCCCCGGCGAATGGGAGCTGGTCGGCGAACTTCCGCAAACGGAAGCGGTCGCCGCCCTCGTCACCTACGACGGCAAACTCTACGCCTCGTCTCTCTACCGCCCGGCCGGCTTCTTCCGGTACGACGGCGGCAAAACCTGGACATCCCTCCCCACCCCCGGCGGCCGCCGCGTGAACGCCCTGGGAGTCCACGGCGGCCACCTCTACGCCACCAGCTACGACAGCGGCGCGGTCTACCGTTTCAACGGCACCGAGTGGACGGACCTCGGCCTCGTCGATCAGGACGTCACGCAGAACTACTCCTTCGCCACCTGGCAGAACGCGCTGCACGTCAGCACCTGGCCCAGCGGGAAGGTCTATCGCCTCGGTCCCGCCGACCGCTGGCTCGACACCGGCCGCCTCGGGGAAGAGCAGGAGGTCATGGGGATGCTCGTCCACAATGGCGCGTTCTACGCCGGAACGCTGCCGAAAGCCGAAGTCTACCGCCATGACAGCGACACAACCTGGACGCGTCTCAAACAGCTCGACGAAACCCCGGACGTCAAATTCCGCCGCGTCTGGACGATGGCGACCTACCAGGGCCGCCTCTTCACCACAGCACTCCCCTCAGGCAAAGTCTGGTCAATGTCCGCCGGCGCCCTTCTCACGCACGACCGCGAACTCGGCCCCGGCTGGCACGAAATCCTGGCGGAGCGGCAGGGTCAAAAGCTCCGCCTGACCGTCGACGACGAACTCGTCGCCGAAGCGGACGTGCCGGAACTCTCCCTGACGACAGAAGGCCTGGAACTCAAAGTCGGCGAAGGCCCCCGCGGCCGCTTCCCTGGCCGCCTGACGAACGTCTGGTTTGAGCGGAAGCAGTAAGCGGGTGATGCTCGTAGTGCCGCGGCAGATGGCAGCTCGCCGGGGTGAGACAGAACTTGCAATCATCAATAGAGTGAAGACGCTCTCAGAGGGACGGCCGGACGACGTGCAGTGTTGCGCATTCGTCCCGTGAACGACGCACCGCGAACACACAGCTGCTCAGAACGGCCCCCTTCTGTTCTCAGAGTCGATCGGGCCACGGCAGTCGATCTGCCGCTCGTTCACAAGTCTTCGGAGGCAAGAATCCCGCAGCAGCGATCTTCGTGTACATCGCATCGGGAAGCTGGGGACGCACCAGCCAACAGCCGAGAAACGCCGATGCCGATTGAGAAGCGGCCGAGGGGCCCCGCTTGATGAGGGCCACGTTCTGATCTCAGAAGCCCCATCCATTGGGCATCCAGTCCGACGAATAGCAAACCCACGCGCCGCCAACGGATTCAAATCCAAGGTGGAGAACGCCCGTCGAACGAATGTAGGTCGCCGTGATGGAAGGGCTGTGCTGTCCGGCGTAGTCCACCCCGGGGTTTCCGTAGTATCCCTCGCGTTCGTGCGAGGGAGGGCCGAACCGTTCGTAAAGGGATGGCTTCGTCTGCCCCACGTACTGTCCGCTGACAGGCCATCGGCCGGCGTCGAGTGGATCAAACGGGGTCCGGTAGAACGTCACCATCAGCGAGAACAAGACCGCTAACCCCACCCCGGCCCAGGCCGCAGTCGTTCGACGCCGACGTGTCCACACGTTCCTGCCTCGCTGGTGAAGTCGTTCTGGGGGCCAATCGGACACGGTCGACGCGAAGAGGTGAGGGGGGCATCTCGCACCGAACCGCGCCTGGACACTCACTCCTTCAGACAACTCTCGACGGCCAGGCCTCCGGCGGGCAAGGGGGGCTGCCCCCCTTGCATCCCCCACCAGGGCATCCGCCCTGGACCCGGTGGGCGAATGACATCGGTTTGCGCAAAGGACACCCGTCCGCCGGGCACGCTCTCCAAGCATAAGTCGCGAGACCGGCCCTCCGGTCTACCTTCAGCCTTCCGCCTTAAGCCTCGCCACTCCCCTCCCCACACGATTGTCTCCCTCGCATCAGCGAGCCACAATGCGAGCTCTCCCATCCTGATTCTTCTCTGTCGCACAGAAAGCACTCGATATGACGCGATTGTGGACTCGGCTGGCGTGCGCCGCGCTCGCCCTCGGCTCCGCCTCCGCCGGCATCGCCCGCGCGGAAGCCCCCAAAACTCTCGAAATCAAGCCGGGCGAAACCGTCGTCCTCATCGGCAACACCCTCGCCGAACGGATGCTCTACTTCCCGGACTTCGAAGTCCTCCTCCACGCCCGCTTCCCCGAGCACAAACTCGTCTTCCGCAACCTCGGCTGGTCCGCCGACGAACTCACCCTCCGCCCCCGCTCCCAGGACTTCAAGGACCACGGCCACAACCTCGAAGACCACAAGCCCCAGGTCCTCCTCGCCGCCTTCGGCTTCAACGAGTCCTTCGGCGGCAAGAACGGCCTCGCCAAGTTCGAAAAAGACCTCGCCGACTTCATCAAGCAGTCGACGACCACCAAGTACGACGGCCAGAACCCGCCCCGCCTCGTCCTCCTCACGCCGATCGCCAACGAGGACCACGCCGGCCGCAAGATCCTTGCCGGCAAAATGAACAACGAACAGATCGCGACCTACGTCGCCGCGATGAAGACGATCGCCGCCGCGCACGACATCCAGTGCGTCGACCTCTTCGAGCCATCCCAGGCCCTCTATGCCAAGGCCAACGCCGATGGCAAGTACCTCACGATCAACGGCTGCCACCTCAGCGCCGAAGGCTACCGGCAGCTCGCCCCGGTCCTCGACGAAGCCCTCTTCGGCAAGGCCCCGGCCCCCAAGGGGGACCTCAAGAAGATCAAGGCGGAAGTCGCCGAGAAGAACCTCCAGTTCTTCTACGACTACCGCGCCGTCAACGGGTTCTACATCTACGGTGGCCGCAAGAACCCGTTCGGCGTCGTCAACTTCCCAGCCGAGTTCAAGAAGCTCCGGAAGATGATCGCCAACCGCGACGAGCGGATCTGGCAGGCCGCCCAGGGCAAAGACCTCCCGGCCAAGATCGACGACGGCAACACCGGCGAGTTCACGACGATCGAGACGAACTTCAAGAACGAAGTCGCCCTCACTTCGCCGGATGAAGCCCAGAAGTCCTTCACCCTCGCCCCGGACTTCGAGATCACCTGCTTCGCTTCCGAGAAGGATTTTCCGGATCTGCAGGACCCGGTCGCCTTCGTCTTCGACAACAAGGGGCGGCTGTGGGTCACCTGCTGCCCCTCCTACCCGATGTACCTCCCCGGCACGCCGCCGAACGACAAGATCCTGATCCTGGAAGACACCAACGGCGACGGTAAGGCGGACAAGCAGACGGTCTTCGCCGACGGCCTGCACCTGCCGATCGGAATCGAGCTCGGCGATGGGGGCGCGTACGTCTCGGCCCAGCCGAGCCTGATGTTCCTGCCGGACAAGGACGGCGACGACAAGGCGGACTCCAAGGAACTCGTCCTGCACGGCTTCGACTCCGCCGACTCCCACCACTCGATCAGCGCCTTCGAGTGGGGCCCCGGGGGAGACATGTACTTTGAGGAAGGAACCTTCCACCACACGCAGATCGAAACCCCCTACGGCCCCGAGCGGGTCAAGAACGCCGGCGTCTTCCGCTACGAGCCGCGGACCGACAAGGTCGACATCCATGTCTCGTACGGCTTCGCCAACCCGTGGGGCTACTGCTTCGACAAGTGGGGCCAGGACTTCTGTGCCGATGCCTCGGGCGGAGCGAACTACGTCGCCGCCGCCTTCTCGGGCGACGTCGACTATCCCCGCAAGCACCCGGGTCTCAAGCAGTTCCTCGTGAAGCAGTGGCGGCCCACCTGCGGCTGCCAGTTCGTCTCCAGCCGGCACTTCCCGGATGAGATGCAGGGGGACTACCTGCTCAACAACTGCATCAGCTTCCAGGGGACGCTCCAGTACCGGATGAAGGACGAAGCAAGCGGATTCGCCGCTGATCCGGTCGAGCCGCTGATGCGGAGCGCCGACCCGAACTTCCGGCCGGTCGATCTCGACTTCGCTCCGGACGGATCGCTCTACATTCTCGACTGGTACAACCCGCTGATCGGGCACATGCAGCACTCGGTCCGCGACCCGAAGCGGGACCACACCCACGGCCGCGTCTGGCGGATCACCTACAAGAAGAAGCCGCTCGTCGAGCCGGTGCGGATCGCTGGTGAGCCGATTGAAAAGCTGCTCGATGGCCTGAAGACCTATGAAGACCGGACCCGCTACCGCGTTCGCCGCGAGCTGCGGGGCCGTCCGACGAAGGACGTGATGGCGGCCGTCGATAAGGTGGCAGCGTCGCTGCAGGGGGACGATGAAGCGACTCAGCACCTCCTTGTCGAACTGCTGTGGGTGAAGCAGCACCACGACGTCGTCGATGAGACGCTGCTCGACCGGGCTCTGACGTCGAAGGACGGCCGGGCCCGTGCGGCGGGTGTCCGGGTTCTCTGCCAGTGGCGGGACCGGGTGAAGGAGCCGCTGAAGAAGCTGGAAGCGGCGGTCAACGATGAGCATCCGCGGGTGCGGCTGGAAGGGGTGCGGACGCTGAGCTTCTTTGGGAGCCAGGACGCGCTCGACATCGCCGTGCAGGTGCTGATCCACCCGACGGACGAGTACATCGATTACGTCCTCAAGGAAACGACTGCCACGCTGGAAGGCCGGATCAAGGCCAACCCGCAGGCGAGCGCCCAGTAAGGCGGGCGGCGACTGTCAGCAATGTGCATCCAGCCGGCCGGTTCTGTTCGAGTGTTCCTCGGACGGGACCGGCCGGTGTTTTGTTACTGCACCAAACCCATACCGGGTCCAGGGGCACCCTGGTGGGGAGTGCAGAGGGGCAACGCCCCTTTGCCCGCCGGAGGCCTGGCCGTCGAGAACTGTCTGAAGGAGCACGTGTCCAGGCGCGGACACCGTGCCGTATGCCCCCACACCAACCCGCGGGGACTGCAGAGCGAGCGGTGAGTCCGCAACGCCGGTTCCGCAAAACGGCCGCCCGCCGATAGAGGGAGACAATCAGACGGAAGCGCCGCGATCCGCCGCCGGGGGCCAGTCCTCAAAGCGGGTAAGGCGGTCCCGCAGGACGACGAAGAGCGTCCCGGCCACGAGGTCGGCGGTCGTCCCCGGGTTCCGCTGGTTGCCTTCGGCACGGAGCCAGCGATCGAATTTCTGGAACAGGCGGATGCTGCCGTCGGTCTCCGGCCATCCTTCGGCAAAGATGTGCTGTGCCCACCCCTGAGCCTCTTCGGCGACCTCCTCGCCGCACTTGCGGGTGATGAGCGTGTCGGGCTGCCGCGACAGCATCCACAGGTGGAGGTGGATTACCTGAAGTTCCCAGTCGAGGTGACTGGTGCGAACGAGGATCCCCGCCGACTGCCGCGTCGTGAAGGCGAAGTCAGTGGCGTATTCGGCGGCGATCAGGTCCCGATCCTTCGCGAGCGTCATCGCTTCGAGAAGCGTCATCTGCGGGGCGTCGTGCACATCGCCCCGATCCACTTTGCCGAGTCCGCCGGGGCGGGCGAGCCGGATCGCCTCGTAGACGAGCTCCGCGTCGCGGACGGTCAGCCCCCGCAGGACGTCGCCGATCCCGTCGGTCAGCTTCGCGGTCGGCGGCACCGCCGCGAGCGGCGCGAGGAGCAGGATCATTCCCAGATTCGTGTTCTTCCCGAGCGCGTCGCGGGTCGCCCGGACCGCATCGAGAATCGCCTGCCCGACGCCGATCGCGGCGGCCTGGGCCAGGATCGGCGCGACGAGTTCCGCCGAGGCGACAAAGTCCTGGAACGTCGTGTCGGCGAAGGAGGCCTCGGGATGAACGTTCCCCGCCTTTCGCGCGGAGACCTCCATGAGGCACGCCTGCCGCAGCAGCTCTTCGAGGGACGGAGAGGAGGACGAAACGGTGTGGGAAGTCATGCAACAATCGCCGGGCCGAACGGATCCGCGATGATAGCGTCTTTCCCATCGTCCGCCCCGGCCCCGACGGGGATGCCCGGACGACGATGGGAACGGCCGAGGGACTGTGTTAGTCTCGATCCGTCTGTGGAAACCTCTCCCGGGAACCGCGCCGTCATGTCGACTCCGTCGAGTCCGCCGGTGAATGATCCGACCGCTCTCGCGAAGTACGGCCAGCTCGACTTCGTGGCGCGGCTGATCGTCGAAGGCTACATGCTCGGCCAGCACAAGAGCCCCTTCAAAGGATCGAGCGTCGAGTTCGTCGAGCACCGCCAGTACTACCCGGGGGACGAGATCCGCCACATCGACTGGCGGGCTTACGGCAAGACCGGGAAGTACTACATCAAGGAGTTCGAAGAAGAGACGAACATGCGGGCCTACCTGCTGGTCGATGGTTCCGGCAGCATGGCCTACGCGGGGAAAACGCTCTCCAAGTTCGACTACGCGCGGCACGTCGCGGCGGCCCTCGGCTACCTCCTGCTCTCGCAGCGGGACGCGGTGGGACTGATGACATTCGATACGAAGGTCCGGGAACGCATCGATCCCGCGACGCACCCCTTCACGTTCCGCCGGATCACGCAGAGCCTCCAGTCCTGGAAGCCAGGGGACGAGACGAGCCTCGCGGAAGTCTTCGCCTCGATGCTCCCGCTGATCAAGCGGCGGAGCCTCCTGATCGTCCTCAGCGATTTCTTCGACGACACGGCCAAGCTTCTGGAGGCGATCAAGCAGTTCCGCCACGCCCGCCACGAAGTCCTGCTCCTGCAGATCGTCGCTCCGGAAGAGGAAGATTTTCCCTTCGCGAAGCCGACGCAGTTTCACAGCCTCGAGCAGGAGACGCACCGGATCCTCGTCGATCCGCACCGCCTCCGCGCGATCTATCTCGAGCAGTACCGGGCCCACAACCAGGAGATCGCCCGCATCGCCGGCGTGGCGGGGATGGATTACCAGAAGATCGTGACGACGGAATCGTACGGGAAAACGCTCGGCGTCTATCTCGACGCGCGGACGCGGCGGCTGGGCCGATAGACCGCTGTCGGCTGTCAGCGCTTCGCTGCCGGCCATCAGCGGAATCGGTTCGAGCGACACATGTCGCCCCTGGGCGCCCCATCCAACCCGGCTCCGGCAACGAACTCAGAGCCGGGCTCTCACGTCCCGGGCGGACGCGGCCAGGAACTCGGCCACCGCCGCGGCCTGGGCATCGAAGTAGTCCCAGCCCCAGCCCGTGGCGCCCGCCGGAGTCGTGAGGTCCGCGCGAAAGGGGATGCCGGACGACGAGAGCTTGCTGCACAGCCGCTCCGCCCCGACGTGCCACTGCGGATCACGCGGATCGCAGAGAATCAGCTGATGCTCGGGCCAGTTGAGGGGGTGCAGATGGAGGATCGCCGTCTCCTGCCGGGCCGCTTCGGGGGACTCGAAGAGCTCGTCGAGGATCGTTCCCCGGCCGTGGAGCAGCTGAAAATCGATCGCCGGCGAGACCGCGGCCACGACCGCGAAATCCCGTCCATGACGGTACGCGATGTTGAGCGCCCCCTGGCCCCCCATCCCGATCCCGAACAGGCCGACCGCGGGGCGTGCGACTGCCGCCTCCGCCTCAACCCAGGGAAGCACCTCGTCCACGACATGCGCCATCGGGGACATGCCGGTGAACTCCGGCGTCTCCCGGTCCAGCCACCACGACCGGCCGCCGCGCGGGCAGACGACGAGGAGCGACTGGCGGAGCAGGGCCTCGACATAGGCCCGGCTGCCGGAGAGCCGGTCGCCGGAATAGCCGTGGAGAAAGATCGCCCCGCCCGCGGGGGTGCCCTCAGGGACCAGAACGTCGGCCGTTCGGCCGCCGATCACGAACTCCCGCCAACGGGGTGGGCTGGTCGCATCAGGTGCCGCGGCCGGAGGGATCGACTCAGCCATTCCCGCCCCGTCCGACACCCCGGTAAACGCCGCTCTCGGTCACGACGAGATCCATGTAGATGTCGTGCGACTGCATTGGGATCTCGGGGAACAGCTGGCACTCGAAGGCCAGGGCCACGAGGGGCGTCTGCGGGCGGGCATGCTCCAGGAGCTTGTCGTAATACCCCTTGCCGTGGCCGGTCCGTCCCCCCTTCCGGTCGAACGCCACCCCGGGAACGATGATCAGATCGAGATCGACCACGCCGACCCGCTTGGCATCGACCGAGCGCAACTCCTTTTTTGGCTCCAGGATGCGGTACATCCCCACTTCCAGTTCGTCCATCGACTCCAGATGAAACAGCTCCAGTTCGCCGTCCACGCAGTAGGGAATGACGATCTTCTTGCCGCTGGCGAGGGCCTGCGGGAGCGAATGGCGGGTCCGCACCTCCGCCCGCACGTCGACGTAGAACATGACGGTCGCCGCCGCCTGGTACTCCGGAAGCGCCAGGACCCGGTTCATGATCTCGACGCTGAGGGGATCCTTGTCCGCCAGGGCCTGCCGCGCGGCGTGAGCCTGCTCGCGAATGCGGGTCTTGAGGTCGGCCAGCGTTTCCGTCGGTTCGTTCATGTCGTCTCCCGGTGTCCATTCGAATCCGCGTCGGCGGGAGTCGAAGGGTCGGCGTCCAGTATAGGAACCGGACGGGCGCGAGCCAGAACCCGGCCAGGGAAATGCGCTTCGGGAGGGTGGCAGATTCCGCAGGTTCTCGCGGCCACCACCGCGCGGCATCCGCAATCCCTGCCGAAGTCCAGCGGTCGTCAAGAGCGATTCCGCCATTCCGTTGCGACTCACTTTCGCGTTCCGGGCGCCCCCTGCGTCTCACGCAGGACCTACGCAACACAGAACACGCAAACAAATACCAGACAGACAGTTACACCGACGAACGGAATCGGTTTCGAACGAGAATCGGGCCCCGCTGGTGTCGGAAAAGTGATCCCGAATCGGCCCGAATCCGAGGTCCCGAGCCCCTCGACTCCCTCTTTTCGACCACATGGGGTTGCGGTACCGTCGCCATGAACCACGTCTGTTTCCCGTCTCGGGACCGCGCGCCGGAAGCCTCCGGTCCGCGCGAGTTTCGAAAGCGTCCCCAACCGTCCCCCGTTTCCGCCTGTTCGACATCTCCGGATGCCGGCCAGTCGGGCCCTCTCCTGATCGCACCCCCCTCCTCGGGCACTCGCCCGCAGGCAGCGGCGGATGACTCAGAGGTGCATGGATGAGCCTCGATCACATGAGCAGTCGATCCTCACAGTGGCGTGCCGTGCTGGCACTCTTGCTCGCAATCTTCACCGTCGGCTCCGCCGTGACGGCCCAGGACGGGGCCGCTCCGCCGTACGGCCCCGATGGAGGGGGGCAGCTGCTTCCCATCCAGGACTCGGGGACCCTCGCGGCCCCGTACGGGTACTCGCCCGCCCAGCCCCCGGAGGCGGTCTTCCAGCCTCCGGTCTCGGAAGACGTCGGCGTCGGCGGCATGGGAGTCCTGGGCCGCTTCGGACACATCGCCGGGCCGAACATCGAGCGACAGACGTCGCTGACCTACCTCGACCTCAGCCCATACATCTTCGTCGAGGACACGTACTTCTTCACCGACCTCCGCGGCTTCTACACCAACGAGGACGAAATCGGCGGAAGCACCGGCGTCGGGGCCCGCCACTTCTTCCGGCAGCTCAACACGGTCGTCGGCGGGTCGTTCTGGTACGACATGGACGCCTCCCGGAACGGCGTGCAATTCGACCAGGTCGGCTTCTCCGGCGAGCTCTTCACCGAGTGGCTCGACGTCCGCTTCAACTACTACCAGCCCCAGGGCCAGAAGCGGCGGGACATCTCGACGCAGTTCGTCCCAGGCTCCGTCCGCTTCCAGGGCAACAATATCGCCTTCAACACGTCGACCACCGTCGCGTCCGCCCTTGAGGGGGGGGACCTCACCTTCACGGTGCCGGTCGTCGGCCAGTTCGCCCAGCAGTTCAACACCGAGCTTTCCGCCGGCGTCTACCACTATGAGGCGCGGAACCTCGATCTGGAACGGGTCTGGGGCTGGAAGCTCCGCCTGGACGGCGACCTGTTCGAGAAGGTCGTGCACTCCTTCGTCGAGTTCACGAGCGACAACGTCTTTGACAAGAACGTCGTCTTCGGCATCGACCTCAACTACTGGAACGGACAGGAGTCCCGCCCGCGACTGGGAACGAGCCAGTTCAACCGCATCTCGCAGTGGACCCGCCGCAACCGGAACGTCGTCGCCAACACGCAGGATGTCCTGAATCCCGACCAGCTCGCGACCGACCCGAACGGGAACATCTACAACTTCGTCCACATCCGGAACCTGCCGCCGCCGAACGACAACCCGCCGGCCAACTCGCAGTTCCCGGGAGGGGCGGGAACGATCGACGACCCGTACCGCTACCTGCAGGAGGCGTTCGCCAATTCGCCGCCGCTCCCCGGCACGATCTACTACGTCCATGCCGACAGCGTCTACAACGGCGCCGACCCGCAGACGATCGTCGAGAACCCCCTCATCAACACGCCGATCAACCTGGTCGCCGGGCAGACCGTCCTCGGGGAATCGAACTTCGTCACGAACACGCTGCCGCTGCAGGGCGGGGGGACCATCAACGTTCCCCGCGCCACGCTGGGGGTCAACCGCCCGCTGTTCACCAACCTGAACACCGGCGGCGGCCCGATCGTCAACATGGCGAACAACAGCACCTTCTCGGGCTTCAGCTTCCTCGACTCGGCCACGACCAGCGTCATCAACATCAACGGCGTCGGGAATGTCGTCGCCCGCGACAACGTCATGAACGGAATCACCGGCAACGGGATTACGGTCACCAACGCCTTCGGGACCGTCAGCCTCGACCGGACGCGAGTCGGCGATGACCCCGAGTTCGGTCCCGCCTCGGCCGGTGCCGTGCTCGGCAATTCCCTGGAGATCAATGGCGGCAACGCCCTCATCAGCCTCCAGGAAGGCGAGCTGACCCACATCGGGGCGAACGGGAATTACGCCCTGCGGATGATCAACAACTTCGGAGTCGTCAACCTCACCGGCACGGAGATCGTCGATATCGGCGGCAACGGCGTCCTGATCCAGGGATCCAACGCCCAGACGACCCTCGAGAGCGTCTTCGTCAGCAGTACCGGGGCCAATGCCGGATTCAAGCTGCTCGACTCCTTCGGCAACGTAGCCGTGAACGATTTCATCTTCATCGACGACGTCGGCGGGCCGTCAGTGGAGATCGTCAACTATGACGGCGACTTCACTCAGCTCGGCGACCTGATTATCACCAACCGCAACGACATCGGCGTCCAGATCACGGGCCTCACGATCGACGGCAGCGTGGCGTTCAACGGCCTGACGCAGATCAACATGGGACAGACGGGCCAGAGCGCCGGCGGCGGAACGGCCCTCGGCGACGCGGCGATCAACTTCCAGAGCTCGGGCGGTGCCGTCCGGTTCGGATTCATCGACATCAACGGGAGCCCGCTGGGTGCGGGGATCAACATCGGCGACCGGGCCGGCGTCGCCACCAACAGCGGCAACGCGTCATTCGTCGTCCTCGGCAGCACCTCGATCGACGAGGCCGGGGGTGTCTTCCTGGGAACGCCATCGTCCTCGATCCAGATTCTTAACGATGGTGCGGCGGTCGACTTCGGCTCCACCCTCGTCGGAGGCACGAACCTGATCACGGACCGCACCGATGTGGGGATCGAGATCCGCAATACGACCGGGCCGATCCGGTTCTTCGGAGCGACGAACGTCGACAACACTCTCGCGCAGGTCGAATCGGCGCTGCAGATCTTCGACACCGTTGGCCCCGTCAGCTTCACCGGATTCGCGGCCACGGGTGTTCTCGGCACCGCCCCCACGGCGGCGACTCCACCCATCGCGTTCCCGCCGATCGCCGGTCCGGGCGTCGACATCCGCGACAACACGAGTGTCGGGTTCAACACGCTCAGCGTGACCGGCACCGGGGGCACGATGGTCTACATGCAGGACAACCAGACCGTCTCAACTGGCGGGGGAGCCATCGAAGTCACCAACGGAACCGGGATCGCCGCCGTGCATGTCGACAACACGACACTGCTGAACGGCAACCTGACGTTCGACCGCATCCGGGCCGTCGCGGCCGCGGGGGGAACCAATGCCATCCTCGTGCAGAACCTGGCCGGAGGCTTCACGGTCAACGGCATCGGCACCGCGGCCCAGAATACGATTCAGGGATTCACGGTCGCCGGGGCTCAGTTTGACAACGTCGGCCGGATCGTGCTGCAGAATCAGGTCTACACCGGAAACCCCGGGGGGGCCATCGACGTCAACACGATCAGCGGCACGGGGACGACGAACATCCTGCAGATCCGCAACTCGCAGATCACCAACAACGGCCTCGGAGCCTTCGGCGATGCGGGCGGCCTGAACGCGTTCTCCGTGTTCACCACCACCCTGCAGGGGAACAACTTCAACGCCAACCTGGGCGCCAACCAGATCCGGATCGTCGGAACGACGGACGACGACTACTTCGTCACGATCTCGGACAACAATACGATCAGCGACGGAGGCCTCCGGTCCGGCAACGACATGGTCCGGATCGACGGCCTCACGACGGGCGGGATCCTGCACCTGGACATCTCGGACAACGGGGACACGACGACCCGCACCGGCGGTTTCCAGTCGCAGCGGACGTTCGGCCAGGCCGCCCTGGGAATCGTCTGGCAAGGGGGAATCGCCGACGACTCGGTGGTCCTGAACAACCTGTTCAACATGCAGGGTCAGGCCCACACGGGCTTCGGGATCTTCCAGGGGAACGCGGCCCTCAACAGCGGCATCCAGTACTCCGGAAACGTCCTCCAGACCGGAACCGCCACGACCGGCCCGAACAACTTCAACGGCAGCGTCGGTCTCGACTGGACGTTCAACGCCCAGACGACCGCCCTCATCACCAACAACTTCGGCTTCGACGCCCAGGGGAATTCGACCATCGCCGGATTCCAGATGGGAGGAATCCTGAGCACGGCCATGCTGCTGCAGTTCGATGGCGCGAACAGCGACGTCACGATCCAGAGCAACCTGATCAACTTCTCGAACAACGCCACCTTCGGAACGGCCGTGGCGGTCAATCAGGTCGTCGGCAACGTCAACTCGACGTACAACATCGGTCTGAACGTCATCAACCTGTTCGACCTCAACACCCTCGACGAAGTCGGCTTCGACTTCTCCGGCGTGCAGGCCGGAACCGTCGTCCTGGTCAACCAGGGGGACAACCTCATTCAGACCCAGAACGGCGGCGGGTTCACGGGAATCGTCGCCCCTGGCGGAACGACCACCGGTCAGATCAGCATCAACGGGACCCTGGTCCCCTGATCGCCGGACAAAAGCGGACAAAACACTCCGGGTGGCTTAGCCGCCGCCCGGAGTGTTTTGCTTTCCAGAGCGACGTTCAGTTCTCGTCGTCGTACGAGATCAGGCTGAAGACCTTCCCCGATCCGAGCCGCTTGCGGCCGTTGAGGAACGCCAGTTCGATGAGGAAGGCGTAGCCGGCGACTTCCGCCCCGGAGTTCTGGATCAGCCGGGCGCAGGCGCCGATCGTCCCGCCCGTCGCCAGCAGGTCGTCGACGAGGAGGACCTTGTCGCCCGCCTTCACGGCGTCGATGTGGATCTCGAGCGTGTCCTTCCCATACTCGAGTTCATAGTGGAAGGACTGCGTGTCGAAGGGGAGTTTGCCGGGCTTGCGGACCGGAATGAACCCGGCGTTGAGCTCCAGCGCCAGCGGGGCGGCGAAGATAAAGCCCCGGGCTTCCGCCGCGGCGATGGCTGTGATCCCCTGGTCGCGGAACGGGTCGGCCATCATCTGGACCGCGGACCGGAACGCTGCCGGATCGGACAGGAGCGGCGTGATGTCCCGAAACATGATCCCCGGCTTGGGGAAGTCGCGAACATTGCGGATCCACGGTTTCAGGTCGGCCATCGGGCTCTGTCTCCAGGCAAAAGCGTTTTCCGGCAGGTTTGAGCGCGCGGTAGTGTGACGAGGAAGTCTTGCCTCGTGCAACCGCCCGGAGGGTTCATGAGAGGGGGCCCGCTCGATATCGTGACAGTCCGTCCCTCCCAACCTTCGGCCGGTCGATGCGAGACTCGTTTCCAACATCGCTCCCCTTGGTTTTCCGCGAGCCCCCGCGCCCCTGCTCCTACCTTCCGGATCAGACGGCGGCCCTGGAGTACCGTCTTTACCGGACGTTAACCGCAACCCAATACAGCCTGCTCCTGGGGCGGGGATGGAGGCGGATGGGGACGCACTTCTTCCGCCCCCGCTGCCCCGCCTGCACGCAGTGCGTCAGCCTGCGGGTCGACGTTGCCGCGTTCCAGCCGTCGAAGAGCCAGCGCCGCTGCTGGCAGAAGAACCAGGAGATCGAAACGGTTGTCGAGCGGCCTGAGGTCTCGAGCGAACAGATTGCGCTGTACAACGCCTACCACGCGGACATGCACGCGCGGCGCGGATGGCCGAATCGGGAAACCGCGCCGTCCGAATACTTCGAGGGCTTCCTTGCCGGCCCCTGGGACTTTCCGTTCGAGATCCGCTACCTCGCGGAAGGTCAGCTCGTCGGCCTGGGGCTGATCGACGTCGTCCCGGATGCGATCTCCAGCATCTACTTCTACCACGCCCCGGAGTTGCGGTCCCGGGCACTCGGCACGTTCAGCATCCTTCGGGAGATCGAGCTGGCCCGCGAGCTCGGAAAGCGGTGGCTGTACCTGGGCTACTGGGTCAGTGGATGCCAGTCGATGGCCTACAAGAACCAGTTCGGGCCGTACGAGTTGCTGTCGGCCTACGTCGCCGACAACGACGATCCGGTCTGGAAACGTCCCGATTCCCAGGAAATCCAAGAGGGCTGAAATCCTGCCGATCGCTCCGGATCTTGCGCTGGGGTCCAGGGGCTGGTCCCTGGTGGGGGATCCAAGGGAGTCACGCTCCCTTGCTCCCGGCTGCCGTGGCACGTTGGGCTTGAGCAACAAGCGTCGTGCCGGCAAGGACATCGTCCAAACGCGCCCGCAGTCTCAATGCGCGGCGGACATCGCCCGCCTCAGGGCATCCCGCATGACATCGACCGGAGCGGGCCGCCCGACGAAATGCTCGTACTGGGCCGCCGCCTGCTGGATAAACATCTCGAGCCCGCTCACCGTCAGGCAAAGACGCTCCCGGGCTTCCTTGATCAGCAGGGTGTTCTCCGGGTTGTAGATCGTGTCGAACACGAGCGTCCCCTCCCGCAGCCAGTTGCCGGCATATGGGCTCTGATCGACGTTGGGCGCCATCCCGACAGGGGTGCAATTCACAAGGACGTCGATGAACCCGGCCCCGCGGTTCTCCCATCCGATCGACTGGCAGCCGAGCTG
This sequence comes from Planctomyces sp. SH-PL14, assembly GCF_001610835.1. Taxonomy (NCBI): domain Bacteria; kingdom Pseudomonadati; phylum Planctomycetota; class Planctomycetia; order Planctomycetales; family Planctomycetaceae; genus Planctomyces; species Planctomyces sp. SH-PL14. The sequence goes on along the minus strand of NZ_CP011270.1, from coordinate 7,662,641 downwards.
CGCCGCCAGGGCCGCCCCCCGCTTGCTCGTCCGGCTCGCGACGGTCACGATCGCCCCCGCCTTGATCAGCCCCAGGCCGATCGCCTTGGCCACGCCGCCGGCACCGAGGATCAGGCACCGCTTTCCGGAGAGATCGGCGTCCCCCTTCTCCTTGAGTCCCGCGCGGAGGGAGCCCATCGCCGCCTCGTAGTCGGTATTGGCGGCGTGCCAGTTCCCGTTCTGGTCCCGGAACAACGTGTTCGACGCCCCGATCTCCTCCGCGATCGGCTCGCGGAACTGCGCGGCGGTCAGGACCGCTTCCTTGTGGGGAATCGTGACACTGTACCCTTCGACCCCCAGGTCCCCGTACGCCTTGAGGGTCGCGGTCAGCTGGTCCGCGGGGACGCGCATCGGGATGTAGACCGCGTCCAGGCCGTCATGCTGGAACGCGGCGTTGTGGATCACCGGGCTGTAGCTGTGGGCCACCGGATCGGCGATGACCCCGAAGATCCGGGTCGCCGTCGTGATCCGGTCGTACCGGTAGAGGTTCTTCATCTGGTCGAACACGATCTGGCCGGGGGCCAGGACGCGGTCGGCGCTGAACGTCGTGTACGTGAACGGGGACCCGAAGCGTCCGCACAGGATGCGGCTGATGAGACCGATCTCTCCCATGCAGAACGCGATCGTCGGGACCTTCGCGGAGCGGGCCAGCTTCAGGAGCCGCACGCAGTCGAGGGGAGACTGAGCCGTCGTCACGACCTTGACGATGTCGGCGTCCTTGGCCGCCAGCTGCGCGTGGATCTCCTCGAGGTTCTCGGGAGTCCCCTGGAAGTCGTGGAAACTGACGATCCGCTTCGTCTTCCCGTAGCGGCGAATTTTTTCCGCAGCGTCCAGTTCGAGGTCGACGTACTCGACCCCCGAGACGATCGCCTGCCGGAGGATCGTCTGCCGCTCCTCCTCCGACCCGCGCCACCGCCCGCCGTCCTGGGGCCGGCGGACCGTGCAGATCACGGGGGTGGGACGATCCTTGAGCAGCCGCTGCAGTTCCGGGGCGCGGGACAGCCAGTCGAGCCGCAGCTCCACCAGTTCCGCTCCCCGCTGGGCCAGGGCCTGATGCTCGGCGAGCATCATCCGGTGTCGGGTCCGTCCAAGACTGACGCAGATCATTAGGTGCTTGGTCTTCGGTGCGTGGTCTGAGGTGCTGAATGCCGGACAACCGCCAGGGAGAGTCCCCTTGCGGCACCGCCACCGAGGCCGGACGGGGTTCTCTGTTCGCCGTCGTCGCCCTCCGGCGGGCGGGTCGCCTGCAGCGGGGGCCGCTGACCGTCGGTTTCGGGGGAACGCTCCGGCGAACCGATTCACGGGGGAGATGAAGTTACCGTGGCCCTTTGGCATTTCCCAACGAGAAAATTGTCGAAATCGAAACGGAACGGCTCGGGTTTTTCCCGTCGCCGACTTCCCCGTGGCAACAATTCCACCGAAGACCGTTTGCTAACGAACGTTCTTCGCAACGTATTCAAGCAAAGGACATTGTAACTCTTCACCCCGATGAGGAGGAGAAGGCCATGACGCGCGATCAGGCACTGAGACGACTTCATCAGCGACTGCTGGCCCACCGGGCCGACCTCGAGGAAATGTATCTCCACGACACGGAAGGGACGGCCGACACCGGTTTCGGTTCGGGAGATGCGGGAGACGTAGCCAACGAGGACTCGGAGCGGGAAATCCGGTCGCAGCTCGCTTCGATCGAGAGCGACGAGCTTTTCCTCGTCAGACGAGCCATAAACGCCCTAAAGGAAGGGCGTTACGGCCAATGCGAGCGGTGCAGCCGCCCGATTTCCATTGCCCGGCTCGAGGCCCTGCCGCATACGACCCGCTGCATCGAGTGCCAGCAGAACGCCGAACATCCCCGGAAACAGCGGAAACGCAAGGAAGACTGGGAGACGGTCAGCGACCTGGAGTCGCGGCAACAGGAGCGGGACCTGACACTCGATCAGATGGATGTTGATGTCGACTGAACCGGCGGATTTGGACATCATGGGGCAGGGGCGGGGGCGGTTCGCCCATACCGGTCTTCAAGGATGGAGAGCGTCAAGATGTCCGCAGGGACGTTCCGCGGTCGATGGGAATGCCGATTTCGTCAGACGACGCTGATCCGCGCCACGCTGGGCTCCCTGGCGCTCACCACTTTTCTGACATGCGCTTCCGCTGAGCCGCCGCAGACGGCCGGGCTCCCGCAGGATGCCAACTCCCGCCTCCCGGCCGGCGAGAGCGCCACGATCCTCGAGCAGGCGGGCCGACAACTCTCCCGGGTGGCGGCGACAGTCAAGCCGACGGTCGTCCACATCGAAAGCCGCCGCGGCGGGCGTAACGGAACCGTCGAAGAGACCGGCTCCGGCGTCATCATGACCAGCCAGCGCTTCGGCGGGTACTTCGTGGTCACGAACCGGCACGTCATCGCCGGAGCCAACAAACAGAGCGTCAAGGTCCGGATGTCGGACGGCACGCCGCTCACCCCCTCGCAGATCCTGGAAGACCAGGCGACCGACATCGCCATTCTGCGGCTCCCGGTGACGAACGCGCCGACCGCCCGCTGGGGAGACAGCGACGGCCTCGACATTGGACACATGGTGATGGCGGTCGGAAGCCCGTTTGGACTCAGCCAGTCGGTCACCCTCGGGATCATCAGCGCCAAGGGCCGCCGGGCGCTCGTGCTGACGGACAACAACTACGAAGTCATCAACCAGGACTTCCTCCAGACCGACGCGGCGATCAACCCCGGCAACAGCGGAGGGCCGCTGGTCGACCTGACCGGCCGGATCATCGGGATCAACACCGCCATCGCTTCCCAGGGAGGCGGCAACGAAGGGATCGGATTCAGCATCCCGTCCAATCTGGCCAAGTACGTCGTCGACCAGATGCTGGAGCACGGCCGGGTCCGCCGCGGCTACCTCGGCGTGCGGCTCGACGAGGAGTTCGACGAGCAGGCCGCCCTGCGGTTCAACCTGGACCGCGAACGGGGAGCCCACGTCCTCCAGGTTTACACGGACACCCCCGCCTACTCCGCCGGCGTCCGGGAGGACGACGTCATCCTGACCTTCGACGGGATCGACATCGAGGACGAGAACCACCTCATCCACCTCGTCAGCCTGACCACCGTCAACAAGACTGTGCAGGTCATCGTCCTGCGGGGCGGAAAGCGGACCCCTCTCAACGTCACCCTCTCGGAACGCCCGCCGAACCGCCAGGCGGCCCAGCCGGGTCAGGGCGGGGGGGGAACGCCGGCGATTCCGATGAAGTTCTCGACGCGGATCCTCCAGCCCCCCATCGCCCGACAGGTCGGGTTGCCGGCCCGGACCCGCGGTCTCCTCGTGACGGAGGCGGACGAGGACTCCGGCCTGCAGCTCTACGATGTCATCGAAGAGGTCGCCCGCCGCCCCGTCGCCACCGCCGAGCAATTGGACCAGATCCTCGAGACCATCCCCGCCGGCGAGGAAGTCCTCCTCAAGGTGCGGCGGGTCTCGAACGGAACCCCGACCGATCAACTGGTGATCTGGAAACGGCCCGACCTCGCCGTACCGACACCCGCCCCCGCCCCCGCGCCGGCTCCCAAACCTGCCCCCAGCCCCTGAGACCACCGCGACCGCCCCGGCCCCGCGCCGGAGGCTCCGCACGGGACCTCACCGACGAGATCCCGCACTTTCCACGGACGGACGACAGTGGACAACTTTCGACGCCTTTTCCCGTTTCTCTACCCGCACCGCCGCCGGCTGATCGTTTCGCTGGTCTGCGGCCTGATCGTCGCCGTGCTGTGGGGGGCCAACCTTACGGTCGCGTTCCCGATCGTGAAGGTGCTGTTCGAGAAGCAGAGCCTCGCCGAATACGCCGAGGGGGAGATCGCCGTCGCGACGGCCAAGATCGAAATGCACACGCGGCAGCTCCAGGTGATCACGGAGCAGGACGCCGCCCTCGAACGACAGGGCCTCCCGCCGGAGAACCCGCAGCGCGTCGAGACCCGCCAGGCCATGGTCCGGGAGCAGGGGCGCGTCAACGAATTCTCCCGCTCGCACCAGCAGGTCCTCTGGCTGCAGTGCTACGTCCTTCCCTACATCCCCGGCGACAAGCTGCAGACCCTGGCCGCGATCCTGGGGGTCCTGCTCGTCGCCACCGGGATCAAGTGCGTTTTCCTGTACTTCCAGGAAGTCCTCGTCAACAGCGTCGCCGAGCTGATCATCATCGATGTCCGCAAGCAGATGCTCGATCAGACACTCAAGAATGACTACGAGTCCCTCTCGCAGGAGGGGACCGCCGGGCTCATGTCGCGGTTCACCTACGACACGGAACAGCTCTCGACGACCATCACGCTCTTTGCCGGGAAGCTGATCCGCGAGCCGCTCAAGTGCCTCGCCTGCATGGTCGGGGCCCTGGTCATCAACTGGCGGCTGACGCTCCTCTCGCTGCTGTTCGTTCCGCTCCTGGGACTGACGATCAACCAGTTTGGCGTGCTCCTCAAGCGGGCCTGCCGGCGGATGATGGAGAGCATGTCCCGGATCTACAAAGTGCTGGAGGAGACCTTCGACGGGATCAAGGTGATCCTGGCGTTCAACACCGGGACCCGGCATCGCAAGATGTTCGACGACCAGTGCAACGAGTACTACCGGACCTCGATGAAGGTCGTAAAGCTCGACGCCCTGACCCGCCCGGCCCTCGAGCTGCTGGGGCTGGCGGCCATGTTCATCGCCCTCCTCCCGGGGGTGTACCTCGTCCTCAAGGAGCGGACCGACATCTGGGGGATCAAGCTCTCGTCCGAGGTGATGGACCCCGCCATGCTGGGAATGCTGTACGCGTTCCTGGCCGGGATGCTCGATCCGTGCCGGAAGATGTCGACCTCGTTCTCCCGCGTGAAGCGGGCCAACGCCGCGATCGACCGGATCTTTGACGTCATCGACGACGAGTCCCGGATTCCCGAACCGGCCGAGCCGGTCCCGTTCCCGAGCGAGTTTCAGTCGATCTCCTTTCAGAACATCACGTTCCGCTACAACCCGCGGAACGGAATCGCCCCCCGGGAGAGCGTCCTGGACGGGCTCTCGCTGGACGTCAAGGCGAACGAAGTCGTGGCGGTCGTCGGCACCAACGGCTGCGGCAAGTCGACGCTCCTGAATCTCCTGCTGCGGCTCTACGATCCGCAGGCGGGGGACATCCGGATCGACGACACGTCGATCCGCGACATGACGACGGCCGACCTCCGCTCCCGGATCGGGCTCGTCACCCAGGACACCGTCCTGTTCGACGATACGATCCTTGAGAACATCCGCTACGGTTCCCCGGACGCCACGCGGGAGCAGATCGAGAAGGCGGCCGAAATGGCCCACGTCCTGCCGATCGTCGAACGGTTCCCCGCCGGGTTCGAGACCCGGGTGGGAGAGAAGGGGAAGGAACTGTCCGGCGGCCAGCGGCAGCGGATCGCGCTCGCCCGGGCGATCGTCCGGAATCCGTCGATCCTGATCCTCGACGAGCCGACCTCGGCGATCGACGCCGAGAGCGAAGCCCTGATCCACGCCACCCTGCGGGACTTTGTGAAGGGGCGGACGGCGTTCATCGTCACGCACTCGATGTCGGAAAGCCTCCTCCAGTTCGTGACCCGGATCGTCGTCGTGGCCAGCGGACAGGTGGTCGCCGACGGCAACCACGCGCAGCTGATGGACTCGAGCCCGCTCTACCGGCGGCTGTTCGACGCACCATCGCGGGCCGTTCCTCGACTCAAGGGAGGGGCGGCGGCAGAAAAACCCTCGGTCGAGACCGAAAGGGCCGTGGAACGGACGAAGGGGGCGGCCGCCTGACCGGGCGGCCGGATCGCATGCTCACGAAGGCTGACCGCGGAAAGCGGAATCGGCTTCGGACTTCGTGTCGACGGATCCCGCCAGACCCTTGACTTCACGAAAGTCCATTCTTATCCTCTCTTTCCGATAAATTGTCGCGGTACTCTCCGGCGGTCCGGAGAGGGCGACGGGTGAAGTCCCCACGCTTCCCCCGCGTCGTCCGTGAGGTGTTTCTTGACCGTTCTCCTGAACAGTCAAGAGGTTTGGTCGCGAGTGACGTCGTCATGCGAGGTTGCTGATGATGTAGGCGAGCGAGAAATCGGTCGGCCTCTGCCGCGGAATGTCGGCGAGCTTGCGCTCGCAGTTTCCGGCGGATCACCCGAACCGTTGGATGGACTAAAGTGGGGCGAGAGCCCCCTTTTTCGTTTTTAGGGGGTCGATCATGAACGGAAGCGAAGTTCTGCGGATCGTGGACGCGATCCACCGCGATAAGAACATCGACGCCGAGATCGTCTTCGAAGGGATCGAGCAGGCCATTCTCTCCGCCGCCCGCAAGCACTACGGCGAAGACCGCGAGATCGTGATCTCGATCGACCGCAAGTCGGGCGAACCCGCCGCCAAGATCGACGGCTCCGACCTCCCCCGCGACGAGCTCGGGGAACTCCTCGGCCGCATCGCGACGCAGACCGCCAAGCAGGTCATGATCCAGAAGTTCCGCGAGGCGGAACGGGATACGCTTTACGACGAATTCGCGGAGATCCGCTCGCAGCTCGTCAACGGGACCGTGACCCGCGTCGACCAGAGCGTGGCGACCGTCAACATCGGCAAGATCGAGGCGCTCCTTCCGAAGAGCGAGCAGGTCCCCGGCGAAGCCCACAAGGTGGGTGATCGCATCCGGGCGATCGTCCTCGAAGTCAAGAAGATGGGGAGCCGGATCAAGGTGGTCCTCTCCCGCAGCCATCCGGACCTCGTCCGCCGGCTGTTCGAAGTCGAGATCCCGGAAGTCGCCGACCAGCTCATCACCGTCCGCTCCCTGGCCCGGGAAGCGGGGTACCGCTCCAAGGTCGCCGTCTCCTGCTTCGACAACAACATCGACTGCGTCGGCGCATGCGTCGGGGTCCGCGGCTCGCGGATCAAGACGGTCGTCGACGAGCTCGACGGCGAGCGGATCGACATCATCCGCTGGAATGACTCGCTCCAGGTCCTGATCCCCAACGCACTGCAGCCGGCCGAAGTCGAGGACGTCATCCTCTGTCCGATGCTCGGCCGCGTGATCGTCCTCGTCCGCGAGGACCAGCTCTCGCTGGCGATCGGAAAGAAGGGACAGAACGTCCGCCTGGCGTCGAAGCTGGTCGGCTGGGACATCGAAGTCATGACCCGCGAAGAGCTGGACACGCAGCTCGACCGCTCGGTTCAGGCCTTCGCCGAAGTCCCGCACGTCACCGAGGAGCTGGCGGAAGCGCTCGTCTCCCAGGGTTTCTTCAGCTTTGAAGACCTGTCGGTGATCGAGCCCGATCAGCTCGCCGAGCTCGGCGGACTGACCCCCGAGCAGTGCGACGAAATCGTCGCCCGCGCCGAAGAAGAGAGTCAGCGGGAAGAGGCGGAAGCGGCGGTCCGGAAGGCCCAGGAACGGGCCAATCGGAACGCTCCGCCGGCCCCGGCCCCGGTGCCTGCACCGGCCCCCGCTCCGGCGGCGGCCGAGGCGGCCGTCGAGGGAGAGCAGAATGGCGAAGCCGTTGCCGAGACGGCTGAGCCCGAAGCGGCCCCGGTCGAGGCGACTGGTGCCGGCGACAACAGTGGCGGAGCTCCAGTGGTGGAAGAGGCATGAGGACGGCCCGGCAAAAACAGAGACAGCAGCCTTCGACAGAAATTGTGGTTCAGGTCAGTGGACGGGGCGGAGTGGTGGGAGCGGGGCCGATGCCGCCGCTCGCGGGGAGACAGCGATTCCAAAGATGAGAGTTCCTGCCCGGGGCAGGAGCCTCAGGGTCACAGGAGTTTCGATTGAAGATTCGGATTTTCGCACTCGCGAAAGAGCTCAATCTCGATAGCAAAGAGCTCATTCAGTACTGCAATGATGCGGGGCTCAACGTCAAGAGCTCGCCGCTCGCCAGCATTTCTCCGGAAGAACGGGACATGGTTCTCGGCTTCATGAAGCAGCGGACCAAGGGGGCCTCGTCCGCGCCGGCCAAGCCCGAGCCTGTCGGGGCGACTCGCGAACCGATCGGCGGCAAGCTCCGCGAGATGAAGAAGATCACCCCCTCCGGTCCGCTCGCGCGGACGCGGCCCCAGGAGGTCGTCGTCGAGGAGCCGGAAGAAGCGGTCGCCCCGCCGGTCGAAGAAGTGATCGAAGAGCCGGTCGTCGAAGCGCCGGAACCGGTCGTGGCCGAAGCAGCCGTCGTCGAAGAGGCTCCTCCGGCTCCCGAAGCGGAAGCCGAAGTCGAGCCGGCTCCGCCGGCGGACTCGGCCCCGGAGGCTCCTCCGGTCGCGGCGGCTCCTCCCGTGGAAGCGAAGAAGGGACCTCCGGGTCCTCCTCCGGCCACAGCGGCTCCGGCCGCCAAGGCGCCGCCGACCGCGCCTCCTGCGGCCCCCGCGCCGGCCGCTCCAGCCAGCCCCGCCGTTCCGACCCGGCCGATCGCCCGCACGACACCGATGAAGCGGGACGAGTTCGGCAACCGCGGCCTCGGGGCCGTGCGGGACATGCGAGCGGTCGGAACCGTTCGCGAACCGGGCAAGGGTGGTGGAACCGCTCCGCCGACCCCCGCCGCCGGAGCGACGCCCGCTCCCGCCGATCGGGGAGGGGACGACCGTCGCGACCGCGGCCGCAAGCCGGGCTTCACGATGGCCCGGCCGACGTTCACGCCGCGGGCCGCTCCGGCGGCCGACAGCACTCCGGCCCAGAAGCCGGAAGTCCGGATCACGCCGGACGCGTTCAAGAAGACCAAGCTCGCCGACATCATGGAGCGTCACAAGCAGGTGACGCCCCCCGGCGGTGCTGCGGGTACCCGGAAGAAGGTCACGTTCACGGCCGAGGACGACAGCGCCAAGAAGCCCGGCGGCAAGGGAGGAAGCTCGGGCGGGCTCGACGATATCCGCCGCGAGCGGCAGCGGAAGCGGTCGACGACCCGCACCGCCGCGGAGGAAGAAGAAGACCGCATCGTCAAGCAGCAGAAGCGGCATCGGCGGGCGGGTCCGGTCGAGTTCAAGAAGGAGGCGGAAGTCGCCTTCCCGACCACGATGCGGCACCTGTCCGAACTTCTGGGCCGTCCGGTCAGCGCGCTGATCGGGATCTGCATGAAGAACGGCAAGATGGTCCAGATCAACGACCCGATCGACGCCGACACGGCGTTCGAAATCGGGTTTGAGCTGGGGGTCGAAATCCGTGCCGCCCGCGAGGACGACGTCGAAGACGAACTCCAGGCCTGGCTCGACCGGCCGGACGAAGACTTCGGCGTTCCGGTCCTGCCGCGTCCGCCGATCGTCACGATCCTCGGCCACGTCGACCACGGCAAGACGACCCTCGTCGACCGGATCCGGTCGGCGAACGTCGCGGCGGGCGAAGCGGGGGGGATCACCCAGCACATCGCCGCCTACCAGGTCGAACACAAGGGTCAGAAGCTGACGTTCGTCGACACCCCCGGTCACGCGGCGTTCGGTGAGATGCGGGCCCGCGGGGCCAACGTCACCGACATCGTCGTGCTCGTGGTCGCCGCCAACGACGGCGTCATGCCGCAGACGGTCGAATGTATCGCCCACGCCAAGGCGGCGGGCGTGCCGATCGTCGTGGCGATGAACAAGATCGACCTCCCCGGCATCAACGAGACTAAGGTCCTTACCGAACTCGCCCAGCACGGCATCCAGGCGATGGAGTGGGGCGGCGACACGGAAGTGGTCCGGGTCTCGGGTCTGCAGGGGATCAACATCGACCAGTTGCTGGAGACGCTCCTCGTCACGGCGGAACTGAACGGCCTCTCCGCTCCGGTTGAGACGCCGGCCGACGGCGTGTGCCTCGAAGCCTTCCGCGACGAAGGCCGCGGTCCGATCGCCTGGGCGATCGTCCGCCGCGGTACGCTCCGCGTCGGCGACATGCTCCTGTGCGGTTCGGCCACCGGACGCATCCGGGCGATGTACAACGACCGCGACCAGGAGCTGACCGAGGCGGGTCCGTCGACCCCGGTGAAGATCGCCGGTCTCGACGAAGTCCCGAGCCCCGGCAACGCATTCTTCGCGGTGGATGACGTCGAAATGGCCCGCGAGGTGGCGTCCCGCCGCCGCGCCCGCGGCCGGGACGAGGTCCTTGCCCGCCGCGGCGGGCCCAAGACCCTCGAGCAGTTTTTCGCCGAGCGGGACGGAACCCTCAAGACCCTGCCGCTCATCATCAAGGCGGACACGCCAGGCTCGGTCGAGGCCCTCCGGCACGAGATCAACAAGTTCGAGCACCCGGAAGTCCGCGTGCAGATCATCCACGCTGGCGTCGGCGGGGTGAACGAGAGCGACGTGTATCTCGCCTCTTCGACGGGAGCGATCACCGTCGCCTTCCACGTCGTCCCTGAAGACCGGGCCGCCAGCCTGGCCGAGCAGGAAGGGGTCCAGATCCGCCGGTACGACATCATTTACAACGTCACGGACGACATCAAGAAGGCCCTCGAAGGTCTGCTCAAGCCGGAGCGGGTCGAAGTCCAGACCGGCCGGGCGATCGTCCTGCGGACCTTCAACATCAGCAAGACGGGAACCATTGCCGGTTGCCGCGTCCTGAGCGGGCTGATCGAGCGGGCCAACCGCGTCCACGTCATCCGCGACCAGAAGATCCTCAACGACTACGCCCTCGCCTCGCTGAAGCGGGAAAAGGACGACGTCCGCGAAGTCCGCGACGGTCTCGAGTGCGGGATTCGTCTCGACGGCTTCAACGACGTCAAGGAAGGGGACCTCCTGGAAGCCTTCCGGATCGAAGAGCGGAAGCGGACCCTGGATTAAGTTCCCGAAGCGTTTCACGTCCTCGGACGAGCCCCGGCGGCCGGTCCCCGGATCAGGAGAGTGAGTGTCCCAGCGTCGTCTCGCCCGTGTGGCCCAGGCCGTCAAGCAGGTCGTCAGTCAGGCGATCCTGATGGAGATGCGCGACCCGCGGGCGCGGAATATCACGGTCATCTCCGTCGAAGTCCCGGAGGACCTCCGCTCCGCCAAGGTGTACGTCTCCGTCATGGGGGATCCCAAGACGGAGCGGCTGAGCCTGAAGGGGCTCGAGGCGGCCCGCGGATGGCTTCAGCAGAAGATCGCCGAGGAGCTCGACCTGCGCTGGACGCCGGTCCTGTCGTTCATCGTCGACCCCGGGATCAAGAAGAGCCTGGAGATCAGCCGCCAGCTGCGGGAAGCGCTTCCCGAGCCGGCGGATGAGGACGACGACGGGGAGGGAGACGAGGAAGGCGAGGGGGACGAAGAGAACGACGAGGAGAGCGCGGAGTCGATCGAGGACGAGGGGACCGCCGGTCCGGACGAGCCGGCCCCCCCGAACCCGGATCGGGAGGCGCCGTGAAGGTGTTGGGGCACAAGACGGCGGAATGGGAAAAGGCTCGCGGCCGCGGGCCTCTTCCGAAACAGGATGCCGACGTCAACGGGCCCGGACGGAGCGGGGGCATCGCGGGTTAAGCGAAGCGTCAGTGGATCGTGCCCCGGGAGTCGGGACACCAACCATCGGAAGAGACCATGTCAAACGTCAAGAAGTTGAAGGCATCCGATCGACTGGCGATCGCGCAGAAGGTCGCGGCGGTCCTGAAGAAGCAGTACAAGGGTCATCCGCCCGAGATCGAGTATCCGACGCTCGAAACGCTGCTCTTTGCCGCGATCCTGGAGAACGCTCCCGCTCCCTCGGCCACGGAAGCCTACGAGCGGCTCCTGGAGTCGTTCCACGACCTGAACGAGATTCGCGTCAGCTCCATCGCCGAGATCGAGCAGGCCCTCGAGCCCCTTTCCGAGGCGGGTCCCAAGGCGGTCCGCATCCGGGAGCTCCTGCAGTTCACGTTCGAGAAGTACTTCAACTTCGACCTCGAGCAGCTCCGGCGGAAGACGGCGGACGTCGTCGACAAGCAGCTGGCCAAGATCCGGCACTTCACCCCGTTCATGAAGCTGTGCCTGCACCACTATTCCCTCGGTGCGCACGCGATCCCGCTCGATGACCGCAGCCGCGAAGTCCTGACCTGGCTGGGGCTCGTGGAGCCGGGGATGGGAGTGGAGGAGGCGGCGGAAGACCTCAAGCACATCATCCGCAAGGCCGATACCGACCAGTTCTGCCACGTCATCCGGCAGCTCGCGACGGATCCCGCCTACAAGGGGAAGTTCAAGGTCGCCGCCGGAACGGAGCCCGACCCCCTCTCAGCGGTCGAGCGGCTCGGCAACCTCCTGGCTGGGCTTCCGACGAAGCCGGCTCCGAAAGTCGTCAAGACCAAGAAGCCCGAGCCCACCACGATGCCCAAGCGGACGGCCAAGCCCGCGGGCAAGCCCCCCGTCCCGCCGACGAAGGTCACGAAGGCGAAGCCAGCGGCCCGCAAGAAGTAGACGTCTCCCGCCGGCCGTTCATGGTCCGCTGTCGGCTGTCAGCGAATCGGGTGGTCGACTGCCGTTGAACGCTTGAAGCCCCATTGCCTCGCAGAGATCGACGCGGAATGAGCGAGTTCCAGACAGTCGCCCAAGTCGGCGAGATCCCGGAAGGAGAGGGGCGTTCCTTCCGAGTGAACGGCAAGATGGTGGGGGTCTTCTGCGTCGGCGGCGAGCACTTCGCCATCAACGATTTCTGCCCGCACATGGGAGCGTCGCTGGCCGAGGGCTATGTCGAAGGCCACGCCGTGAGCTGCCCCTGGCACGCCTGGCGATTCTCGCTCAAGGACGGAAGCTGGCTCGACAGCCCCAAGTCCAAGATCCGCAGTGAATGCTTTTCAGTCCGCGTGGAAGGGACCGCCATCCAGGTCTGCGTTCCCGACCCGCCTCCGCGGCAACCTGCGGCCGGCGACTCCGCTTCCCCGCCGACACCCTAGTCTCGTTTTCACGGCGGTGTAGCGGCGGGCTTGGAACTGGGGTGGTACCCGCAATGGGTGATGTAGCGGCCACATTCGTCCGCGGAGAAGCGGTCAAGAACCTTCCCCAGCAGTTCCCATAGCCCCTCCACCGTCCGCTCCTTGGCACTCCGCAGCAGCCGCTTCAGCTTCGAGAACACCAGCTCGATGGGGTTCAGGTCTGGACTGTACGGCGGTAGGTAGGCCACCCGCGCTCCGGCCCCCTCAATGGCTTCCCGCACACCCAGCACCTTGTGCGAGGCCAGGTTGTCCATCACCACGATGTCGCCAGTCCGCAAGGTTGGCACCAGCTGTTGGCGCACGTAGGCCAGGAAGATCCGCCCATTGATGGCGCCGTCGATCACCACCGGCGCGGTGAGTCCCTCTAGCCGGAGTGCCGCCACGAACGTCGTGGTCTTCCAGTGCCCATGGGGAACCGCACCGATCAGCCGCTGGCCTTTTCGGCTGCGGCCATACCGGCGGCTCATGTTCGTCGAGGCCCAGGTCTCGTCGATGAAGACAAACCGGCCCATGTCCTCCGGACTCAGTGAGCTTTGCCACTTCCGCCAGTCCGTCCGTTGGTCGGCGACGTCCGGCCGGTCCTGCTCCGCGGCGCGGAAGACTTTTTTTTCAAGGTGAACCGGAGGGCGATCAGCGCCCGGGAGAGAGTCGGGATGCTGAGTGGAATTTCCAGATGCTCTTTGAGTTCCGCGAGCGTGGCATCCGGCTGGTCCGTCACGAACTGCTCAATCGAGTCAGCATAAGGCTGCCATTTGGGAGGAGACGTCTTCGGTCGCCGGGGAGCCGTTTCACCGCTCTCCCGCCGTCTCTGGCGGAGGCGTCTGATCCAAGACTCACTGACGTTGTACTTCACGGCAACCTGTCGGGCCTCCATCCCAGCGTCGCAGTCGGCCAGCACCCGGTTCCTGAGATCCATCGAGTAAGCCTTCATCGGCAGCCTCCTTGAGGTTACCTGTCCTACTCAATTTCCGCGGATGGCGCTAGAGACTGAAGAGAACCGCTCTAACGCCGCTCCCTGGCCAAAGGGACGCCGCAATTACGGTTTCGCGTCATCCGCGGTCGGTGCATCCGCCGGGCCAGGCGCGAACGCCTTCAGCTCAAGGAGGGTCTCGCGGCCGTCGATCCGCACCGCGTGCCGGACCTTGCCGACCCCGGGAGCGAACGCGGTCTCGAACTCGAGTTTCTTGTCTCCCGCCTTGAAGTTCTTCCCCAGGACCGACAGCGCCTGGAACTTTCCGGCCGGCACAGTGACCTCCGTGATCAGAGCGTTGAACTCCCCGGAAAGCTCGTCGTCGCCGATCCGGCTTTTCACCTTCCACTGGGCCCCATGCTCCGGGGGGAGCTTCACGAAGAGGAACGCCGGCTCGATCCGTTTTCCCGCGATCGCCACGCGGTAGATGCCGTCCTTGCGAAAGGCGATGTGTTCCGAGGCGACGACCTTGCCGTCGTAGATGGTGTCGAGCCGGGCGCAGGACTCGTCGCCGATCTTCTCGTAGGCGGCGATCCGCTCGGCAATCTGCATCGCTCCGTTCTGGAACGTCCACTCGGAGCCGACGGCATTCGGAAAGATGACCAGCGGAACTTTGTCCTCGGCGGTCTCCTGCGCGATGGCGCCGACCGATAGAGCGAGAAACAGCGCGGCGGTCCGGCCCAGCATTCGGATGGTCATGGGAAATCCCCGACGGTCATGGCGCGGCGGCCAGTCCCCCGCAGACACGAGCGTACAGAATGCCAGACCGAGTCGACAACGCGGATCTGGCAGGGAGCTTTGCCCAAGTGCATTTGCTGGATGGTGGTCGGTCAACGAGGGACTGTCCCGCTGGCTCGAACCGCGTCGTTGCCGGCACGACTTCCATAGCTCAAACCCAACGTGCCACGGCAGCCTGGGGGTCAAGGGGGCCACGCCCCCTTGCCGCCGGAGGCACTCCTGTGAGGAACCGTGGGAAACAACGGGCGTCCGCTTTGTGGGACCGGCGTTGAGGACTCCCTCAATCGACACCGCTGGCTTTGCAATCCCCGCGGGTTGGTGAGGGGGGCATACGGCACGGTGTCCGCGCTTGGACACGCACTCCGTCAGACGTCGCTCGACGGCCAGGCCTCCGGCGGGCAAGGGGGATTCTCCCCCTTGCATCCCCTGACCAGGGTGCCCCTGGACCCGGTTGGCCAGTACTGGAGCGGTCACCAATGGGCCAATGCCCCCGCCTTGCCCCTACACTTCCGACCGTCCACCGACAAAGAGCACGGAGACTGGAAACTGGACTTCACTTGATGAGCACTGCACCGCACGTAGCCGCAGGCTCAAGGGCGCCGACACACCCCAGAACGCTACGCGACGTTCGGCATCGGAGCCGCGATCGGCTTCCGGCTCGAGGCCGGAAGCCCGACCTGATCGAGGAAGTTCCGCAGGCGGCGGTCGAACTCCTCCGGAGCAGCCACGCGTTCACCGTTATGACGGCCGCGCGGCGCCATCCACAGGTCTCCCTCCGGATGCCCGGTCAATGAGAACAGGGTCTCGGTCACTTCGCGAGGGATGCAACTGTCCCGCTGCGTCCCCATCCAGAGCATCGGCAGCCGCCGCAGGCGGGGGAGCGAGGACTCAAGCGAGACATACCGTCCGCCGCGGCGGCGCTCGCTCATCTTGCGGGCCACCCACATCGTGATCCAGTTGTGCCAGTTCGGCAGAACGTACTGCAGGCGGGGAATAACGGCCCGTTTCCACTTCCGGACGTAGTGGTCAAAAAGCGTCCAGCAGGAGAACGCCCCCTGCGTCACGACACCAGCAATGTCCCGCCGGGTCGCCGCGACATGAAGCGCCGCGCTCGCGCCCCGCGAGACCCCGTGCAGGACGATCGGGAGGTCGGAATAGCGTTCGTGGCGGCGGGCGAAATCGATCGCCGCCTCGAGGTCGCTGACTTCAAACTTCGTCAGCCAGTGGAGCGGCTGGTAGTTCGAATCGGCGTCGCTGAAACCCTGGTTCCGAAAGTCGAACGACAGGATGTCGTAGCCCGAAGCGAGCGCCTCGGGAATGTAAGCCTGGTAGGACCAGAAGTCGGCCCGGGTCTCGGGGCAGAAGACCACGAGTCCCCGCGGCGAGTCATCGGTCCGTGCGATCGCCCCGCGGAGAATCACCCCGTCAGCACTGCGGAAAGCGATCAGTTCCGCCGCCGGGTCAGGAACTCCGACGGGCGCCAGGAACGGCGGCGACATCTCGAAATACGTCAGGATGCGCCGACCATAGTAGATATGGAACGCAGCCTCTCCCAGCAGAATGAGGGCCACACATAGAATCGCGACCGACCAGAACAACTGTCTTTCTCCCCCGGCAATCCGTTCGAGGCCCGCAGTTGAATTCTATCCGTGTTCTACCCCTTAAATTGGGAAAAGATCAAGGAAACATTCTGGCCGCCGAAACCGAAGCTATTCGAGAGGGCATGGCGGACCGTTCCTGTCCGGGGAGTATTGGGCACATAGTCCAAGTCGCACTCCGGATCCGGCGTTTCGTAGTTAATGGTCGGCGGCAGAACGCTGTCCCGCATCGCCAGCAGACAGACGATCGCCTCGGCGCTTCCGGCCGCGGCGATGAGGTGTCCCATCATGCTCTTCGTGCTGGAAATCGCCACCTTCCGGGCGTGATCGCCGAAGGACCGCTTGATCGCGCCGGTCTCGACCTTATCGTTGACCTCGGTGCTCGTCCCGTGCGCGTTAATGTAGCTGATGTCCTCGACATTAATGCGGGCGTCGTTCAGAGCCATCTTAATGCAGCTCGTCGCGCCGCGGCCTTCCGGATGAATGTCGGTAATCCGATAAGCATCCGCAGTCGACCCATAACCCGCAACCTCTCCATATATGCGAGCTCCGCGCGCCTTGGCATGTTCTAGTTCTTCGAGGATGAGCATTCCTGCTCCTTCCCCTAGAACGAACCCGTCGCGGTCCCGGTCGAACGGACGCGAGGCCTTCGGCGGACACTCATTGCGGGTCGAGAGAGCGGTGAGGAGGTTGAAGCCCGTCACGCCGAACGGGTGAATCATGCTGTGGGCCCCACCCGAGAGCATGATGTCCGCTTCGCCCTGACGGATGATTTCGGTCGCCTCGCCGATCGCCTGGCTGGAGGCGGCACAGGCGGTGAGACAGTTGAGGTTCGGTCCCTGGGCGTTGAACAGGCTGGCCAGGTGTCCGGCCGGCATGTTCGGCTCCTGCTCCATTTCGAACCGGGGGTTCATCCGCTCGAGGCCGAGACGGGTGAACATCTCCATGTCGAAGTCGCCGTTCTTCTGCGCGTCGGCGAGGGTCGACATGAAGAGGACGAAGTCCTGCTGGCCTTCGCCGGCGCCGAGATAGACACCAAAGCGGGCCGGGTCGTGGTTCTCGCCCAGGCCGGCGTCGCGGACCGCCTGCGTGGCGGCGCCGATTGCGAAGCGGATGTTCCGGCCCGAGTAAGCGAAGCGGTCAGGATTATCGACGTAGTCCCCGAGCTGGAACCCGCGGACTTCGGCAGCGAACTTGGTCGGATAGGCGGAGGCGTCGAAGTGCGAGATGAAGTCGATGCCGCTCTTTCCCTCCTGGAGGGACTTCCACATCGACTCAATGGTGTTTCCTACGGGCGTAATGCAGCCCAAACCCGTCACAACGACGCGCCGTCTCATAGTCATTCCTAAACGTTCACCGCTGCCGCCGGCGTTCTCAACCGCCGACGGACAAATGACAAAGACTCCGCTCGTGGCGGAGTCATGCCTGACCGCCGGTGATTGTAAGGCCGTTCGGCAGTGAACGGAAAGCGTTTTCCGGGGAATGCGAAAACCCGGGGGGCTGCGCCGGACCGAAGAGACCAGCCGCCCGATGCGACAACGAGGCACAATTGACTGTTCTGAAATGACTTACGACGCCTCATCCTCCTTCCGATGGTATTGTCCCAAATCCGCCGCCCCCGGGCGTCTCGATCACAAGTCTTTCTCCGGAAACAACTTCCCGCTGGGCGCACCCGCCGAGGTCCTCGGTATCCCCCGAAACATGGATCAGGCGGTTGTTCCCGATCGCCCCGGCCGTCCCTCCCTGCAAACCGGGAGGGGGAAACGCTCCCCGGCGTTGAGAGAGGATGGAGACGCTGAGAGGGGCGAGGAACTCAAGCTCCCGGACGATCCCGTCTCCTCCGCTGTGCTGGCCGGGGCCTCCGGAGCCGCGGCGGATGGCGAAGCGCCGCAATCGGACCGGGTAGCGGTGTTCGAGGATCTCGGGATCGGTCAGGCGGGTGTTCGTCATGTGGGTGTGGACGGCGTCCGCTCCATCGGCGCCGGAGGTTGCTCCGCTGCCGCCGCAGATCGTTTCGTAGTACCCGAACGTCCCGTCGCCGAAGGTGAGGTTGTTCATCGTTCCCTGGCTGGCGGCCGCCAGGCCAAGGGCGGCCAGGAGCACATCGACGACGCGTTGGGAGGTTTCGACGTTTCCGCCGACGATCGCCGCGCACCGCCGCGGGTCGTCGTGGGGCGGGGGATTCAGGAGACACTCCGGGATGCGGATCGTCACCGGGTCGAGTACGCCGCCGTTGAGAGGGATCTCCTCGTCGATGAGGGTCCGGAACACATAGAGCACCGCCGCCGTCACGATGGCGGAATTCGCATTGAGATTGGTCGCCAGGACCGGGCCGGTTCCCTCGAAATCGACGGTCGCCTGATCGCCCGTGATCGTGATCCGGACGGCGATCGGCGTTCCGTCGTCGAGGTAGTCGACGCAGCGCACCTCTCCGTCGGGGCGGGCGGCGAGGGCCTGGCGAACCTTGCGGGCCGCCGCCTCGCGGATGAACCGCATGTACCGCTCGACGACCGGCAGCGATTCCTCCGCGGCGAGTCGGCCAAGAAGGCGGACGCCGGTCTGGTTGGCGGCGATCTGGGCCATGATGTCGGCGACGTTGTCGTCCGGCCGGCGGGAGGGGTAGGAGACCGGCGACGCTGCCGAGTTCCCCGGGGTCTGCCCGAGCCGTTGACGCAGTTCCTCTTCCTGGAACGCCCCCTGGCGGACGACATGGAAGTTCCGAATCAGAACCCCTTCCTCGGCGAGATTCCGGGAGAAGGGGGGCATGCTGCCGGGGACGATTCCACCGATTTCGGCGTGGTGAGCGCGGCTGGCGACGACGAAGAGAATCTTCGCTCCGGCATCGTCGAACACCGGCGTGACGACGGTCAGGTCGGGGAGGTGGGAGCCGCCGCGGAACGGGTCGTTCGTCAGGACCACATCGCCCGGTTTCAAGTCGGGGTTGTCACGGAGGACGCACTGGACCGTCTGAGCCATCGCACCGAGGTGCACCGGAATGTGAGGGGCGTTGACGACCAAAGCTCCCTGTCCATCGAACACCGCGCAGCTGTAGTCGAGCCGCTCCTTCACGTTCGTCGAGACGGAGGTCCGCCGGAGTGTCTCTCCCATCTGCTCGGCGATCGAGGCGAACTGGTTGTTGAACACTTCGAGGCGGACAGGGTGGGGGTGTTCGAGATCGTCGTCCTGGGCCTGCCGGTCCGCCCCTCCGAGATACCGCAGAACGATCGAACCGTCCTCGGCGAAGGCGGCTCGAAAACCCTCCTCGACGAAGACCGTGGTCATCGACTCCGCCAGGAGGGCGGGGCCGCCGACCGATTCGACCACGCCCGCGGGATCGCGGACGAACGTCGGACAGGTCCGCCATCCGCCGGCGATGACGACGCGGGTCTCGTCCCCGCGTTTCCAGCGTCGTTCCGAGCCCGGCGAGGGGGGCAGTTCCCGTGAGACGCGTCCCTCGACGCGGGCGACGACCGCTTCGATCGCCCGGCC
Source organism: Planctomyces sp. SH-PL14 (assembly GCF_001610835.1). Classification (NCBI taxonomy): domain Bacteria; kingdom Pseudomonadati; phylum Planctomycetota; class Planctomycetia; order Planctomycetales; family Planctomycetaceae; genus Planctomyces; species Planctomyces sp. SH-PL14. The sequence continues at coordinate 7,642,987 of NZ_CP011270.1, read as the reverse complement.
CGATCGACGGTAACCGAACTGCCGCTCGTGCTCGGCTTCGTAGGCGGCGGCGTAATTTCCGTCCTTGGGCTCAACGATCGTGACAGCGGACTCGAGGCCGAGGTATCGCAGATCCAGAGACCGGACGAGCCCGACGGAGCCCTCGGCCGCGTTCAATCCGGTCCGGACTTCGGTCTCCAGCTCGGCGAAGACCGCGTCCAACTGACCGACAGCGAACTCCGACAGCGGACGCAGCAGAGACCGGGAGGCGTGCTGAACGGCATCGGCACAGGCGATCCCGTAGGCGCTCAGCGCACCGGCGAGCGGGTGAATGACGATGTCCGTCATGCCCAACTGCCGGGCGAGGGCACAGGCGTGCTGGGCTCCGGCGCCGCCGAAGACCGCCAGGGCGTAATCCGCCGGGTCGTACCCTTTGGCGATCGAGATCCGCCGGATGGCTCGGGCCATGTGGGCGTTGGCGATGTCGATGAAGCCCGCCGCGATCTCTTCGGGCGACATCCGCTGGCCGGTGCCGTGTTCAACGACGGCCGCCAGTTCCTCCAGCCGGTGGTCGATCGCGTCCCGATCGAGGACGAAGGGAAAATGGTCCGTCACGATCCGACCAAGCGCGACGTTGCAGTCCGTGATCGTCAGCGGTCCACCGCGGCCGTAGCAGGCGGGGCCGGGGTCGGAGCCGGCGCTTTCGGGTCCGACGACGAGCTTCACGCCGTCGAAGCGGCAGATGCTCCCGCCGCCGGCGGCGACCGTTTCGATCGCCAGCATCGGAGCGGTGATCCGCACTCCCGCCTTGCGGCTTTCGTATTCCAGCTCCCATCGCCCGTCGTAGCGGGAGACGTCGGTGCTCGTCCCCCCCATGTCGAACCCGATCGACCGGGGAAAGCCGGCCCGGGCCGCCGTCAGCGAGAATCCGATCACGCCGCCCGCCGGGCCCGACAGGATGCTGTCCCGGCCGGAAAAGGCACTCGGTTCGACCAGTCCTCCGGAGGAGGTCATGAGCTGCAGCCGGGTGCCGCTGCGGACCGAAGAGGCGGGGACGAGCTCGTATCGATCGGGAAACAGGTCAGTTGTGATGACCTGAAGGTCTCCGGCCTCGTGCAGCAGGTTGAGAGTTCGATAGACCGTCGACCGTGAGATCCGCCCTCCGCCGGGGGAGAGAGCCAGATGTTGAACGAGCTCTTCGACTTCAAAGGCCTTCGGGAACGCCAGGATTGCCTCCAGAATGAGGCTTCGCTCCTGGGTCGGGCGCAATCCTTTCTCCGACAGAAACCGCTCGAACCGTTCGGCATTCGCCCGGGGAAACGGGGGCATTTCGGATTTGCCCGTCCCCGCATGAGTCTCTCCTTGGAGCTGGGATGCGATCCGCGTCACGTAGTCCCGCAGGATCGGGTTGAGGTAGGCATCAACAACCGTGCTCTCGCCGCGGGGGACGAGCTTGATCGTCGACGAGACTTCGTGGGAGGTGACGACCTCGCGGAAGCCCAGTTCGCGGGCCATGGCGGCCAGCGCCTGCTCGTGGACGGGATTGCGGTAGGCGTGCAGGAGCGCGATCGCGACGGAGTCAATGCCCGCCTGGCGCAGCTCTTCGAGCCGGGCTCGGGCTGAATCCCGGTCGAGCGGAATGAGAACGGCACCGTCGGCGGCGAGGCGTTCGTCGACCTCGACAGACTGCTGGAACAGCGGCTCCGGTTTGCGGATCGCCAGCTCGAAGAGCTTAGGCCGAGCCTGATCGCCAATCAGGAGGATGTCGCCGAAACCTTTTGTCGTGACGAAGCCGACGCGGGCTCCCCTTCGTTCAAGGAGGGCGTTCGTGCCGCGTGTTGTTCCGAGTTTGACGTCGCACGGGGGGAGCGGTTCGCCGAGTCGCAGGCCGAGCAGCCAGCGGATGCCGAGGACGGGAGCTTCCTCGCCGGTCACGATTTCGTAGGGGGTTCCGGCGACGACCGTCGGCGGGAGTTTTCCTTCGAGCCGCAGTCGTCCGCCGCCGGCGTGGGAGTCGAGGATCGGGAGGCCTTCGGCGGGGCCTCCGGTGACGAAGAGGCGGGCTCCGATCCAGAAGCCGTCGGCGTCGCGGGAGCGGATGGGGTCTTCGAGGATCTGGAGGTCGAAGATCCGGCTGACGGTTCCTTTGGTGCGGCCGGAGCTGAGGGTTTTGAAGGTTCGGACTTGGCCGCGGGGGGAGATGGCGACGCAGTCGGTGAAGGTTCCGCCGACGTCGATGGCGAACTGCCAGAGGGGAGGTGCGGTGCCGGGGGTGGTGACCATTGGTCTTCCGGGGCGGGGGGGGCGGGTGTCGTTGAGAGCGGGGCGGGCAACCCGGGGTTCCATTCTGATTGGCGGGAATCGAAAGTCGATGGAAGCGAATTTTTGAAACACAGAGGCGCAGAGAACGCGGAGAAAACATCATCGGCCGATGAACCGGGTCCAGGGGTCACCCTGGTGGGGGATGCAAGGGGGCAAGGCCCCTTTGCCCGCCGGAGGCCTGGCCGTCGAGGGATGTCTGAAGGAGGGCGTATCCAACTTTGGCAAACGTGTCGGATGCCCCTTCACCAACCCGCGGGGAATACGAAGCGAGCGATGAGTCCCCAACGCCGGTTCCACAAAGGGGACACCCGTCGCTGACCACTGTTCCTCATCGAAGCGCCTCCGGCGGCAAGGGGGCGAGGCCCCCTTGACCCCAGTGGCCGTCGCACATTGGGTTTGAACTATGGAAGCCATCCCGGCGAGAACGCGGTTCGGGGCGGGCTGTGCATTCCTCCCACGAACGACACAATACGCCCCACTCCTCTCCCCCCAGGCCCTAGCCCATGTTCGGATTCCTCCGCGGAGCCCGCCGCCGCGTCACCCGCATCGTCAAAGAACAGGTGATCCGCCATCACAAACGGTCCGGCACCGTCCTCTTCAGCGACACCACGCTCCGCGACGGCGAACAAATGCCCGGAGCCACCCTCGACCCCGACGACAAACTCCGCATCGCCCAGGCCCTCGAAGCCCTCGGCATCCACTCCCTCGATGCCGGCTTCCCCGCCTCCTCCGAAGCCGACCGCATCGCCATCCGCAAGATGGTCCCCGAAGTCCCGGGACTCGTCCTCACCGCCCTCTGCCGGACAGTCAAGGGAGACATCGACGCCGCCGACGAAGCCCTTGCCGGACGCGCCGTTCACAAGCGGGGAGTGAGCCTCTTCTGCGGCACCAGCCCCCTCCACCGGCAGTTCAAACTCCAGAAGTCCGAAGCGGAGATCCTCACCCTCATCACGGACGCCGTCCGCTACGCCGCCGAAAAGTTCGAGATCGTCACCATCGGCCCCGAGGACGCCAGCCGGACCGAACTCCCCTTCCTCTGCCAAGTCCTCCGCGAGTCGATCGACGCCGGAGCGACGTCGATCGGCTTCACCGACACCGTCGGAATCCTCACCCCCGACCGGACGCGGGACATGATCCGCCACATTCAGGATCACGTCCCGAACCTCGAAAAGGCCCTCTTCGGCGTCCACTTCCACAACGACCTGGGACTGGCGGTCGCCAACACGCTGACTGCGATCCAGGAGGGGGTCAACGTGGTGCAGGGGACGATCAACGGGATCGGCGAACGGGCGGGAAACATCCCGCTGGAAGAGGTCGCGATCGCGATGGACCTCAACCGCGACCTCTACGGCCCCCCCGGCCGGCTCGACATGACGAGGCTGACTTCGGTCTGCCGGCTCGTCTCAGAGCTGACCGGCATTCCGATCCCGGTGAACAAGCCGGTCGCGGGTGAGAACCTCTTCGCCACGGAGGCGGGGATTCATCAGGACGGGCTGCTGAAGAACCCGGATACGTATCTTCCTTATCGTCCCGAGCGGATCGGAGCGGAGGGGATCCGCCTGATCCTCGGCCGCCACAGCGGACGGAGCGCGGTCGCCCGCCGGTTGGAGGAGCTTGGGGTGCAGGCGTCGGCTGACGACGTTTCCCGCGTCCTCGAGCAGATCAAACAGCTGCCGAAAGGGGTCCGGGTCACTGACGACTGGCTCCGAACCGCGGCCAAATGCTGACGGCTTACTCGTCATCTAATCCGCGGCCTTGCCGGCTGAGCTCTGTTAGCTCAAACCCAACGTGCCACGGCAGCCGGGGTCAAGGGGGCCTCGCCCCCTTGCCGCCGGAGGCACTCCTATGAGGAACCGTAGTAAGCAACGGGCGTCCCCTTTGTGGTACCCGCGTTGAGGACTCCCTCAAAACACACCGCTGGCTTTGCAATCCCCGCGGGTTGGTGAGGGGGGCATCCGGCACCGTGTCCGCGCTTGGACACGTGCTCCTTCAGACATCTCTCGACGAGACGGCCTCCGGCGGGCAAAGGGGCCTTGCCCCTCTGCACTCCCAACCAGGGTGCCCCTGGACCCGGTGTAACGGCGACCGTCGGGGCGATCGACTACTTCTTCGGCTTGAGCTGCCACCCTTCATCAAAAAAGTCCGCCGCCACAACTTTCCCCGGCCACCGGGCATTCGGCTTCGTCGTCAGGTCGATCACCGCCCAGTCCGGCAGCTTCGGGACCTGACGGGCATTGTTGAGATCGTCATAGGCCCGGTACGTGAACCCGCTGTTCAGGACAACGTACTTCGACGGGTTGAGCGGATTCGGATAGATCAGAACCGGAGCGTGCTTGTCCGCCGGAAACTTCTCGTCGCCAACGATGATCTCGCTCTCCGTCCACTTCACCGGCAGCTTGTCCGCAATCTTCGCCAGCACGGCGTTCGACGTCGGGTCCCCCCACAGGATGAGATTATGCCGGGCGATGTCGTCGTCCTTGATCTCGCTGTCCGCCTTCACCCGGGCGTCCCCCCGCATCTGCTGCCGCCACCGCTTCACCGCATGCGCCATCTCCGCCTGCACCCACTCCTCCACCATCGGCTGCTTCGCCTTGCCGCTCGGCTTCACGAACAGGAACGAGTCCATGAAGGCGTCGTCGATCGGCCCCTGGAGATTGTGCCGCTTGCGGAGGCCGGTGAGCTCCGAATCGAGATCGACCACCTCCACCTTCTTCGAGTCGATCCGGACCCGCATCGCCAGCGAACCGTCGGTCATCCGCGAAACCGGAGCCCCCAGCCGGATCGGCGTCTCATTCTCCTCGGTCGTGAGCGAGATCCCCAGGACCGTCTCGTAGGACTTCGCCCCCGGCGGAATCTGGATCGTGAAATCGGTCACGTTCTTCGTCTTGATCGCCAGCTCGAACCCGCCGTACTCCGCCGCGATCGGGTTGGAGACCTTGGCATCGATCCGGGCCTCTTCCCAGTGCTCCTTGATACCGTGCACACGAAACCAGCCCGCGGAGTTGTACTTGAGGGTGTAGGTCGCAAAGTGCTGGATGCCGGAAGTCCGGTCTCCCGCCGACTTCGCCAGACCGCGGAGCCGCTGCTCGATCTCCTTCAGCGAATCCGGATGGATCGCGTGAGCGGTCTTGGGGCCGATGATGTGCGTGAGGACCATCCCCTCCTTCTCGACCGCCGGCTCCATGATGTCGGCCGCCTGCTTCTGCTTGTCGATCTCACCGCTGTAAGCGATCGTCGGGCACTCCCAGAGGTTGGCTGCCCAGCCGGGGCAGTCATACATCCGCCACAGCTTCTGCTCGTACCACGTCGGGGCCAGCTTCTCGCTCTGGAAGACCTTGAGAAAGTCCGGCGTCTCGGAGAAGCCGGCACCGGGATTGGCGGCGAACCACTTGTCCGGATAGTGGACGGCGAGGTGCCACGCCGCGGCCCCTCCCATCGAGAACCCGCGGATCGCAATCCGCTCGGCGTCGACCCGGTAGTGCTTCTGCGCGTGTTCCAGGGCCTCGAGGGTGTCGACTTCGCCCGCCAGCTTGTTGGCGTTGCAGTAGCGGCCGAAGGGGTGCAGGACGAGCGTGTCTTCCGGCTGGACCGGACCGACCTGCGTCATCCGCTGGGCGATGAACTGGAGCTCAACCCCCTTTTCCGACCGGCCGCGGCACCACACGTCGCACCGCATCCGCGGGCCGCCGGAGAAGGCGACGTCCGGGATCACGAGTCCGTACGGCAGGCAGGTTCCGTCGAGCTTCGACCGGTAGCCGCGGACGACGAGCCCTGTCTGCCGGGTCCAGGGGGTTTTCCCTTCCAACAGGGCCGCGGCCCGGGCTTCCCCTTCCGCCAGCACCTTCTCGGCGGACTTGGCCTCGTTCTTGTCGAAGAATTCGTTGAACTTCAGGGCCTGATCGACCGCCCGATGGAAGATCTCGACGTCCGGCAGAAACTCGGTCGTCAGAGGATCGCGTTTCTGACGCAGCGTCTGGAGCGTCTTTCCCAGCGCGTCCCGCTTCTCTTCGAGCCCCTTACGAACCTCGGGCTCCAGGTCGACTCCCGCGGGAGGAATCGGGCGGACATTCTCGACGAGATTGTCCCCCGGCCCGTCGGCCCGGGCCGCCCCCTGTCCCCCTGCTCCCGCGACTACGACCGCCATCCACAGTGCTGCGAATCTCATGCGACGCTCCGAAACCGGCCCACTCGAGGAATCGACTCGGGCCAATGTACGGACTGAGCGGAATTGTGCGAGCGAGCGGCGGAGACGGGACGTCCGGCCCCGCCGGAGGCCGTTCGCGGCGGACTTCCGCGACGCGCCGGAAACAGTGCAAAACTTCGCCTTGCGGCTCCGTATGTCGAGTCGGCACACTACTTCATTACGACTTCATCATCTCTGGCTCAGTTCTGACGGACGGCACCATGTCCACCTCCCGCGTCCTGGCTGCGGTGATCTGTCTCGGGCTATGGGGGGCTCCGGCGTGGGCCGAAGTCATCAACGGCACGCTGAAGTCGATCGACGTCGAAGGCCGGACGCTGGAGCTGGAGAACGCGAAGGGAGAGGCGACGAGCTATCCGCTTCCCGACAGCGCCAAGTTCTTCATGATGGCGAAGGCGGCCAAGATCGACGCCCTCGAAGAAGGGCAGTCGATCACGGTGACGACCGACAAGTCGGGCAAAGTGACCGTCGTCCGCGTCAAGAAAGCCTCTTCCCAGCCCCGGGCCACCGCCAAGGCGGGCGGCGGAGGCTCGAAAGCAACCGGCAGCGGATGGGCGCAGTACGGCGGTCCCAACCGCGACAACCGCTCCACCGAAACGGGCCTCCTGAAATCCTGGCCCGCTTCGGGGCCCGAAATGGTGGCGAACGGCCGCGGACTGGGCATCGGCTATTCGACCGTCACGTTCTCCGACGGAAAGATCCTCACAATGGGGAGCCGCGGGGACGACGAATTCGTCGTCTGCCTCGATGAAAAGACCCTCAGCGAAGTCTGGTCCGCCAAGATCGGCCGGACCCGCCCGGACGGAATGGGGGGCGGACCGCGGGGAACCCCGACGATCGACGGCGACCGGGTCTATTCGCTGGGAGCCAACGGCGATCTGGCGTGCCTCAAGCTCGCGGACGGCGCGCCGCTCTGGAGCGGGAACATCCTCCAGAACTTCAGCGCCCAGAACATCACCTGGGGGATCAGCGAGTCCCCCCTGATCGACGGCGACAAGGTGATCGTCACACCGGGAGGGCAGGGGGCGGGACTGGTTGCCCTCAACAAGAACAGTGGAAAGCTGATCTGGAAGGCGGACATCCCGGGAAATCCGCAGACCGGATATTCCTCGGCGATCATCGTTGAGACCGGCGGGATGCGGCAGTACGTCAACTTCGTCCACACCGGCGTTGTCAGCGTCCGGGCGGACAACGGGCAGTTCCTGTGGGGGAACAACGCCTCCGCCAACGGCACCGCGAACTGCTCGTCCCCCCTCGAATGGGACGGGAACGTCTTCAGCGCCTCGGGCTACGGCACCGGCGGCGCGCTCGTCCGGCTGAGCGGGTCGCGGAGCGGCGTTACCGCGGCTCTCGCCTACCAGACAAAGAACATGAAGAGCCACCACGGCGGCATGGTGATCGACGGCGACTACCTCTACGGCACCGACGAAGGGGTGCTGAAGTGCCTGGAGATCAAGTCCGGCAACGTCATGTGGCAGAACCGTTCCGTGGGCAAGGGAGCGGTCGTCTACGCCGACGGACAGATCATCCTGCGAAGCGAGGAAGGGCCGGTGGCCCTCTTCGAAGCGACGCCGAAGTCGTACGTGGAGAACGGCCGCTTCTCGCCATCGAACCGCGGCGACCGCCCGGCGTGGCCGCACCCGGTCGTCTTTGACGGCAAACTGTACCTCCGAGACCAGGACTCTCTGGCGGTCTACGCCGTGAAGTGATCCAAGCTCGGCGATCACGCAGGACCGTCGAAACGATCTCGACGAAGTCACGTCAGGGACGGAAGAAGAGGACGAGAACGCGCCAGGCCCCATTCGTTCTTTCGTCCCTGACGGGACTGCAGATTCGGAGGCCGCATCGCAGACCCACCATTGAAATGGTGGGTTATTTTCGGCCGTCCCTGTCGGGACTTTCTTGGTCGTCCCGGAACCGCGGCCCCGGTCTCCACCCCGGTCCTTGATCGGCGGCTTCAACTCCCGGGCAGGGCCTTCGTCTCCAGGATGAGCCGCTTCTTGTCATCGGCGCCGTAGAGGAACTCCAGCTCCAGCAGCCGCTTCTCCATCAGCGAGTCCACGAACGTCGGCAGGAACCCCGTCGGCGCCAGGACGTTCCCGTTGCGGCGGTTGAAGATGTCGTGCAGGACGATCTTGCCCGTCTGCGCGTCGTAGCCGGCGACTTCGGCGACCTGCGTCACCCCCCGGCGGCCGTTCGGGAGCCGGGCGATCTGGACGATGACGTCGAGCGCCGAGGCGATCTGGCGATGAATCGACTGCACCGGCAGGTCGACCGCCATGAGAACGAGGACTTCGAGCCGCTTGATGACCTCTTCCGCCCCGTTCGCGTGAACCGTCGTCATCGAGCCGTCGTGGCCGGTGTTCATCGCCTGGAGCATGTCGAGCGCTTCGCCGCCGCGGCACTCGCCGACGAGGATCCGGTCGGGCCGCATTCGCAGGGCGTTCCGGACGAGGTCGCGGATCGTGTACTCGCCGGTCCCTTCCACATTCGCCGGCTTGCTCTCCAGCGTCACGACGTGGTCCTGCCGGAGCTGGAGCTCCTGCGTATCCTCGATCGTGACGATCCGCTCGCGGGTGGGGATGAAGGCCGAGAGGACGTTCAGCAGCGTCGTCTTCCCCGAGCCGGTTCCCCCGCTGACGAGGATGTTCTTGCGGTCGATGACACAGGCCCGCAGGAACATCGCCGCCGCCGCCGTGATCGAGTTCATCTCGATCAGGTCGTCCATCGAGTACCGGTATGAAGGGAATTTTCGAATCGTGAGGGCGGGGCCTTTGACGGCCAGCGGCGGAATGATCGCGTTGACGCGGCTTCCGTCCGGGAGGCGGGCGTCGACGAGGGGCTGGCTCTTGTCGATCCGGCGGCCGACCTGCGAGACGATCCGCTCGATGATCGACTCGGTCACTTTGTCCGAAAGGAACCGCCGGCCGGAGAGCTCGATGACGCCGTCCCGTTCGACGTAAATCTGGTCGCTGCGGACGACCATGATTTCCGTGACGGTCGGGGCCCGGAGCAGGTCCTGCAGCGGGCCGAAGCCGAAGACGGTGTCCTTGAGGTCCTTCTTGAGGGTCCGCAGCAGGAGGTATTTCCGCAGCTCCTTGTGGAGGTGCGGGCGGATGAACGGGAAGGAGTCGGCGTACTTCTCCTCGACCCGGCGGATCTTGGAGCTGAGGTCCGGCTGATCGTCGAGCTGGAGTTTCTCGTGGGCGAACCGGACGAGGTTCGCCAGTTCGGCCTCGCGCTCGGGGACCTGCGTCGATGGGAGGTCGAACTCGTTCGTGAACATCGACGCCACGCGGAACCGCTCGTCGTCGCTCGTCAGGATGAGCTGGTTGACGACGAAGTCCTTCAGCGTCAGGGCGAGGATCTCCTCGAGAAGCGAATCGTTCTGCTCGGAGAAGAGGGAGAGTTCGCGGCAGACGTCCTCGATGTGCCGCTCCAGCTTGACGATGCTCTCCTGGTCGCCGATGCGGTTCGTCTCCAGCTCATAGAGGTCGAACCGGTCGAGAAGTTTTCGATGGACCCGCAGCTCGAGGTCGGAGAGGAGCCCGCGGAGATGGGCTTCCAGGTCGTGCCGCGTGATCGCCGCCGCTTCGCCACTTTCGAACGTGACGGTGTAGGGCCAGATCCGGACCGTCTCGCCTGACCGGATCGGGTGCGTCTGTCCGCCGAGGACCTCGATGTCGCCGACGAGGCAACTGTTGATCCCGAGGTTTTCGAGGACAAGGCCGCCGCCGGTCTCCGCCCGCTTCACGATCGCCTGCTGCTTGGCGACGAGCGGGCTGTTGAGGACAAGGGCGTTCTGCCGGTCGCGGCCGATGGTGATCGTGTCGCCGCCGACTTCGAGCAGCGACCGGCGACTGTCGTGAATCTTGTTGTACCAGATGCGCATGCGTCCGCCCGATCGCGACAGAGAGGCCGTCCGAAACCGATGGCCGCCCACGGACGATCATCGCCGGAGGAGGGCTGAATACAAGTCGTCCTCGCCAGGACATCGGCGGGAGCGGATCCGGCCCCTCGCCGGAACTCGCCCGACGGAGCGACGCGGCCTGCCCGGGGCAAGGTCCGGTCGGCGAAAATGGCCGGTTTGCGTAATTGAGCAGCGTTCCGGTGACTCTTGCCGTTTACAGCGTTTTCCAAACGCGTTATATCTTCATGAGCATCGGTCCGCCCGGCTGGTGCCCTTGTCGGAACCTTCGTATCCCCTTGACCTTCGGTTGAACTCAGGACGGCAGATTTCTCTTCGCAGGAGAAGGGAGTTTCTGCAGCAAATCGGGCCTGAAATTCAGGATGCTGTGGTCACGGATCGGTCAGCGAAAATTCGGCAAACTGTTGCGGGTATGCGGATTCAATTGCCGAGTTAAGGAGTGAGGCGTGTCGCAGAGTCTTGAGGAGAAAGTCATCGCCATTGTGAGCGAGCAGCTCAGCGTGCCGGTGGAAGAGATCAAGCTGGAAAGCAACTTCATCGATGATCTCAAGGCCGATTCGCTCGACATCGTCGAACTGGGCATGGCTTTCGAAGACAAGTTCGGTGTGAGCATTCCGGACGAAGACTACGAAAAGCTGAAGACGGTCGGAGACGCCGTCAGCTACATCAAGCAGCGAGGGAACGCGTAAAGGATGGCCAGGCGAGTCGTTGTCACCGGCCTGGGCGTCGTCACGGCGCTCGGATGTGAGACCGCGGAGTTCTGGGACGCGATCTGCGCTGGAAAAAGCGGGATCGGTCCCATCCGTCGGTTCGATTGCTCTACGTTCAAAGTCAACTTCGGCGGTGAAATCGCCAAGATCGACTTTGCGGAGAGCCTCGGACTGCTGGATAAGGACGTCAAGCGGATGGATCGCTTCGTGCAGTTCGGCATGCTGGCCGCAATGCGGGCGATCCACCAGTCCGGCATGGACTTCTCCGTCGGTGACCCCTACCGCTACGGCACGCTCATTGGCAGCGGGATCGGCGGCCTCAACGAGATCGAGCAGCAGCACTCCACGCTGTTCGATCGCGGCCCCTCCCGCGTCTCGCCGTTCATGATTCCCAAGCTGATGGTCAACGCCGCGGCGGGGAACATCTCGGTGCAGTGGCACCTCAAGGGGCCCAACAGCGCCATCGCCACCGCCTGTGCATCGGCGACGAACGCCATCGGCGACGCGTACAAGCTGATCCAGCACGACATGGCCGACGTCATGGTGACCGGCGGCAGCGAAGCCGCGATCACTCCGATGGGGCTCTCCGGCTTTGCCCGGATGCAGGCCCTCTCGACGCGGTGCGACAATCCGCAGGCGGCGAGCCGTCCGTTCGACCGCGACCGGGACGGATTCGTCATGTCCGAAGGGGCTGGCGTCGTCGTCCTCGAGGAATACGAACACGCCCGCAAGCGTGGCGCTCCGATCATTGCTGAGGTCCTGGGTTACGGGATGTCGGCCGACGGCACGCACATGACCGCTCCCTGTCCGGAAGGGAAGGGGGCCGCCTATGCGATGTCCGCCGCCCTCCGCGACGCAAAGCTGAATCCGGACGAGATTCAGTACGTCAACGCCCACGGCACGAGCACCCCGCTCGGCGACAAGGCGGAGACGATCGCGATCAAGAGTGTCTTTACCGAGCACGCTCGGAAGTTCGCCGTCTCCAGCACGAAGAGCCAGCTTGGCCACCTGCTGGGAGCCTCCGGTGGCGTGGAGTTCGTGATCTCGGCTCTGGCTCTCAAGGAGCAGGTGGCTCCGCCGACGATCAATCTCGACAACCCGGATCCGGAGTGCGATCTGGATTACATCCCCCACTCGGCCCGGCAGATGAAGCTGAACCGGGTTCTTTCGAACAGCTTCGGGTTTGGCGGTCACAATGCTTGTCTGATTCTGGGACGCGTTTCCTGAGACAAGCGGACTCGCTGATGTAAACAAGAACGGGACGACCATCTGGTCGTCCCGTTTTCGTTGACACCCATACCAGGGTCCAGGGGCTGGTCCCTGGTGGGGAGTGCAGAGTGGCCTGTGTTGTTTTTCTGGCCCTTTGCCCGCCGGAGGCCTGGCCGTCGAGAACTGTCCGAAGGAGCACGTGTCCAAGCTCGGACACCGTGTCGTATGCCCCCCTCTCCAACCCGCGGGGATTGCGGAGCCAGCGGTGCGCGTTGAGAGAGTCCTCAGAGCCGGTTCCACAAAGCGGATGTCCGTTGCTTACCACGGTTCCTCATGGAAGCGCCTCCGGCGGCAAGGGGTTACCCCCTTGACCCCGGCTGCCGTCGCATGATGGGTGTGAGCTATGGAAGCCCGTCCGGCAAGGACGCGGTTCAAGCGAGCGGGACCAAGGACACGCTTACTTCGTCCGAACGCAGATCAGCTGATCTCCCCGCCGCAACAACAGGCTGCCGTCCACGAAGGCCGCGCCATAAAGGACCGGTCCCGACGCACCAGGAGGACCACCGCGCCCTTCGGCCGGCGCCGCTCCGGCCCCTTCCCAGGCAATGCTCTCGCCCAGCTTCTCAAAAGTCTTCCCGGTCGCAACCGCTGAGACCGTCCCCCCTTTGCCGAACAGCAGGACGTGCCCCTTCGTCGCCAGCGGCGTGGCCCACACGCTCTCCCCGGCCCGCTGAGCGTAGTGCTCCTCCCCCGTCTCCTGGTCCAGACAGTACAGCACCCCGGACCGGTTGACGAAGTACGCATTCCCCTCAGCAAGGATCGGCGATCCAAAGGACGACGTCGCCCGCTTGGCGTGCCAGATCCATTGCGCGGCCCACTGGCCATTCGCATCGCGGCCGATCGCCACCATCCCATTCGAGTCCGGCGGATTTCCGCCGCCACTCTCCCCCTGGCCGGTCGTCGCGCCGATCAGGAATTTTCCGTTTCCGGCGGGAACCGGCGTGGGGGTCGAGTTCCCCGCGATCTGGTCGAAGGTCCAGAGCCGCTCGCCCGTCTTCGGATCGAGACCAACGAGGAACCCGATCGCACTCAGCACGAGATGGGACTCACCCTCCGCCACCGGCACGAGGCGCGGGCTGGCCCAGCTCGTCTTGCCGATGCCGGCCACCTTCCACGCGGTTTCGCCGGTGCTCTTGTTGACCGCCAGAACGTAAGGCTCGGTCGTCCGTTCGACCCACAGGAAGGCCAGGTCGGCATTCTGTTCGACGGAGGCGGAGACGCCGTGGCGGCTGTCGATCGCTCCGAACTCGGTAACGAGATTCCGCTCCCAGCGCTTCTCGCCGCCATGAGTCAGACCGGCGACGATCCCTCCCTCGAAGAAGCAGACCAGCCCCTTGTCATCAGCCACCGGTGTCGGAGCCGCCTTAGAGACGTAAGAGGTGCTCTCCTGGGGCGAGGGGTTGGCCACGTCGTACTGCCAGAGCTTGGTGCCCTCCTTCAGCGAGTAGGCGACGACGTGGTACGTCTCCTTGTTCGCGCCGCTGACGGAGGTGATGTACACCTGGCCCTTCCAGACCACGGGGCTCGACTGGCCGTAGCCGACGAGATCCTGATGCCAGGCGACGCTGGTGGCGGCGTCCCACTTTGTCGGGAGGTCAGCCGAGAGAGAGACGGCGCCGCCATTCTGGAAACTCGGCCAGGCCGACTCCGCGCGAGCCTCCGCCCCAGCCAGAGCCCCCCCACCCAGAAGCAGGGCGACGCAGGCAGTCCGCTTCCACGTCGAACCGGCGGCGTTCAGGAAGTCCGCCATCGGCCGGGTTCGTCCCGGGAAGAGCCGTGCGGCCGCGGAAGAGGCAGGAATCATGCGGGGAGAAGTGTGCATCTTGAAGCTGTTGCTGAACCGAAAGAGACGGGCGGGGAAGCGGGAGCATGCTCCGCGCCCGACCAGGATGGCAAGCGTCGCCGCCGCGACACCACTGAAGATCGCCAAGTGCAGTTCGACCAGCTGAAGGATCGTCATCACGGCGGTCCCGGACGAATGAGGTCCATCGAAGTCTTCATGCGGATCACCGCAGGCCGGATCCCGCAGCTCGGGCCGACCAAACAAAAAGAGGTCCCCCGACACGGCGCCGAGGGACCTCTCCCTGAGGAAGACTCAGTCGACGTGGATCACTTCCACGGTCGTGAACTTGCCGGAGGTCATGCTCGCTCCGCCGACGATGACCATGTGATCCTCGTCAACCGGGAGCATGCGGTGGAAGAACCGCTCGGTCGGCAGCTTCGTGACGACGTCCCAGGCGGTGCCGTCGGCGTTGAGCCGCTGCAGGTCGCCGTGGTGCGTGCTGACGTAGAGCTGGCCGCCGGTCGCGAAGGCGGAGGCTCCGAAACCGTTCATTCCTTCGCCCTGGAGGGCGGGGGCGTCCGACCAGGAGTCGCTCTTCGGGTCGTACACGACGACCGAGGTCGTCGGGCCGTCTTCCAGCATCCCGCCGATCGCGTAAATCTTGCCGTTGTGAGCGGCGAGGGCGAGGGCCCGGCGGGCCTTCTCGAGCTTGGCGATCGGCTGCCAGACCGGCTGCGACGACTTGAGGTCGAGCTTCCAGGCGGTGTGGTGCCACTTGCTGTCGTCCTTACCAGCGAGCTGCCAGCCGCCGACGACGTAGAGCGTGTCGCCGAGGACCGCGGCGTCATGCGACGAGCGGGCTTCGGGGAGCGGCGGATAGATTTCCCAGTCCTTCTTGGACAGCTGGTAGACGGCCACGTCCGACTGCGACCAGAGGTCCTTGTCGGCCCCCTTCTCGTTCTTGGCAGTGAAGCCGCCGACGCGGTAGAGCTTGTCGCCGTGGGCGACGAGAGCCAGTCCCTGCAGCCCCGGCCCGTCGAGGACCTTCGTCCACTCACCCCCCTTGAGCGGGAGCTTCATCAGGGCGCGGCCTTGGTCGACGTTCGAGTACGAGTGGGCGCCGGCCATGTTGCCGCCGTAGATGTACAGGTCGCCGTTGAGGACGGCGCCGCCGAGGCTCGTCACCGCAGCCGGGACGTCCGTCAGCAGCTTGGCTTCAGCCTTGCCCGGCTTCGCTTCCGCCGTGGCCGGCTTCGCGGCCCCCTTGGCATCGCCAGGGATCGCGAAAGCGACGGTCGTGTAGTGCCGGAGCTCCGGATACTTCTTGCCGTCCTTCTCGCCCGGGGTCTTGTCGACCACCTTGGCGCGGAACGAGTAGACCCCCGGTCCGCCGAGCTTGAAGGTGGCGACGCCGTCGGCCTTCGTCAGATCCTTGATCCCGAGCATCGGGCCGTCGGCGGCGATCTCCGCCCCTTCGAACGGCTTGCCGTCGAGGAGGACCTTGAGCTGCACGTCCTTGTCCGAGATCGTCGGGACGACGTCGAGCTTGAGCTGCTTGGAGGTGTCGATCTTCCAGGCCGGATGGTTCGGCGTCGACGGGCCGGTCTTTGCGTAGTACTGGAGGCCGAAGCTGACTTCGCCGCGGGTCATCACGCCGAGATCACGCTTGCTGATGTAGACGCTGTCCTTGGAGGCGGCGTCCAGCTTGCCCGTCAGGGAGTCGGTCCCCTTGGCGACGTCGACCTTCTTCGGCTCCTGTCCGGCGGTGATCTGCCAGACTTCAAGGCCGGCGAGCCGGTCGAGGAGAGCCGGATTGTCCGGAGCGGCTTCTTCCGAGAAGTAGACGTGGATAGCCGGCCCCGAGGGATCGGCTTTCGTCAGCAGGAAGATGAAGTGGGCCTGCGCCGCCGAGAACGGCACGGCGAGGCAGGCGGCCAGAGCCACCGATCGCAACCATCGTTTCATATTCGGACTCACTGGGGTTAGTGGACTGAGTCGAGGACGTCTGAGACTGCCCTCTGGAAGAAGGCCGGTCGTAAATTCACTTCTCGCTGGAGGCGAGTTCAAACTTGAACTCGTTGGGACCGCCCGTTTTGACTTCGGCCTTCAGCTTTCCGTCTTTCTGATACTGCTTAGGAATCCGGACGACCTTGATCGGCTTGCGCCCACCGGCGACCCACCGCTCCATCGCCGCCTCGTCATCCGGCGCATATCCGCCGTCGTCCGTCGAAATGATCTCGACCCGCTGCACTCCGGGAATCGCACCGAACGCCTCGGGTGTTTCAAAGCGTCCGTCAACAACCTGAGCCATCGCAATCAGAGACGCGTTTCCCTCGGCGGGGGTGAACACGACCTTCCCTTTGGGGAGCGGTGTGCCGTCGACCGTGACGATTCCCGCCACCGGAATACGGGGGATCTGCGGCTGCCCACCGCATCCCGCCATCAAAGCAGACGCGGCTGTCAGCAGGAAAAACGGACAACCGGGATTCCGACGGAAGAGTGACATGGTGAGGCTTGCAGTAGGCCGGATCTCAAGGCGAACGAACGCAGGTGACCAACGAACAGCGGATGTCGGCAAACTGGCGGCTCGCTAGAACTCGCCGATCAGTTCGCCGCTGGCGCGGGTCGCCAGCGCGTCGAGGAGCGCTTCATCAATGTTCTCCGTGATGCCGTGGACGGAACCGTCCGCCATCACGAAGTTGACCAGACCGACGTGGTCGCTGCGGAACGAGCCGACCCAGTTGGAGTCGTAAACCCCGTCGTTGGGCTTGTCTTTGGGGTTGAACAGGTACCGCGTGCTGAAGCCGACCGAGGTCGGGTACGGATTGTTCCAATAGGTGAAGGAATACCGGGACTGACCGAGACAGATTGTTTCGGGCGGGTTGAACTTGTAGTCCGGAATGTTGTAGGCCGACTCCCCGATCAGCAGCGTGCTGGACGTGCCGTCCTTGATATCGCCGATGCGGATCATGGGATTCACGGCGTTCGTGTACGCGAGCGCCCCGTCCAGCGTCGGACGCGCTGGCAGGGCGAGGTACATGTCATAGGCGATGGAGCCGACGCAGGCCGCGTAGTTTCCGGGAGCCCGGCCGGAGTCCCCGGAGCAACTCGGAACCGCTCGGGGAAAAACCGCCGTCGGGCAGATGTAGCTGGCAATCCGCTGACCGGACACCGGGAGGTTGTCGACGTGGCTGTTCGACTTATTGAAGTCGTACCGGTTGTACAGGTTGGAGGCTTCGAGCATCGGTAGCAGATGCAGAAAGAGACTGCCCCCCGTCAGGGTCTCGCTGGCATTCACGTTCGGAAGCACCCCGTGGACTTCGTGGTAGCTGTGGACCGCGATGCCGATCTGCTTCAAGTTGTTTTTGCACTGGGCCGAGCGGGCCGCTTCCCGCGCCTGCTGGACCGCAGGGAGGAGGATGGCCACGAGAACAGCAATGATGGCAATCACAACCAGGAGCTCGATGAGCGTAAAACCGTTGCGCCGACGCAAGAGAACCATGAGGCAGCCTCCACAAAGCGGTGACCCGGCCCTGCGCAATGCGAGGAAACGGGACATCCGAGCGTGGCTGGCTGCAGTCACGAAACGTCGCGGGCTGGCTAACGAATTAGCTGGCTGGCTGCGGATGAGAACTGAGATTCAGTCTCAGAAAATACCGTGAGATTCCAGAGCTGCAAGGGATCAGTCGAAATTTCTGCGAGTGGCAGCCGCGAGCCACGATCCATCCCCCGACGGCGTCTAGGGCGAAGAGGGGAATTTATCCGAATTCAAAACAGGCCGACGAGACGCTTGCTTTTGAGACTCAGTCTCACTAAATTCGCCGCCGCTCCCAGCCAATGCAACGGTCCGCGAGGTTTTTCGCTGGTCGGCGCGCAGTAGCCAGGCTTTGCTTTCTCGATTCGGCAGTCCGCCCCAGGCGACCCATGTCATCGAACGACAAGCTCCCGGCCACGATGCCCGCCTCCTCGACACCCGACGTTGCGACCAGCGATCTTCCGATCGTCGCTTTTGAATCGATCGCTTCGGGCCAGAGAGAAGTTGTCATCGAGTACCGCGGACAGCAGTACCGCCTGCGTGCGACGCGAAACGGAAAGCTGATTCTCAACAAGTGAGGTCCCGGGCGCGTCGCCCCGCCTCAACAGCCTTCCGCCGGCGACCCTTCGCCCGGCTTCGTCCCGTCTCTGTTCGTCCGACGCGGAGACGGTCCCTGACACCTTGAGGAGCCTTCTCAATGCATGCCCCCGCCCCCCTGCGGCGCGGCCGCGCTCTGCGCAGCCATTCACTTCGTCATGGTTTCACGCTGATCGAGCTGCTGGTCGTCATCGCGATCATCGCGGTGCTCGTGGCCATCCTGCTTCCGGCCGTTCAGCAGGCCCGCGAGGCGGCGCGAGGCAGTCAGTGCAAGAACAACATGCGGCAACTGGCCCTGGCGACGCACAACTTCCATGAGGTGTTCAACCACCTCCCTTATGCCTGCCTCGACTATCAACCGGACGTCATGGCCGCGAGCTACGTGGGGGGCCTGACCCTGATCATGCCCTATCTGGAACAGGACGCGATCGCGAAGCGTTACGATCCGAAGCTTCCGCGGAACAGCACCGTGGACAACGGTGGAGGCGTCACGAACGCCATGATCCAGCAGAAGATCATTCCCACGTTCGTCTGTCCGACCATGACGATGCCCAGCGGCCCGCTGGGATCGGCGACTGAGAACCGGTCCCCTTCGAGCTATATCTGGAGTTCGGGCACTCCCGACGCGGGGCTCGGCATGTATGCCAACCCTCGACCCGAATTCAACGGTGCCGTCCCGCCGATGTATAAGGAGACGACGGACAACAAGACGAACATCAAGCCGACGAGGCTGGCCGACATTACCGACGGAACGTCCAACACCTTCCTGTTGGGGGAGACCGATTTCTCACCCAATGGCGTTCCGTCGACGTCCATGGGGTCGGTCTGGGCGTACGGGTATCCCCTCGGATACACGTTCGGAACAACCTTCCAAATCTACAACAATCATAAGAATACCGGGACGACGTACGGCACGTTTCGTAGCCAGCATCCCGGCGGAGCGACCTTCGTGTTCTCGGATGGCTCGGTGAACTTCGTCAACGAGAATGTCTCCACCGACATCTACAAGGGGCTGGCAACCCGTAATGGCGCCGAGAAGATCTCCAACGAGTTCTAAGGTGCGTTCCACGACGGATTGATGGCCGGAGTGGAGCCCGATGGGCCTCTCCGGCCATTTCTCTTTTGTCCGATCTTTCCGTGATCCGGAGTCTTCAGAAGTCCTATGTTCTCGCGCCTGTTGCCGATGCTGATTGGGATTGCCTTGTCGGGGTGCGGATCACCGCCGCCACCACCGGCGGTTGCTGAAGGTCCGCTGACCATCGCCGACTGGAAAGCGATGACCGATATGCAGACGAAGTATGACGGGGCGACGATGGAGCGGCTGCGGCAAGGAGAGCCGAGCCTCCAGGAGGAAAAGGCGTGGCGGGAAGTTGAGAAGACCGTCATTGTCCCGCAGCGGGCCATCGATGTCCCGCCGCCGAAGTACCACAACTGAGTGCTTCTCTCTCCGATTTTGAGGCCTCGCCATCGACGTCTGCTTTCTCTGACCAGCAACGCGGGCACACGCGCCCCGGCGCTGATGCCGGGCAAGACCGACGGTCGACAGGTCTCGGTGAACCGTGATTCCTCGGGTCTCGCACGGACCATTTCACGGTAGAACAAAAAATAAACGCCCGCCTCAGGATTGCTCCCGAGGCGGGCGTCTTCTCTGCCCCTCACGATTCTTGACCAGGCGATTCTTGGCCTGCTGATCTTGACTGGGCTTACCGGGACGGGTTCATGAGGTAGTCCCGCAGGCCGCCGAGCTGCTGGCTAAGGCCACCGAACCCGCTGGTCGGAGCGGCCGAGCCGCCCCCGGCGAGCTGGCCGGCGACACCGGACTGGACGACCTGGAGGGCCATCCGGACGTCGGCGTCTTCCGTCAGGTTCATCGCGGTCTCCTGGTTCGACTGGTACACCGGGTAATCCGGGGTCACACCCTGACCGGCCATTTCCCGCCCGCTGGGAGCGTAGAACTTGGCGGTGGTCAGCTTGAGGGTCCCGTTGACCGTCTTCAGGGGGAAGTGGGTCTGAACCGTTCCCTTGCCGTAGGACTTGCGTCCCACCAGCACCCCGCGGCGGTTGTCCTGGATGGCGGCGGCCAGGATCTCGCTGGCACTGGCACTGTTGTCATCGACGAGCAGGACCAGCGGCGTGTTCCAAGTCTGGGCGAACTTCGCCGTTTCCGTCGTGTTGTCGGAGGCGGTCTTCCCCCGGGTCGAGACGATCGTCCCCTGGGTGAGGAACAGGTCCGAGACCGTGATCGCCTGGGTCAGGAGTCCGCCGGGGTTGCCGCGGAGGTCGAGGACAAGGGCCTGCATACCGCTGTTGTGCAGCTTCATCATCGCCGCTTCGAGATCCTTGGTCGACGAGTCCGAGAACTGCTTGAGGCGGATGTATCCGACCTGGCTTCCTTCGATCATCGTCGTGCCGGTCACACTGCTGACATAGACCGCCCGGCGGACGAGAGTCGCACCGAGCCGCTGACCGTTCCGACGGACATTGATGACCACCTGCGTTCCGGCCGGGCCGGTGATCCGGTCCGCCACCTGCGAGAGGGGCTGGCCGGCGAGTTCCTGACCGTTCACCGAGACCAGGATGTCACCCTTGCGGAGGCCAGCCTGGGCACTCGGACCGTTCTCGATGACTCCCATGACCAGGGCTCCCTGTTCGTGGGTCTTCAGTTCGACGCCGATCCCCACGATGCTTTCTTCCAGGGCGGCACTCTTCGTCAGGCTGACGTCGAGCGACGCGGTCGGAGCGGTGTCGGCCATGGCGGCCGTCTTGTTGGGCATGAAGGTCGAATACTTGTCGAGCGAGTCGAGCGTCTCGTTGAGGAACTCCATCGCCACGACTTCCCGCCGCAGGCCGAGCCGGCGGTTGGCGGTTTCACCGACCCACTGCATGATCCCCACCGCTTCGTTGGCCGTCTGGGGTCCCTGACCGTTGACGATCTGGGACAGATCGCTCTGGAAGGCCTGGATCTGGTCCGGCCGGGGAGCGACGCCGTTGGCCTGCTGAAAGGCGGGATTGCTGAGGGCCACGATGAGCCCCTGGATCGCCGCCTGCGAACGGATCTGGTACGAGGTCGGGCTGACGTGCCGGGTGTCGATCAGGTTGGAGGCCTCCATATACAGGGAGGTGAGCTGGTTCATGCTGGACCGGCCGAGGAACGACAGGTAGGCCGAGTCCTGGTAGCGGGCGGTCACCTTGGCATCGTGCAGTTCGGCGTCGCTGGGCTTGGCCGGCTGCTGATAGGAACCAGGCTGCTGGTACGGGTTCGTGTTCCAGTTCGGCTGGCCCTGGTAGGGCTGCGGCTGGTAAGGAGCGGTCGGGCGGCCGCCATTCCACGTCGGGGCCGGAGCGTAATTGCTGTTGTAGGGGATCGTGGAGGCGTTGCCGTAGTTCCCGTTGAAGGGGGCCTGCGGACCGAGGTTCACGGGGCTGTTGTTCACCGGGCCGTAGTTGGCCGGTCCATAGTTCGCCGGGCCGTAGTTCACGGGAGCGGCGCTCATCGAGTCGCCGTAGCTCGCCGAGGCACCCGAGCCGTCCCGGGGAACCACAGCCACCTTCACTTCATCCGGCGGATCTTCGACCGAGGTCGGCGTGACGGCGGATTCAACAGGGAGGACATTCGCAACGCGGTCAAAGCGATCGGGGCCGATGGCCTCCGAGGTCGCGGGGGCCGGCTCGGCAGCCGGAGCCGCACCGATGATCGTCAGGGCCATCGAGCAGGCGAGAACAAGCCAGTTCAGGGAGAAGGGTGTCGTCGTGGACATGGCAGGAATCCTATTCCAGTCGAGAAGGGGGATGTCTTGTCGCAGCCGTGAGAGAGAGTTGTTTTGAGCGTCTTCGTGTTCTTGTTGCCGCCTTGGGAAACCGGTCTCAGCTTGCCGTGCGGGCCAGATGGGCAACCGGGATGACCTTTTCATCCAGCTCGGCCCGCATGACGCGGACGTCGTTGGGGGCCTCGATTCCGATCTTCACCTTGCCGCGGCCCGTTGAGATCACCTTGATAACGATGTCGTGGCCGATCCGGATCATTTCTTCTTGCTTGCGGGTGAGAACCAACATGGCCGTGTCTCCTGTTCCTTGGATTTCTGTCTGATTGGAAGGTGCAGTTGAGCGTCTTTGAAGTTGTTCTGATCACTGCAACCGCGTAACGGAGAATCCATTATGCACCGGGTGTGCCAAACATTCTCGCGAATGACAACAACTCCACATTCTACTACTGCAAAACCACTTACATTCTTCGGCAGTGTCTGCCGGCGTCAAAGTTGGAGTAGAATCTTCCAAGCGGTTCCCGATCGGTCTCTGCCGACCACCAGCGCGAACGGGCTCAAAAGCCGCCCGAAAGGCACACTATGACAACAATCTGCTCACACTGGTGGCGCACAAGGGAATACAAGCCGGCAATTCCCTTCCGGATCAGCCCGTGACTCCGTGCAAGAGCGTTGTGAAAGTGTTGCAAAGCCGACGCGGCGGAGAAGGGAGATTTCGACCAGCGGGCCCTGCGATGAGGCGGGTCGACCGGGAGAGTTCGCCCAAGTCCCCCAGTTTGCTGATGACCGGCCGGCCGGGGTGCATTCACCTATTCGTGGGCAGTGAAGGCGGGCGCGTCGACGAGGGTTGTCCCGTGGCTCGGACGATGTCCTTGCCGGCACGACTATGCCCGCTCAAACCCAACGTGCTACGGCAGCCGGGGTCAAGGGGGCCTCGCGCCCTTGCCGCCGGAGGCGCTTCCATGAGGAACCCTGAGACACAACGGTTGTTCGTTTTGTGGGAGCGGCGTTGAGAACTCACCGCTCGCTTCGCAATCCCCGTGGGTTGGTGAGGGGCCATACGGCACGTTGTCCGCGTCTGAATACTCACTCCTTCAGACATCTCTCGACGGCCAGGCCTCCGGCGGGCAAAGGGGCGTTGCCCCTCTGCACTCCCCACCAGGGTGCCCCTGGACCCGGTTCGGGGATGGCGCCATGGGTGACGATATATCCAGCGAACGTACGCTGCTTGCCTCCTCTCCCTCTCGCCAAACTCGTGAGTTCCGCACACTCGCGGTAAACTCCACCGCAACGCTCAACTCCCACAGAGCCCGAGCCACGCCTCCTGCCCCCACTCCCCCCGTCGGGTGCGCCGTTGCAGCCTCTTCTTCAGCTTCTGCACTACAGCCTGGCCTTCGTCGTCATCTGGGCCGCGGGCGTGCTGGGGGCCGCAGAAGGAGGGCCGATCCCGCTGCTCGTCATCCCGGTCGCCATCCTGACGGTCGTCACCGTCGACCGCCGCGGCCTGTGGAGCGCTCCGGTCGTGGTCGCCAACGCACTCGGCGTGATTGCCTTCCTGGCAACAGGCTATGAGTTCTTCAGAGGAGACCTCGAACGCCGGGTCATCACGGCCGGCCACATCCTCACCTATCTGACCTG
Organism: Planctomyces sp. SH-PL14; assembly: GCF_001610835.1. Classification (NCBI taxonomy): domain Bacteria; kingdom Pseudomonadati; phylum Planctomycetota; class Planctomycetia; order Planctomycetales; family Planctomycetaceae; genus Planctomyces; species Planctomyces sp. SH-PL14. Next base: position 7,619,264 of record NZ_CP011270.1, on the reverse strand, counting down.
CATCTTCCTGATCCAGAAGAAGGGCCCGTTCCAGATCTGGCTGCTCCTGGCCATGAGCATCCTGAGCGTCGCCGTCGCGTCGATCCTCACGACCGACGCATGGCTCGGTCCGGCGCTGCTCGTCTACGTCCTCGCCGCCCTGTGGACGCTCTCGGTCCTCTCCCTGTACCGGGCGGGGCTGCGGGTCACCGAACGCTCCGTCGCCGACACAGGGGCGAGCTGGACCGCGGCCGCCACGGGAAGCCGCATCCGCCACGGCGTGAAGTCCGAAAAGACGAACTGGGTCAACTCCCGCTTCGTCGCGGGGGGCGTCTCCTCCACGGTCCTTTCGCTGCTGCTGGCGCTCGTCTTCTTCCTGTTCATCCCCCGCATGTGGATCTCGGGAGTGACGGTGCGGGCCGAAGACACGCAGCCGCTGACCGGCTTCGCGGAGACCGTCTCGCTGGGCGAAGTGGGTGAGATCCTCGAGAGCACCGACCTCGTCTTCGACGTCGAGTTCTACGGGTTCATGAAAGAGACCCCGATGCCGCTCGAGGAGATCGACCGCCTGCTGAAGGCGGAGCCGCTGTTCCGCGGGGCGGTCCTGGAGCAGTACCGCGACGGACGTTGGACGCTGGGCCGGGAGCGGGAGCTGGTCCGCTACCGGGCGGTCCGGCCGATCGACCGGGAGACGCTCTTTTCCCAGCTGATCCGCATGCAGCCGATCGGCACGAAGGTCCTGTTCTGTGTCGGCTTCCCGGTCGGGGCCCTCGATGAGAACCAGCTGGCGGAGATCCACCTCGACCGCCGCTCCTACGAGCTGCATCGCCGGATCCTCTCGGCGGCCGACGTCATGACGTACCGGGTCTTCAGCCGCGTCGAGGACCTGCCGTTGCCGTGGGTCGAGACTGTCGACGCCCGGATCCGGCGGCTGGCGTACCTGGCCTCGCTCACGCGTTTCCCGATCTCGCTCGACCGCATCCGTCAGTACGCCATCGAGGTGGTCGGCACGGAGAAGTCCCAGGCGCTTCGGGCGTATTCCGCGAACATGCTCCGGGCGGAGCGGGCCGACGGACTGGAGGGTCTGGCGGGTGCGATCGCCGACACCGTGGGGGCCCAGATGCAGCGGGAGGCGGCGGAGAAGATCAGGAACGACCTGCAGGGAGGGAAGTTCGGCTACACCCTGAAGGGCTCGGTCGTCGACCCGGGGGTCGACCCGCTCGTCGATTTCCTGTTCAACCGGAAATCGGGGCACTGCGAGTATTACGCCTCCGCGATGACGATGATGCTCCGCTCGCTGGGGATTCCGGCGCGGATGATCAGCGGCTTCAAGGGGGGGCAGTTCAACTCGCGGAACGGGCGGTTTGAAGTCCGGCAGCTCCATGCCCACACGTGGGTCGAGGCCCAGATCGACGGAAACTGGGTCACCTACGACCCCACACCGGCCAGTCGCGACCTGGATGTGAACGAGAAGGTCGAAGCCCACAACAATTCGCGGCTCGGAACGCTGCTCGAAGCCTCGAAGAACATCTGGGGGCAGTCGATGCAGATGACGAAGGATCAGCAGCAGCGGTATCTGTACCAGCCGGTGCAGGACCGGCTCCGGCTGGTGTGGAACATCTCCACCGGGCTGCTCTCCGGGAAGATCAGCCTGTCCGAAGCTCTGAGCGCCACCGTCCGGCGGCCGGACAAGTGGTTCAGCTGGAGAGGCGGGGTCGTCACGGCTGTGATCGGCGTGGTCCTCCTCCTGGCGGCGCGGGGAGTGCGGTCCGCGATGGGATGGGGCCGTGGACGGCGGAAGTCCCAGAAGCAGGAGGCGAACGCGCGGGTCTCCGTCGAGTTTTATGAGCGGCTGATGAGCCTGCTGGCGCAGGCCGGCTTCAAGCCGCAGCCGGCGCAGACTCCGCGGGAGTTCGTCGATGGGGCGATGGGAAAGCTGCTTCCGCGGCTGACGGACCGGAAGGTGGACGCGGGGGCGACCCGCGAGCTGGTGGAGTGGTTTTACGGGGTTCGCTTCGGCGGGGAGACGCTGCCTGCGGCACGTGTTCAGGAGATTGACAGTCGGCTGACCGCTCTGGAGCAGGCGTTTTCGGACGAAGCGGCCGACGGCAAGCCTCGCGCGCCGCGCTGAAGTGATGGCGTTCAGGGCGGAGTCGTGCCGACGCGCCGCCCAACCTCGCTACCCCAACCGGGTCCAGGGGCACCCTGGTGGGGAGTGCAGAGGGGCAACGCCCCTTTGCCCGCCGGAGGCCTGGCCGTCGAGAGATGTCTGAAGGAGTGAGTATTCAGACGCGGACAACGTGCCGGATGCCCCCTCACCAACCCGCGGGAATTCCAAAGCAAGCGGTAAAGCGCGAGGGAGTCCTCAACGCTGGTCCTACAAAGGGGACATCCGTTGTGTCCCGTGGTTCCTCATGGAAGCGCCTCCGGGGTCAAGGGGGTGAGACCCCCTTGACCCCGGCTGCCATGGCACGATGGGTTTGAGCGAGCATCACCGTGCCGGCAAGGACTTGGTCCGAGGTCCGGTGAGGCCCTTATTCCAACAGGTGCGCCCGGATCAGCTTGACCAGCCGGTGCGGATGCGTCAGGAACGGCGAGTGGCCGGCCGTGTGCATCCACTCCGTCGTCGCGTGCGGAAGAGTCGCCGCCAGCGTCTCGGCGTTGCGCGTCAGACCCGCCCCTTCACCTTCCGTGCGGACGATCAGCACGGGCTGCGCGATGCTCTTCGTCTCCGCAGAGAGCGGCGTCCCCGCCGCGCGAAGCCGAACCGCGGCGTCTCGGAGCGGCGTCGCTCCCTGGTTGGCGAGCAAAAAATCCCAGCGGGTCGGATCGAACGGAGGAAACCAGTCGCGGTGGTTCCGTTCCAGCATCCCCTTCCACCCTGGCAGGCCCGCCAGCGTTCCAGGGAGGCGACGGCCGAGAGCGAACAACGTTCGCTCCATGGGCGTCCAGGGAACGGAGAACATCGGCGTCTGCAGGATCCCCCGCGCGACGGAGCCGGGCCGCTGGCGCATCCACTCGAGGCCGCACAGTCCGCCCAGCGTCGCGCCGTAGACATTGACGGAGCCGTGCCCCAGGTCGGAACGGACCTGTTCGAGCCCCTCAACGACGGCGGGAAGGAACCCGGCGGCCGTCAGCCCGCTTCGAACGGCCGGGTAATCGATGACGACACACTCCGCTTCGTCCTTGAGGAGCCAAGCCGTCAGCGCAAAGAGGAGACCGTCCCCGGAAGCGTGATTGAGGAAATAGATCGGCTTCCCGCGACCGAGCCGCCGGGAGGTGACGGCCCGCCGAGAGAACGCGTGCTCCCGGACTTCGCCGAGTTCCTGGAACGCCTGGACGACCTCGGCCCAGGCGAGCGGCGTGGGACACCCCTCTCCGGCCGCTGGAGGGGCAGGGGGAGGAGCCGTCATTGTCTCAGCAGGCTGCGGCAGGGGGTCCATGCCATCGAGTGTGGCGACCTGCCGTTCCAGAGACAAATGTGAGAAGAACCTGACGCCGGCCCGGCGCTACCGGAGAACGCTGCGGGGGACCGTCCGCTGCTCCTGCGGCTGCTCGGCCGTCGTTTCCTGGATGATGTTGTACGCGCTGATCCCCAGCTTGCGCTCATCAAACGGATTCGCCGCGAAGAGCGCCTTGCTCGTATCGATGGAGTCCTGATGGAACGCGTAGACCGTGTCGCGCGTTCCGGCGGGATCGATCGTCCGAATCGCCTTCGGCAGGAAGTTGGCCGGATTGAGGAGCACTTCCGCCTGCGACCATTCTTGGGCGTCCTGCTTCCACAGCGGCTTCGCGACAATGTGGTAGGTGTCCGGACCGTGCATCTTCCCGATGGCGAGTTCGTACCGTTTCAGGGCCTTGTCCGCCTTCATTCCAAAGAGAAACGGAAGCGGCCCGTCCGCAATATTCTGCCCCTGGAGTTGGGGAGGGATGTCAATCTTCTGGACCTGCTTCATTGCGTCGTCGATCACCAGGACTTTCGTTCCGGTGCAAACCCAGCGCTGAGGCGTGTCGGCGACAATTTTATAGGGATCGCCGGCCTTGGTCGTCCGACCAGGATTGACTGGTGGATTCGGCAGCGCCTTCGGAATCGTGAAGTCCAAGCGTCCCAGATCCGGTGCCTGATAGTGAAAGCGGCCGTCCGCGCGCTTCTCAACGCCGAACACCGAGTCATAGACGTAACGAGTGAAGTTCCCGCTGAGAAACGTGATGTTCGCCGTCCGCAGTTCCCAGTTCCGCAATACTGCCTGAACCTGCGGACTCACGGGGGCCGCCGGGGGGGCGGCCGGCTGTTGCGGCTGCGCGTTGCCCTGCGGCTGCTGAGCGAAGGCCGCCAGCGGCGAGAGCAGTATTGGGATGACCGCCGTGGCGGTTCCTCTCAAGAATTCGCGGCGATCCATCACCTGCGGCATCCTTCACGTTCACTGGTTTGACTGCCGGTGCTGCGAAATCCCGCAGCACATCCCCGTGGCTCCCGCAAAACGCGCCCTAAACGCAAAGTCTTTGAGGGCAGCCACTAGAGATCCGGAGTCGTTGTCGGCCCGCGAGTCTAACACGCCGGGGCAGAGCGGAGATAGAGCGGTTTTTGCCCGCATGAACCGCCGTTCACGACCGACCGGCAGTTTCTGCCGGTGAGCCCCGAAGTCAGTTTCGGGCCGGGTCCGCATCGAGGAGTGCCAGGAGCGAGTCGACCCGTGTCTGCCGCTGCCGGCAGCGGGCTCGTGCCCCGAAGTGACGGGCTTCCCCGAAGGCGCCGGCCCCTTCCGCGAAGCACTTTCCCGCGACGCGAAGGTTCCCGATTTCTCCAGCGACCAGTCCGCAACGTTCCAGCAGTTCCCCCCGCTCCCAGGCGGAGAGGCTCACCCCAGGCTCCGACAGCCCGGCCTCCAGAATCGCCGCGGCCCGCCTTCCATCCCCTCCGCTCCAGGCCCGCAGCGCCTCGTCGAGAACCCGCTCCCCGGGTTCGGCCTCGGGAAGGGCGGACAGCAGGAGCTTGTGCGCTTCGTCATCTTCTCCCGCGTCCATCCAGAATGCCGCCTGAAGCCGACGGAGCCAGCCGGGAAGCCCCTCTCCGGCCGCCTCCGGCGATCGGAACCAGGCATTGCAGGCCCATTGGCAGAACTGTTCGGCCTCGATCCGCCGATCTCGTCCCGATTCCTTTGTCGCCCGTTGTCCCTCGTGCCGGCAGAGGACCGACAGGTTGTGGGCGGCGAGGGCGGCGAGGCGCGGATCGGAGAGCCGCCGGGCGTCGTTCCAGCAGGTCCGGAGTTCGGTTTCGGCTTCTGCGATCTCGCCGTTCTCGAACAGAAAGACCGCAAACGTCAGCCGGGAGACCGGGGACGGATCGACCGCCACGACCGCCCGAAAGAAGGTAAGGGCGGCCTCGTAAGCGCCTTGTTCCGCGTACGAAACAGCACGGTCCCGCAATTCACGGACGACCGGGCGCGATGGGGAATTCCCCGATGTAGAACACGACATCGACAGCCAACCTCGTCGCGGAGGCAGCCTGGACGTTGTGCGTATGTGAGTGACCTGAGACTCCCCCAGAATACCGATTGTGCCGGTTGTGTCAATCTTAACAATTGCACCGGTTGGAGCGCCGAGGCGAGGTGAACCGGAGGGGGAGGCGGCTTGTGACGTTGCCGAATCGGTCTTGTGAGGAAAAACGAAGGGTGGCACACTTCCGCCCGATCTCTCCCCTCCTCATCCCTCCCCAGCGCCGCCGCTCGTCACGCATGAATCGTCGAGACTGGCTATCGATCGTCGCCCTCGGCTTCGGGGCGGGCTGCGCGGGGCTTCGGTCTCCCTTTCAGCAGCAGGCCGCTCTCGCGAATCCGACGTTCATCGGGCGGACGAACGACGAGTTCCTGTGGGAGCGGACGATCGACGTGCTGCACGACTACAAGTTTGAGATCGCGCGTGAGGACCGGTTCTCGCGGCAGATCGAGACGCAGTACAAGGTCGGATCGAGCATCATCGAGCTCCAGCACGGGGAGACGATCGGCCTGTTCAATCGGATGGAGAGCACGCTTCAATCGGTCCGGCGGCGGGTGACGGTGAGCTTCGTCCCGCATGAGGTTCAGGCGGGGTACCTCCTGACCGTGGAGGCGTACAAGGAGCTGGAAGACGTTCAGGGGATCGCGGCGAATTCGGCTGGGGCGGCGACGTTCCAGGAGAGTCGCCCGCTGGACATCGACCTGAATCCGGTCGTGGGGCAGACCGCTCCTTCCGGGTGGGTACCGGCGGGGCGTGACTTCGTGCTGGAGCAGGCGTTGCTTCAGAGTCTCAGCGGTGCGTACGCGACCTGAGGTCGAGCGGCACGATGCTGGTACCTCGTCCTTGCCGGCGCGGCTCTGTCAGCTCAAACCCAATGTGCGACGGCAGCCTGGGGTCAAGGGGGCCACGCCCCCTTGCCGCCGGAGGCATTTTCGTTGAGGAACCATGGGACACAACGGATGTCCCCATTGTGTGGCCGGTGCTGAGGTCTCCTTCGCACCACACCACTTGCTTTGCAATTACCGCGGGTTGGTGAGGGTGCATCCGGCACGTTGTCCGCGCTTGGACAGATGCTCCTTCAGGCATCTCTCGACGAGAGGGCCTCCGGCGGGCAAAGAGGCGTTGCCCCTCTGCACTCCCCACCAGGGTGCCCCTGGACCCGGCGAAGGCCAAGCGGTGCCTCTCAGTCGGCTACGCAGTACCCACGGAACAGGTCCAGCACCTCGGACACACGCATCTGGAACTGCTCCGTCGACTTCGGCTTGCCCACCGCCGAGAAGACGACCCGCATCTCCTGACGGACAGCCGCACCCCGCGAACGATCTTCACCCAGGAAAAACACCTGGATACGGATCGGCTGCCGGTCCGACGTATTCCCCCACCCCCCAAAGAGCGAGGACTTCCCGATCGTCAGCTCGACCTCCTCCTTCGTCGCCTTGCCGAGGGAGGCCTTGGTCTCCTCAATGAAACCGCTCAGCTTGTAGACCAGGATGTCGGCGGCCACCGCAGTCTTCAGATAGACCGTGACTTCATTGTTGCCGGTGATCCGCGCGGCGAAGTCGGAACTCTGCTCCGGAACACTCGCCGCCGCCGGCGCGGCCGAAGCCGCCTCCGAGGCAGGCATCCGGCGGGCAGTCCGATTGCGTCCCCCCTTCTTCGCGTCGAAGAGAGCTTCGTCCGCGCGGCGGATCACGTCGTCCACGTGCTCGCCCCGCAGGATCTGCGAAACGCCGAACGAGGCGGTCACCTTGAGCTTCTGATCACCGCCAAACAGCGACGCCGCAATGGTCCGCCGCAACCGCTCGGCGCGGCGCTCCGCGTGCTCGAGGTCGGTCTCGGGACAGATGACGACGAACTCCTCGCCGCCGTAACGGGCCACCAGCTCGCCGGAATAGACCTCGTCCTGCAGGATCCGGGCGAAGTCGACGAGGACCTGGTCCCCCACAACGTGTGAATAGGCGTCGTTGACGCTCTTGAAGCGATCGATGTCGCAGAAGATGACGCTGAACGGGGCCGAGTCCTCGGACTTGGCGAACTGCCCGTAGAGCTTGGTCATGAAGTTGTCCAGTTCCTTGCGGTTCGGGAGCGACGTCAGGGCGTCGCGGGTCGCAGCGAGCTTGAGCTCGCGGAACTCCCCCTTGCGCCGACGGGACTCGTCGAGCGCCCGGTAGCAGTGAGCGATCCCCTGGAGCTTGTGGCGATCGTCGAGGATCGGCAGGAGCAACAGCTCATAGGTCTGGAGCTTCCCCGCTTCATCGGGAAGCTGGACGTTGACGCACCCGGCCCGCGGACTGTCGAGCAGCCGCTGCATCGGGCAGGTCTCGTCGATGTACGGCTTTCCGTCCGGGTTGACCCAGCCGACGGACCGCCGCGACCACGTCTCCCCCAGGACGTCCCGGGCGGGACGCCGGAAGAGAGTCTCGGCGCCGCGGCTCCAGACGATGTGCTTGAGGTCGTTGTTGAGGATGTAGAAGCCGTCGTACAGCGTCTCGAGGAGATACAGGTAGGAGAAGACGTGGCACAGCGTGTGGGCTTCCCCGACCGTCGACGAATCGACCGGAACGGCGGCATCGATCGACGATCCGCAGTCCTCGTCGCGGAGGACGTTGAGCCCGTCCGTCTCCACCCACCGCTGGAGGGCGGAGACGACGTTGCGGTCGAACCGCTTCCCTGACTGTCCGATCAGCTCCCGGAAGATCTGCTCCCGCGACATCCGCTTGCGGTACACCTGGTCCCGCGACATGGAGTCGAAGGCGTCCGCCACCGTCAGGATGCGGGCCCCCTGATGCAGTTCCGAATGCTCGCTCGTCCCGGCCGCGTAGCTGTCGGAGACGATCTGGATCGTGGTCCGGTCCATGCGGCACGCCTGGAGCAGCCCCACGCCGGTGAAGTGATGGATGCCGATCAGGTCCGCCTCGTCCGGACTGAGCCGGGCGGGCTTGTACAGGATGTGGTCCGGAACGCCGATCTTGCCGATGTCGTGCAGGAGGGCGGCCGCTTCCAGGACGTAGAGCTCGTGCTCCTCCCAGCCGAGACGCTCGGCAATCCCGAGAGCGATCAGGGCGACGCGGCGGGAATGGTGCAGCGTCAGGGGATCGCGATAGTGCAGCGCGGCCAGCAGCCGCCTGAGCACTCCCAGGGGAACGCCTTCTTCCGTCGACGCACCGCGCTCCGCCACCCCTTCCCGGACGAGCGACGTCAGGGCCAGCAGCAGGCGCGAGGAATCCATCGGGTGAGGAGCCGTAGACCGCGGCGGCGCCTCGATATCGGGACTGGTCAGCATGACACTCATGGGAAGCCGGATCACGTAGAGGGTGCGGCCCGGAGAAGCCATCCTCCGGGCATCGCTGCAAAGCTAGGTCGCGCCTCCCCTCAGTCAAATTCTCTGTCCCGCTAGAAGAGGAGATTCTCCAAGGAGGCAAATTTCTCCGCGGCCTCGAACAAAAACATATCACCCCACTGCCCGCAGAATCGCAACATCCGGAACGGATGGCCCTCGGACCTGTCGATTTTTCTGCCGCAACTCATTCGACAGCATTGATCTGAGGTGACATTATGGACATCAGGATGGCCAGTGTTCCCGCAGGCTGAGTCGAGGGTCACGCCGTGTCGCAAATTCTTTCGTTCGGGCAGCTCATTTTGACCTTCTGTCTGGTGGCCGGCCTGGCTCAGGCCCAGACTCCGGATAAAGCGGAGGAGGCCCGCCTCAAGGGGTACGAGTTCCTGAAGTCCCAGCAGCTCGAGGACGGGTCGTGGGAGTACGCCGGCCACGATGTCGGCATCACCGCACTCTGCGGACTGGCTCTGATCGAGAACGGGCTCCCGATCTCGGATCCGATCGTGGAAAGCGCTCAGCGGTACGTCGTCAAGAACTACCAGGACGTCAAGCAGACGTACGACATCACCCTGGCGATCCTGTTCCTCTCACGCGTCGGCGACCGCGACAACCGCAAGCCGATCCGCGACCTGGCGGCGCGGCTCATTGCCGGACAGAACGTGGACGGGGGCTGGCATTACACCTGTCCCGCAGCCACGCAGTCGATCCTGGTCGACAGCAATGAGCGGATCAAGCCGCAGGCGGGCAAAGGGGACAACAGCTGCACGCAGTTCGCCGTCCTGGGCCTGTGGGTCGCGTCGCGGTGGGGGGTCAACATCGACATCCCGATGCTCAAGGTGGCCGAGCGGTTCGTCGCCACCCAGCGACCCGACGGCGGCTGGCCCTACCAGCACGAGGACAAGCCCAAGGAAGAGGAAGGGAACTCGACCGGCACGCCCGCTCCGACGACCTCCGGCACCGAGGCGGAATCGAAGCTCAATCCCTCCAGCCCGTCGATGACCTTTGCCGGACTGTTCTGCCTCACCGTCGCGCGGGCCACCCGGATCCGGGCTGAGCTCAACGGCGTCAAGCTCCCCAAGCCCAAGGCACCGCCGACGACGGCCAAGAAGCCCCGCACGAACTCCGCGCGAGCCACCGATCCGATGCCGGCGCCGATGCCGATGTCCGACGAGCCGGCTTCGAACCTCCTGGAGGTGGTCGATCCCGGCGAGAAAGCCAAGACGCTGAAGGAAGACCCGGTCTTCGCCAAGGGGCTGGAGCGGGCCGGACTGTTCGCCGGCAGCATGTCTCCCGGCTCGGCCCGCTACTTCCTGTGGTCCGTCGAGCGGATGGGAGTCCTCCTGGGGCAGGACAAGTTCGGAAACACCGACTGGTTCAACAAGGGCTCGACGGCGCTCATCACCAGCCAGTCGAAGGAAGGGGGATGGGTCAGCGGCGAGGAAGGGAAGGGGACGCTCCCCGACACCGCCTTCGCGATTCTGTTCCTCCGCAAGGCGAACCTCGGCAGCGACATCTCCCGGCTGCTCGAAGGGGAGCCGGCCAAAGCGTTCTCAGTCGCGTCCAAGGCCGGAGAACGGTTCGGATCTCTGGCCGATGCAATCAAGGGGGCCAAGGAGGGGGACGTGATCCGGATCGACGGCTCCGGTCCTTACGACATGCCGCACCTCGAGATCGACAAGGACCTCACGATTGTCGCCGGCACCGGCTACATCCCGACCTTCCGCTATGACATCGGCTACAACGCCGACGGCAAGCGGTCGCGTCCTGAGGACGACCGGGAGGTCCGGCACATGATCCGGGTCAACAAGGGGCACCTCACGATGGAGGGGCTCGCTCTCCAGATGGACGCTCCGGTCAAGAACGTTTCCTTCTCCGCGGTGGTCATCAACGGCGGCACGCTGCGGATGCTCAACTGCATCGTCTCGGAAGCGAACAAGATGGGGATGGCGGCGGTCCGTGTCACCTCGCCGGGCGAGGTCACGGTCCGCAACTCGATGCTGGTCGGCGGGCGGACGGGCGTTGAAGTCCTGACGGGGGGGAAGCAGAAGATCCTCATCGACAATACGCTCCTCTTTTCCACCGCCTGCGTGAGCGTCTTCAACGGTCCCAAGCCGGAAGACGCCGACTGCCAGCTCCACCTTTCCCGGTGTGCCGCCTACGGGACGGACATCTTCAACTTCCGCGGCCTCACGACCCCCATCTCCATTCAGAGCGACGGCGTCGCCTACAAGGGGGACTGGCTTGGCTCCTCGATGCTCCCCGCTGTCGATTCCCACAAAGGGGTGAACTGGCAGGGGACGGGGAATCTGTTCGACGTCATGCGGTGGGTTGGGAGCGCCGGCAAGCAGAATATGACGGTCGTCGATGCCAAGAAGTTCAACTCGTTCTTCGGCGTCCCCGAGGAGAACGGCGCCAAGCAGACGATCACCTTTGCGGCGAAGCGGCCGCTCGGCGCGTTCAACCATGCGGTGCGGGCGGACGACTTCGAGTTCTCGAACACGTCGAACGTTTTCGCTTACCGTCGTAAGGCGGGCCTGGATGCGATCGTCGTCGGTCCTGGCGAAGGGTATCTGCGGTTCCGCGAGAGCTTCGACTATCGCACGTGGAATCTGGTCGCGACGGCCCCGTGACTGTGGGTGTTCTGCCCGCGGGGGCGATTCGCGAGTCCTCGGATCGTCTCCCTCGCTCGAATCGCGTGCTTGCCGGCACGGCGATGCTCGCTCAATCCCATGGTGCGACGGCCGCCTGGGGTCAAGGGGGTCTCACCCCCTTGCCGCCGGAGGCACTTCCATGAGGAACCGCGGTACACAACGGACGTCCGTTTTGTGGAACCGGCGTCGAAGACTCCGCGCTCGCTCTGGAATCCTCGCGGGTTGGTGACGGGGCATACGGCACGGCGTCCGCGCTTGGACACTCACTCCTTCAGACATCTCTCGACAGCCAGGCCTCCGGCGGGCAAAGGGCCAGAAAAACAACACAGGCCCGTCTGCACTCCCCACCAGGGTGCCCATGGACCCGGTGATGGTGGAGTGCACATCGGAGATTCGTCGGCCGGGCACGCCGGCTCAAGCATTCGCCAGGAACGCTGCCCAAAGAACACCGTCACTTCTTGGGCTTGCCAGTCTTGCGAGCCTTGTCAGGCCGGGTTTCAAACCACGTCAGCGTCACCTTGCCCGCCGGTGAGTCAATGACCACTTCCGGGCCCTCGGCGTCCAGCAGATCGGGGAGCCCGCCAGCGAACGCCGTCAGCATCTGCAGCTCGTCTTCCGTCGGGACCTGCGGAGCCTTCCGCCGCCGGATCCGCATGACGATCGGATACCCCTCGGGAGAGGCGACCGGCCAGTTGTGATCGAGGAAGGCGTCATGGTCCTCAGTCGGAAGCGCCTGGGGCTCGTCGTAAAAGAGATTCAGGACGTTGATGTCGTCGAGCTCGGATTCGACTCCCGTCGCCCGCTCCAGGTCCTCCCGACTGTCGTAGATACACAGCCCCTGCAGCAACCCCGACTGCCCGATCACGAGGCCATACCGCGGACGCCGCCAGCGGCCGCCTTTGATTTCGACCGCCCGTTCCGGCGGAACCACCTTCCACGGGGCGGCCCGGTGCAGCCGGCACGCCTCCCGGTAGAGGCTCTCGATCCGCTCCAGCGAGTGCCCCGCCTTCACGAGCGACAGCTCTTCCTTCTCCTCCTCGTCTTCGGCGAGGCTCTTCAGGAGCATGTTGTGCGCTTCGTCGAACATCGCGAACTCATTCGTCACGACGCACCGGACGCCGAGCGGCTTGAGCCGGCCCTCGAGCGCCACCCGCAGGTCGTGCGTCCGGACGCGGACTTCCGCCGGGCGCTGGGCCGGACCCGCGAAGGGATGCGTGATGGCCCGCGCGACGGTCTGCCAGACCAGCTCGGGCATCTTCTCCTCGGCGGTCTCGACCCGCTGTGAGACGATCACCCCCTGGGAGACAGAGACCACCATGATCGACTGCAGCCGGACATACCGGTTCTGGTCGTTCTGAACCCACCGGGGGAGCCGCTGGGCATCGACGAGCCAGATCTCCGCCGACGGCGGGATCCGCTCGAAGTCCTCGGCCCCGGAGCTATCGGAATGGTCGAGGCTCTGCGCGATCTGGTTGCGGAGGTCTTCGATCGCCCGATCGAGCCGCTGGCTGTGCTCGACGAGCCGAGTCCCCGTGCCGATCGACTGCAGCGCCGTCTCGATCCGCCGGATGAGCCGCGGATCGTCGAACAGCATCGTGGACGGGCGCTGCTTCCGCTCCTGAGCGGTCTCGAGCAGGAGCTCGATCATCATCTCCGTGTTGGGAACATCGTCGAAGACGGTCGACTGATAGAGCGTGTCCCCGACTTCGTTCGTCACCACGCAGAGCTGCCCCCGCTCGGAGGGAGCCCCGGGATGGAGCGGCCGGACCGAGAGCCGCCACGGATCGAGGTCTTCCTCCGTCACCGCCTTGAGGCGGTCGAGCAGTGTCCGGACCTGCGCCCGGCGGTCCCGCAGACGCGGACGGCGTGAGTCAACTTCCTTCCCCAGAACCGACCGCAGCCAGCTGATCGCTCCCGCGGCATCGCGCCAGGCGGGCATCGCCCGGAGGAGGTAGAACTCCGCCGCGCCGAAGCTGCCGGGGGAGAGGTCGTCGGGGATCTCTTCGTCGAAGGCGATCTCGCCCAGGAGGAGCGCCGCAACGTGGGGGTTTTCCGAATGTCCCCGCCGGAGGAACTGGCCGGCCACGGGGGTCGGGCCGTTCCGGCGAAATTCGACGAGGGCCTTCGTGAAGTACGAGACGTCTTCAAAGCGGCTGAGGAGATCGGCCGCGTCCGAGACCCGCTGCGCCTCCAGAAACGCCAGGGCCAGCGACTCGACCGTGGCGACGTCATCGGGCTGGACCCGCAGCACCGCCTGGTAATGGGGGATCGCGTCGACGAGCCGCCGCTCCGCCTCCAGCGCGGTGGCGATCGCGCGATGGACCGCCTGGTAATCCCGCGCCTCCTGCGAGTTCCGCTTGAGTGTCTTTCCCTCCTTCTTCTGCCGGTCGAGGTTCTGTTCGACGAGCTTCAGCGCCTTCTCGTAGAAGGGGAGGGCGCGGGTCGTCGAGCCCGCCCGGTCGCCGCGCTGCAGCGGCACCAGCACGCACCGCGGGTCGAGGCTCTCGGCCTGCTTCAGGAGTTTCTCCGCGGTCCGCTTGCTCTCCTCATCGTCCGCCATCCGGCACAGTTCGCGGGCGACCGCAGCCGGTTCGCCCCCCAGCTGCCCGCGGGTTCCGAGGTCGACCACGATCGTGTCGCCCGGCTTCTCAGCAGCGGAGGCAGGGCGTTTCCGCACCGTCCGCCCCGCCGGAGCCTTGGGGAGCTTCGGGCTCGGACGTTTCGCGGCTTTGGATGGCTTTTTCTTGGCCATGAAATTCGTCTGCGGTGACCTCGGCGGAGGGGCCGCCTGAGAACGCAGCTTAGTGAATCATTGGCGCCAGGGGAGGGCGGGAAAAGAGCGCACTCCCGACAAAGAAAGAGCCGCCGAACATCGGGTCGATGTCCGGCGGCTTCGTATTTCTCCGCGGAGCTCGGCCACCAGGGGCCGAGCCGGTCGGGAGCGGCTCAAACTACTTGACGGCCCCTTCGACGAGCGACTTCTTGCTGCCGCTGTCCTCGTTCTTGGTGATGAGAACCTGGGTCGTCAGCATCAGGCCGGCGATCGATGCGGCGTTGCGGAGGGCGCTCTTCACGACCTTCGCCGGGTCGATGACCCCCGCCTTGTACATGTCAACGTAGTCGCCGGTGGCGGCGTTGTAGCCGACGTTGCCGGTCTTCTGCTTGACTTCGTCGGCGATGACCGCCCCGTCGAGGCCGGTGTTGTCGGCGATCTGACGGATCGGGGCTTCGAGAGCGCGGGTGATGATCTGGATGCCGATCTGCTCGTCACCCTTCGCCTTCACTCCCTGGACCGCTTCGATCGTGCGGAGGAGAGCGGTCCCGCCGCCGGGGAGGATTCCCTCTTCCACGGCCGCGCGGGTCGCGTGGAGGGCGTCTTCCATCCGGGCCTTGGTCTGCTTCATTTCCGCTTCGGTCGCCGCACCGACGCTGATGATCGCGACTCCGCCGGTCAGCTTGGCGAGCCGTTCCTGGAACTTCTCGCGGTCGTATTCCGAGTCGGTGTCTTCGATGTGCTTGCGGATCTGGCCGATCCGCTTCTGGATCTCGTCTTCCTTGCCGGCCCCATCGATGATCGTGCAGGAGTCCTTGTCGACTTCGATCTTCTTGGCCTTGCCGAGATGAGCGATATCGACCGCTTCCAGCTTGATCCCGAGGTCTTCGGAGATCAGCGTGCCGCCGGTCAGGACCGCCATGTCGCCCAGCATCGCCTTGCGGCGGTCGCCGAAGCCCGGGGCCTTGACGGCACAGACGTTGAGGACGCCGCGGAGCCGGTTCACGACGAGGGCCGTGAGGGCTTCGCCGTCAACGTCTTCCGCCACGATCAGCAGCGGCTTGCCGAGGCGGGCGACCTTCTCCAGAACCGGGACGAGTTCCCGCAGGTTGGAGATCTTCTTTTCGTAGAGCAGGATCAGGGCGTTGTCGAGAACGGCCGTCATCGAGCCCGAGTCGGTGATGAAGTACGGGGAGATGAATCCCTTGTCGAACTGCATCCCTTCCGTCAGCTCGAGGGTCGTCGCGTTCGACTTCCCTTCTTCGACGGTGATGACGCCGTCGCGGCCGACCTTCTCCATCGCTTCGGCAATCAGCTTGCCGATCTCGAGGTCGTTGTTGGCCGAGATCGCGCCGACGTGCTCGATCTGCTTCTTGTCGTCGACCGGCTTGGCCATCCCTTCCAGGAAGGCGATGGCGGCGTCGACCGCCTTTTCGATCCCCTTGCGGACGATCGTGGGGTTGGCCCCCATGGTGATCGAGCGGAGGCCTTCTTCGTAGATCGCCCGGGCCAGGACGGTGGCGGTCGTCGTGCCGTCGCCGGCCTGATCGCTCGTCTTGCTGGCGACTTCGTTGACGAGCTTGGCCCCCATGTGCTCGTAGGGGTCTTCCAGCTCGACTTCCTTCGACACCGTCACGCCGTCCTTGGTGACGACGGGGTTGCCGAACGACTTGTCGATGATCACGTTGCGGCCGGTCGGACCCATCGTCACGGCGACGGCGTCGGCCAGCGTCCGGACGCCGCGCTGCAGCTTCAGCCGGGCACGGTCGTCGAAGAGAAGTTGCTTAGCCACAGGGAATCCTTCGGATGAGTTGTCAGTCTTCAGTTTTCAGTTTTCAGTTCGGAAGGCCGAACGAACTCTGTCCGCCGCAGACGTTGTTTCAAGGGTGAAGACCAGCCAGCCGACCTGTCAGGAAGGGGCGTTTGAGTCTCCTCAAACGCCCGCTTCGCTCTGACTCAAAACTGACGGCTGACGACGGAAAACTTGTCTCAGACCACCTTCGCGAGGATGTCGCTCTCGCGGAGGATCTTGACTTCCTGGCCGTCGACTTCGATTTCCGTTCCGCCGTACTTGCCGAACAGGACTTCGTCACCGACGACGACCGAAACCGCGCACCGCTCGCCGCTGTCGAGCAGCCGGCCCGGGCCGACGGCGACAACCTTGCCGCGCTGCGGCTTTTCCTTGGCGGCGTCCGGCAGGACGATCCCGCCCGCGGTCCGCTCTTCGGCTTCCATGGGCTGAACGACGACGCGATCGTCAAGGGGCTTGAGAGAAATGGCCATATCTGTCGACTCCGAAAAAGTGCTTATGGATTGAAGCGAATGGGGTCAGGCCGCCATTCGAGGAATTGCAAACACACCAGGAAAACGGGTCACTGTCAGGTTGCGGAGAGTCGCCCGGAGGCCGACCCCGCTGGAGACTAGAAGCCTCCCATCCCTCCCATGCCACCCATTCCCATTCCGCCCATGCCTCCCATACCACCCATTCCTCCCATGCCACCGCCTCCGTGGTCATGGTGATCGTGGTGGCCGTCCTTCTCGTCCTTCTTGGGCTCATCGACGATGATCGAGTCCGTCGTCAGCAGCAGGGCCGCGACGCTGGCTCCGTTCTGGAGAGCCGAGCGGACGACCTTGGCCGGGTCGACGACGCCGAAGGAGAGCATGTCGCCATACTTCTCGTTGAGAGCGTCGAAGCCGTAGTTGACGTCGCTGTTCTTGCGGACGGTGTTGGCGACGACCGAGCCGTCGAGACCGGCGTTCTCGGCGATCTTGCGGAGGGGCATCTCGAGGACGTTCTTGATGAGCTGAACGCCGAGAGCTTCGTCCCCTTCGAGCTTCACCTTCTTGAGGGCTTCGCCCGAGCGGAGCAGGGCGACCCCGCCCCCCGGAACGATCCCTTCTTCAACGGCGGCACGGGTCGCGTGCAGGGCGTCGTCGATGAGGTCCTTACGTTCCTTCATTTCCGTTTCAGTGGCGGCACCGACGTTGATCTGGGCCACGCCGCCGGCGAGCTTGGCGAGCCGCTCCTGGAGCTTCTCGCGGTCGTATTCGCTGTCGGTCTTGGTGATCTCGGAGCGGATCTGGGCCGCGCGGCCTTCGATCGCTTCCTTCTTGCCGCCTCCCTGAACGACGGTCGTGTTCTCGGAGTCGATCCGGACCTTCTTGGCCTTGCCGAGGTCGGAGAGCTTGATGTTCTCGAGCTTCTCGCCGAGGTCCTTGAAGAAGGCCCGGCCGCCGGTCAGGATCGCCAGGTCTTCGAGCATCGCCTTGCGGCGGTCGCCGTAGCCCGGGGCCTTGACCGCACACACCTTGACGATGCCGCGGAGCTTGTTGACGACGAGAGTCGCGAGAGCTTCCCCTTCAACGTCTTCAGCGATGATCAGGAGGGGAACCCCGTCCTTCGAGACCTGCTCGAGGACCGGCACGAGGGTCCGGGCGTTCGAGATCTTCTCTTCGTGGATGAGGATGCGGACGTTGTCCAGCTCGACGACCTGATCGTCTTCGTTCGTGACGAAGTGCGGGGAGAGGTAGCCCCGCTCGAACTGCATCCCTTCGACGAGTTCGATCTCGGTCTGGGTCTGGCGGCCTTCTTCGATCGTGATCACGCCGTCCTTGCCCACCTTGAGGAGGGCGTCGGCGAGGATCTTGCCGATCTCGGGATCGTTGTTGCCGGCGATCGCCGCGACCATTTCGATCGCCTTGCGGTCGTTGGCCTGGATCGGCTTGGCGATCTTCTTCAGGTTCTCGACGACGGCGTCGACCGCCTTCTGGATGCCGCGGCTCAGGGCGACCGGAGCGGCTCCGGCGGCGATGTACTTGAGGCCTTCGCGGTAGATCGCTTCGGCGAGGACGGTGGCGGTCGTGGTGCCGTCGCCGGCGGTGTCACCCGTCTTGGAGGCGGCTTCCTTCACGAGCTGGACGCCGCAGTTCTCGAACTTGCATTCGAGTTCGATGTCCTGGGCGACGGTCACGCCGTCCTTGGTCACCTTGGGGGCGCCCCATCCCTTGTCCAGAACAGCATTCCGCCCGCGGGGGCCCAGCGTCGAGGCGACGGCCCGAGCCAGCTTGGAAACGCCTTCCAGAAGCTGCTTGCGAGCGTCTTCGTCAAAACTCAGCAATTTCGCCACGGATGCTCCTCAAATATTCGGCAACAGGTAATTCAGCGACAGTTGTCTGGTGCGATCCAGCGGACCGGTCGGTGTGTCTCGGGGATCGGAGCGGGGCCCTCCGTGAAGGAACACCGCCATCTCAGCGCGAAAGCTCGCGTGTGTTGGGGCGAATGCAATCGCTATGCCATCAGAACACACAAGAACGCAACTCACTACGCAACAGAAACTTGCAACTCAATGAGCTCACAACACCGTCGTAGCACATGCCATGTTGGCAGGACGGAGGAACGTGATCGGAACCCATGAGTCAGGCGATTCCCAGAACCTCGAAGGTCTCCTGCCAGTAGACCGTCTGGCTTGGCCAGGGGAGCAGTTCCTTCAGCACGACGGCAGCCGCCCGCCGCCGGATCGCCTCGTCCTGGAGGATCGCCGCAATGTCGTCCGGCATGTCGCTGCCAGTCCGCCCGGTCGCGCTGGAGAAGGCCAACGGCAGGGAGCGTGAGAGTTCCAGAATCCAGGCCCGCTGAAACTTGTTGCTGGAATGAAATGCCAGGGACCGGAGAAACCGCGGCGCCAGGTCGCGGAGACCGCGACCGACACAGAGCCACTGAAGAGTGTGCGTCACGAGACGCGAATTCCTGACGCGAAAGGTTCCGATCAGACTGTCGGCCGCGGGTCCGCCGTGAGAGGGGACCACATCGAAGTCCTGAGTCCAATGCTCAAGGGAGATGACGACGTTCTCACGGACCACGTCCCAAAGGTCGTCGGCCTGCAATTCCCGTTGATTGGTCGCGATCCATCCCAGGAGATGGCCGACGACCTCTTCCACGTCCTCGCGGCGGTCGTAAACGAACCGCAACGCCAGAGGGAGGAAATAGACGACCTCTTCATAGGTCCCGGCGGGGAGCCACGGGCAAAAGAGCGACTGAAAGTGCCGCCAGGTCAGCAGGTCGTCACGCGTCCCCAACAGTTCGCGGAGCGACGCTTCGTCGTGATCGCGATGCGGATCGGACAACCTGCCGGGTCGCGATCGCCGGACTGGAATCTCGAGCAATCCTGACACAACGCACCTGCCCAGGCTCTCCGCGATGGCGGCCCCTCCCCAACGGGAACGCGCCCCTCCATGAATTAATCGGCCCACCGCCCCGGAAGCAACTCATTTGAGCTGACCGATGGGTTGATGCCAACGATGGCGAGACGCCAGAATCGCCCCGCTCGCCGCGAACTCCCCCTTCCGTCTGGCGGACTGCTGCATGGACTCAGCCTCTCCCTCACCTTCGACCACGCGCTCCACGACCTGGACCTACTGGATCTGCGGACTGCTCTTTCTGGCGACGACCATTAACTACATGGATCGGCTCGCCCTCAACGACCTGCAGAGCCGGCTGAAGTCGGAGTTCTCCCTGTCGGAAGAGCAGTACGGCCGCGTGGAGAAGAATTTCGGGATCGCCTTCGCCGTCGGATCCGTCACCTGGGGGATCGTGGCCGACATGGTCGCGGTCCGCTGGTTCTATCCCCTGATGCTCATGCTCTGGTCGCTCGCTGGCTGCTCAACCGGCTTCGTTCGGGACTACGACGAACTCCTCTGGAGCCGGACATTCCTGGGCTTCTTCGAGGCGGCCCACTGGCCCTGCGCCCTCCAGACGACTCAGCGGATTCTGGCGCGAGAGAAACGGACCTGGGGAAACAGTCTCCTGCAGAGCGGATCGTCCGTCGGGGCGATCCTGACGCCGCTCCTGGTCATGAGCCTGCTGCAGTTCTACCCCACGAACTGGCGGCTGCCGTTCTTTGTGATCGGCCTCGGCGGGCTCGGGTGGGTCGTCTTGTGGCTCGCCTCCGTGCGAAAGACGGACCTGCTTCCGCTCTCCGAGAACGCCCCGAACGCGCCCCAGACCGCCGCCGCCCCGTGGTCCTGGCTGCTCCAGCGGCTGGCGATCCTGGTCGTGACCGTCATCACGATCAACATCACCTGGCACCTCCTCCGGGTCTGGCAGACGCCGTTCCTGGAGACCGGCCGGGGCTACACCGAGACCGAGCGGCGGTGGTTCCTCGTCGCGTTCGGGATCATGAACGACATCGGATGCCTGGCGGTCGGGTACTTCACCGTCGTCCTCGCCCGCGGCGGCGTGTCGGCCAACCGGGCCCGCGTCTACGGTTTTTCGCTCTGCGCTCTGTGCACCATGTTCACCCTCGCGACTCCGTGGCTCGGCAAAGGGTGGATGCTCCAGGGGGTGATGATGATCGTCGCGGCGGGGGCGCTGGGACTCTTTCCGTGCTACTACGCCTTCGGACAGGAGATCTCCGCCAAGGCCCAGGGGAAGGTGACCGGATTTCTGGGGACGATCGCCTGGGTGCCGGTGTCGCTCCTGCACCCGGTCTTCGGCGCGTACGTCGACCAGCGGAAGCTCGTCGAAGGGCCGCGGGCTTACGACTTCCCGTTCGCCGCAACAGGCTGCCTCCCGATCCTGGCGGCGATCCTCTTGATCCTGGGCTGGCGGGACATGCCCCGCGAAGCGAAGTCGCAGCTCGCCGACGAGCCCTCTCCGGCCCGGGCCGCCTGAGTCCGGTCGGTGCCGGCCGCACACGGCCTCTTGGACAGGGAAGGGAAAACACAGAGGGACGGAGAACACAGAGAAGAATGTAGAAGGAGTCGCGGGTCTGCGAGAACCGCGACTCCTTTCCTTATCCGTGTTGATCCGTGTTCATCGGTGGCCTCCTCCCTCTGCACGCCTCACAAACGCTTCAAGGCGGCCAGCGAAACGCCTCCGTCCCCTCTGTGCCTCCGTGGTTCCACCGCCTTCGCCGGACCGCTGAACCCCGGCGGCAACAGATCGCTCAACTGCGTGTGATCGTCACAAACGGCACGCGGACTGCTTTACCCCTGTTGCGTCCGAAACCGGGCGGAGTTGATTATCCGTCCGAACAATTTGAGTGTTCACCCCGTTCACGTCCCTGAACATGCGGCCCCGCGCCTGTGTTCAGGTCGCCGCGCGAACCGGGGGTGCGCCGATCTGATTCCGCCAGCATTTTGACTGGCGGAACTCTCGCCCTGTGGACGTGCTTCGGTAGCGCACGTCCGAGTCTGGCACAGCGACTGCGTTAGCCCTTGTCAGCACGCACAACGACCGAGGCCGAGTTCGGCCCCAGTGCTATCTCTCCGCAGCAGTTCGTAACGGGAAGCTCAGGCCAGGCGACGAGCGCCGGCCGCGCGTGATGATCAGACGCGCTCCCCGTGCGCCCCCTGCGAAGTTCGGGAGAGAGAAGTCCGCGGCGGATCCGTGCACCGACAACTTTCTCCAGACACACAAGGACATTCCAACATGCTTCGTACGTTCCTGGCCGATGACAACGGCTTCATCGTTTCGGCCGAACTCGTTCTCATCGCCACCATCCTCGTCATCGGGCTCGTCGTCGGACTCAGCGAAGTCCAGCACGCCATCGTCTCGGAACTCAACGACGTCGGCGAAGCGATCGGCGAGCTCAACCAGTCCTACTCCTTCAGCGGCTTCAGCGCTCAGAAGAAGAACCACGGCGGCGGATTCTGCGGAGCCTACTTCGCCGGCTCGTCCTTCATGGACCACGCCGACGACTGCGACCGCAACGAGTGCCAGCTCGCCTGTGCCGCTCCGACCAACGAAGCTCCGAAGTGGTAAGCTGAAGTTCGTTCCCCAAGATGTCTCCACAAGACGCCGCCCGGAGCTGATCCCTCCAGGCGGCGTTTTTTTGTTTGGAGTTCTCAGTTCTCAGTCATCAGCGCGTCGTCGAGGCCCAAGACAACATCGTTCGCTTGTCGCTCCTCCGGCCCAACATCGAGCCGGCCGGCCCGAAGGGTCATTCGTTCTTTCAGCCAGGGCCACCGGCCCTGGGGTTACCGCGACAAGAGCATCCGAGGCCCAACGGGCCGGCCATTCGTTTCCGAACGAGAGGGCAGGGGAGCCGGTTGGACCGAACCGAATGACCGGCCCTTCAGGCCTCTCCGGGCGCTGCTCCGGGATTATCCAGGGCCGATGGCCCTGGCTGGGGGAACGGCTGGCCCTTTGGGCCGGAGAGACGCCTGTTGACCGGCTGCCAAAGGATGACGGAAGCAGGCCGACCTTCACCGCACCTCGCATCCCCCGAACTCAGCCCTCGTCGTCCCTGCACTCGATCCAGCCGAGAATCGTTGTTGCCTCCACAGTCATGAGCGGTGTCGCCAGGATCTTGTCGAGCCGGCCGCGGCAGGGGCTGGAGACACAGACGAGGACTCCGGGGACACTCAGCTCCGCCAGCCGCTCTCCTTCGTAGACCTCGCTCCCCACCTCCGCCAGCCACTGCTGCAGCACAATGGGGCGCAGCGTCCCCACCGCCCCCGGCACAACGATCGGAACCCGCTCCGGATACTCCATCGCTCCCTCCTTGTGAAACGACCCGCCCAGGGCCGCTCTCTTTCAACCGTCTCACGGGGCCTTCGCCGCCGTCAGCGGCCGGGCATAGTCGTTCCAGGCCGCCTCGCACTCCTCGGGGGTCATCTCGCCATCGAAGGCGAGGACGCGATACCGGGAACGGAGCGGCTCGTCACGCGAGATCCGGAACTCCCCGTCGACGCACGGACTGAAGACGAAGTACGGCATCTTGGGATGGATCCGGACCGCCTGCGGCGAACGGAAATTGTCCGGGTGGCTCAACGCGAGCAGCCCGCACGGCTCGCCCCCGACTTTGCCGGTCACCCGCACCCATGTGCAGTGCGCGTGGTTCCCGTCGATCCGCCCCTTGCCGTCGCTCGTCAGGAAGACCGCCCCGGTTCCTCCCTGGTCCGCCTCGCCCCACCCGGCCGAGCCGCGGACCGCAAACCCGCCGTAGTGATACTTCTTCAACAGAAGCGGCTCCGCCGTGGCGGCCCGCTGGTCGGAATCGACGTCGACGAGATGGAACCGCCCCAGGCGTCCGCCTTGGACGGTCCACCGCTCGTTCAGCGCCACCGTCTCGCCCCCCGGGAAGGCGACATGCTCCAGAGAGGCGCGGAACCCGGACAGCAGCGACCCGGACCAGACCTGTTCGACGTCGTGGTGCCGGACTGTCCCTTCCCGCGCCGGCTGGTTCCAGAAGTCGACGTGCTTCCCCCGGAACTCCGTGTTAACCCAGGCGAAGAAGATCGCGTGCTGGTGGAGGTGGTCCGCCGGAAACTCGTCCGTCAGGGCCTTCCCCCGCGGGCTGCGGAGCGGATGAAGATGCCCGCTCCGCCGAAAGACCGCATCGACGCCGTCCGGCAACCGCTCCTGAGTGTGATAGGTCACCACGGCCCGGCTTCCATTCCGGGTCCTCAGCTCGATTCCCTCCTCGGAGCGCTCCGCCGTCGAATCGTCCGCAGCGGTCTCTCCCTTGGCCGGACGAATCTCGAAACGGGTCGCTTCGTCCGCTCCTCGGCCGGCCTTCCCTTTCCAGCAGAGCCGGGTCCCTTCCTCGATGACCTGCGAGGGAATCTGTCGCCCCTCAGCGAAGACGCTCCAGGAGGTTGTTCTCCCGGACTCGGGGATCGGCCACCCGATCAGGGCCTCGCGCGGAGGCCCGTCGGCGATCCCGGGGACGACGACAGCCTCATCAGCCCGCAAGACAGAGACGTCCGCTGCCGCGAAACCGAGAAGAGTGAGACCGGCCGCCAGGAGTGAGATGCGCATGCCGGATTATCCCGGCTGAGACTCGACTCGTCGACTGGTCCGCCCGAAGCAGAGCTTTTCGTGGCCTGGACCGGTCGGCGAGGAATCGCCTCCGGCGGCCAGACTCGCAAACCACAAGACGGGCCTTCTGCCCCCACACCTTGCCGCTCGCAGGCTCGCGGAGAGGCGGTCTTGATCAGTCGACCTTGGGAGGCTGCGGCGGGAGTTCGATCGAATCCGGGACCGGAATGATCGACGGCGTCGTCTGCAGCGGCACCGGCGTGATCGGAACGAGCAACGGCCGCGTTTCGGCCGGGACCAGCTTCAATCGCGACGGCGGAGCGAGAAGCGGACCGCTCGGCTGAAACGTAGTGTCCCGCTGAGGGACCGTCGCCGCGGCCTCCTTCACTCCCTCGTCGGCGACGACCGGCACCGAAATCGGCGCGTCGTCCACGGATGGCGCCCCGGCGTTGAACAGGACCGGGAGCGGCGGAGGAGGGGGGACGTCGGACTCCGGAGCCTCGAGCGGCTGCGGCGTCACGGTTGCCACCGGTTCCGACATCGGCTTGGGGATGTCCCGGACCACGGGAGCCGCAGGCGCGGGGAGCGGAACGGGTGTCGGAGCCGGCATGACCGGGAGCGGAATGACGGGGACCGGCGGGACGAGCGGAACAGGAGTCGGCTCGTCCTTGACGACCGGCATCGGCGGCTGCGGCGCCGCAGGCTGCGGCAGAATCGATGGGGCCGGGGCTGCGACCGGCATCGGCAGGCTGATCGGCTTGGACGTCGGCGCCCGCTCGGCAGTCTGCGGAAGCGGAACGGGCGATTCCGGAATCGGACTCATGTCGCGCGGGCGGGTCCGCATCCGGTAGAGGACCAGGGCGTGGCTCGCATGGTACAAGGGCCCGGGGTCGATCGGCTGGTTGCTGGTCGACGTGAGATCGGTCGCCAGCGACCGGACCGCCGCCTGGACCCACGGCTCCTGGAGCCGCGAGGCGGGAAGCCCCATCATGAGCCACTCAAGCATGTGCCCGGAGGCGCGGATCCGCTCGGCGAAATCGAAGCTGAACTCCCGCTGACGATAGAACTTGGTCGAGAACGACCCGTCCTGATTCTGGACGTTGCGGGCCTGCTGAATGTACTGCTCGATCTTCTGGTGGGCGCTCAGCCAGATCCCGCGGAGGTCGCCGTGCTTCTGGAGATACGAGTTCCGGGCGTACGAGAGGGCGAACAGCCCGTGCGTCCCGCCGCAGGGGGCGTCGACGACGCTCGCCGCGGTCTGAATCTCAGCCAGCGCCGCCAGGCTCCACTTCTGGCCGTGCATGTTCTTCCATTCCGCATCCGGATCGAGGTAATGCGTCAGGAACCACAGCGTCCAGGAAGGCTCGACGTTCGCGCTCGTCGTCATCTGGGCGTGACGGACCATGTCGGCCATCGTCACGACGCGTCCCCCCGCCACCTTGAACTCGTGGTTCAGGGGGAGGTTCGACATCGTCAGGATTGCGAGGAACTGGTTGACGTGCCCTTCAAACCAGTAGGGGACGTTGAAGGGATGGGCGCGGCCGCCGTAGGGGGTCGCCTCGAACCAGTATTCGTTCCGGTAGACCGCCTCGTTCGAGATGTACTCGATGGCGTTGATCTTCCGGACGCCGCCGGGCTGGCTGAGCTTGAGCTGCAGGTCCCCGCGGTAGGCGAGGATGCCGTGCATGATCTGCCAGGGGGAGTTCTGCTGAGCGCCGGGAGTGACGTTGAGATATCGACGGTGGTTGTGATCGATGGCGCGGTCGACGAGTTCCTGGAGAGGATCGGTCGCTTTTGCCGATTCGATTCGGGCCGCGGGGATGTCGAGGCGGGCTTCCTGGGCGATCGGGTCGCGGGAAGCGGGCGGGGCGGGGGCGACGCCCGACGAAGAGGGAGTGGCTCCCTGTTTGGTCTGCGTCTGGGGAGTCTTGCCGGTCAGGCGGTCGCGAAAACCGGCGGCGTCAGCGATTTTCCAGCCCATCACGCCCAATGCGGCGAGGGTGGCACCTGCCAACACGAACTTACCGCGGCTTCCTGCCCGAAACATGAATACCCCCTCCCGGAGCATCGAACTTCCTTGCGCGGGGAGAGATTACCGGACGGCGGACGATGGGTGAAGACGGATTCGTTCTGCCGGAACTCCTGCGGCAGTCTCTGCGTGCGGCGTGGGGCGGTCATTGGCTGGGACAGGAAATCCTGAAAAGGCTGCAAGCTTGGAGTGGTCGGCGGGGCTCACGATTCTTCTTCGGGCGGTGTCTCGATCGACGGGTCGCTTTGGCGCAACCCAACGTCACTGGCGGACCGGGGTCCAGGGGCACCCTGGTGGGGAGTGCAGAGGGGCGACGCCCCTTTGCCCGCCGGAGGCCTGGCCGTCGAGAGATATCTGAAGGAGTGAGTGCCCAAACGCGGACAACGTGTCGTATGCCCCCTCACCAACCCGCAGGGATTGCAAAGCGAGCGGGGAATCCTCAACGCCGGGACCACAAGGGGACATCCGTTATGTCCCACGGTTCCGCGACGAAAATGCCTCCGGCGGCAAGGGGGCGTGGCCCCCTTGACCCCAGGCTGCCGTCGCACATTGGGTTTGAGTGAACAGAGCCGCGCCGGCAAGTCGGCCGTTCGACCTCTTCCATTCCGCGAAGGCGCCCAGATCCCCGTCGCGCTACGGCTCCTGCGCCTGCATGTCTTCCGCGAGCTGGCTCCAGTTCACTTCGTTCATCGCCGCGTACAACATGTCCTGGTAGATCCCCTTGGCCTCTTTGGGGATGTTGGTGATCACGTCGTCCTTCAGGCGACGGGCGAGCAGCGTCTTCGCCACATATTCGGCCTCAGCGTCGCCGGACCGGACGGCGGGCGAGAGCTCGGCCTCTTCCCGGCACTCCTGGGCCTCCTTGGTCCACTTCTCACTCAGGTCCGGATCGGACTGCAGCCACTGGCCGACCATGATCGTCGCCGGGCCGCGCTCCGCCTGGTCGGCATACGATCCGCGTCCCCGCCCGTTGGGGACTTTCTCCGAATCGGGGACGTTCCCGTCCTGGACCGACTGAAACAGCGACCCGGACTTCGCCGGAGTCCGGGAACTTCCCATGGGGAAATGCCCCATCGGGTCCATGAAGTAGTGGGCGACCGCCTCTTTGACCTTCTTGTCCTGTCCGACGATCCACATCACCAGGAAGAACGCCATCATGGCCGTCACGAAGTCGGCATAGGCGACCTTCCACGCTCCGCCCCCTTTGCCAGCCATTTCGGAGAGTCCTCAGTCTTCGGTTTTCAGTCGTCAGTGACAGGTATGGACGGGGATCAGGTGTCCGCGCTGGCTTCCTTGAAGACCTGCTCCAGCTCCTCAAGGGTGGGGCGGACTTCCGTTCCGATGCCGCGGCGGGCCTGCATGATCATGTCGCGAGGGGTTGCCCCCTCGTTGAGGGCCACGACGGCGATGATGATCGTCCGGAAGAACGTCATCTCCTCGATCCCCTGGAATTCCATCCGGCCCGCCATCGGACCGAAGAAGCCGTACGACATCAGAATCCCGAGGAACGTACCGACGAGTGCGGTACCGACCTTGTGGCCGATTTCTTCGGCCGGGCCGTTGATCGCACCCATCGTGATCACGATACCGAGCACGGCCGCGACAATTCCGAAGCCGGGGAGGGCGTCGGCGGTCTTCGAGAGAGCGCCAACCGCGGCATGGTGCTCGGTCTCCATCACGCCGACTTCCGTTTCCAGGGCCGCCTTGAGCTGGTCCGACGTCAGCTTGCCGTCGGAGAGCATCCCGAGCGCCCCGACGATGAAGTCGAGGATGTGGTGGTTGTTGGCGAGCCGCGGGTACTTGTTGAACAGGGGGCTTTCGTGCGGGCTCGTCAGGTGCGAGTCGAGAGCCAGAAGTCCGTCGCGGCGGACGATCTGCGAGAGCGAATAGAGCAGTTTGAAGAGGTCGATGTAGGCCGGCTTCCCGAACGGGGAAGGCTTGAGAATGGCGATCAGTCCCTTGAAGAGGTCGACGATGACCTTCTTGGGAGACATGGTGATCATGGCCCCGAACGCCGCCCCGCCGATCGTGATGAATTCGGAGGGGTGGATCAGCGCCGCGACCTGGCCGCCGGACATGGTGAAGCCCGTCAGCACTGCTCCGATCACGACGAGGGAGCCCAGAATGACGAACATGGTTTCCCTACCCTGCCAGCGTCCTAGCCTCGATCGACACGGGGACGCTCCGCCCCCGTCCTGGACGCGGTCATCCCCTGCTTACATCGTCCCGGCGAGGCAAAGTGAGGCAGCCTAGACGGGGGGAATCGCTCGATTCAGCCAACACAGGCGGAAGAGTCCGCCCAGCTTCCCAGGTCCGCGAGAGCCCCTTTTCGCGGGGAGAGGGAGGGGCGGGCCACAGAGGAACGCAGATCGCCCCGGATAAGAGAAGAGACGCCACTCGGACTGCGAGGACGCGGTTGTCGCTAACCGCTGAAAGCTGACCGCTGCTTGCGGAAAGCCCTACGCCGACCGTCGCCGCCGCGTCCCGTAGTCCAGGATGTGGGGCTCGAGGACGCGAAAAACCCGGAGCATGTGGTCCGCGTCCTGGAACCGCTTGCGGGGGTTGAGGTCGAGCGACTTGCGGATCCAGGCGATGAACTCGGGGTGCACGCGGCCCCGGAGCTTTTGATAGCCCGGCAGCGGCCAGGTGAAGGGCCACTCCGCCCACTCGCCGGAGAGCATCCGGTAGACGATCAGGCCGAGCGAAAAGACGTCGGACCGGAGGGAAGGGCGGCCCATCGCCTGCTCGGGGGCCATGTAGCCGACGGTTCCGGTCCCGGAACCGCGGACCGTCTTCTGGGCGACTTTGGCGATGCCGAAGTCGGTGAGCCGGAGGCGGTTGCCGGCGAAGAGGAGCATGTTCTCCGGCTTCACGTCGCAGTGGATGATCCGCTGCCGGTGGGCATAGGCGACCGCTTCCAGCATCTGGCCGGTGTATTCCACGACCGTCCGCAGCGAGAGGCGGCTCATCAGCCGGTCGGCGAGCGTCTTTTCGCCCAGCGGCAGGGCGATGACGAAGTACCCGTCGATGACCGAAGCGTCCTTGAGGTGGAGGATGTTCGGGTGTTCGAGGCGGGCGGCGAGCCGGGCCTCGTTGCGGAAATCCTTCAGCAGGGTGTCGCTGACGATCTTGGAGTGGGGGATCTTGAGGGCGACGCGGATCCCCTCGATGGAGTCGAGCGCCTGGTAAACGGTCGCGAAGCCCCCTTCGCTCAGGACCTTCTCGATCCGGTACTTGCCCAGCTTGGTTCGCGCACGGAGTGACACGGGTGGTTCTTCGCGGAGGGGACCAGACGTTATGCCCGCGCAGCAGTCCCGGGAGCGGCAGCACCCGGCAGGTGGGCGAGGGCGGGGAGTTTGACCAGGACACCCAGCGAGGGTGTCCCCTTTGATCGGCTACGGAGAGTGGAAAGGTGTCAAGAATCCGTGCCTGACGCGAGACGCAGGCCCCCCGATCGCCGTCCGACCGTCATGCATTGTTCCCGCGGACACGTCAAAGAACCAGCGGGTACGTTTCAAGATTTTTTGGCGAATGGGGCGTGAACCACAACCAGATTCCGGACAACACGTTGCGCCCGGGGAGGGCTGCGACCGTCTGGGAACCGGTGTTTTACTGGTCGATGTGTGAAGTCCGGCGTCTTCTGCCGGGTGGGCTGTGTCGTTCGGCGGTGTTGACCTTTGGCATCGCTGGCGCGGGCGAAGCAGTTTTCTCCCTGGAGACGATTGCCATCGTCAGCGGGCCGAACTGGGGTCCAGGGGGTACCTCCTTGGTAGGGAGTGCAGAGGGGCCTGTGTTGTTTTTTTTCCATTTGCCCGCCGGAGGCCGTCTCGCCGGACAATGTCTGAAAGAGCACGTTTCCCAGGCGCGGACATCGTGTCGGATGCCCCCTCACCAAACTGCCCGGATTGCAAAGCCAGCGGTGTGCTGTGAGGGAGTCCTCAACACTGGGACCACAAAGGGAACATCCGTTATGTCCCACGGTTCCGCGACGAAAGTGCCTCCGGCGGCAAGGGGGCGTGGCCCCCTTGACCCCAGGCTGCCGTCGCACATTGGGCTTGAGCTATCAAGTCGTGCCGGCAAGGACGCCGTTCAAGCTATCTCGGAATCGGCGGAAGCTCGTTCGACAACTCCTGGAACAGCTCCCTGGCACGCCCGGAAAGCGACGTCGGAACCACAATCCGGATCTGGACGTACTGGTCCCCCCGCTCCCCCGACTTCCGGTTCAGAATCCCTTTCCCCTTCAACCGCAGCTTCGCCCCCGACGACGTCCCCGCCGGAATCGTCATGACGACCGTCCCCTCAGAAAGGGTCGGAACGTCCACCTTGGCCCCGAGCACCGCCTCGGTCACCGAGATCGGCAGGTCGACCGTCAGGTTGTCGCCGTCCCGCTTGAACACCGGATGCGGAGCGACATGGACCGTAATCAGCAAATCCCCGCTCGGCCCTCCCTGAATTCCCGCATGTCCCTGTCCGGAAAGGCGAATCACGTCGCCGGTGTTGACCCCAGGCGGAACCTTAACCGCCAACCGCTCGACCCCCGACTCCTTCTGCAGCGAGACGTCGTACGAACCCCCGTCGGCCGCCATCTGGAACGGGACCGTGATCGACGTCTGGAGATCTTCCCCCTTGCGGGCCCGCGGCGCGCGACTCCGGCTGCGGCCTCCAAAGGCCCCCCCGAAAATGTCTCCCAGGTCGATGTCGCCACCCCCGCCGAAGACACTCGACGGGTCGAAGCCGCCGGGGAACGGACCGGCCCCTCCGCCCCCCCCGCCCGCTCCCTGGACGTATTCGTAGGCGTCGCCGAACTGGTCGTACTTCTTCCGCTTCTCTTCGTCCCCCAGGACTTCGTAGGCCTCGTTGGCCTGCTTGAACCGATCCGCCGCCGCCTTGTCGTTCGGCTTGGCGTCCGGATGGTTCTCGCGCGCGATCTTCTTGTACGCCTTGCGGATCTGGTCCTGGGTCGCCGTCTTGGAAACGCCCAGGACGTCGTAAAAGTTTGGCTTGGCCATTGTTGGGATCGAGGTCTCTCACGGAGTGAGTCGTGTTCCGAGCATAATATGGGGTCCCCTGCTGTCCGAGAAGACGCGCCGCGGCGTGGAAAATCGGGGACTGATCGGCGATTCTGCCGGCCGGCCGATGCCCCCTCCGCAGACCGTCCCCGGTGTGCTTCCCATGATCTGTCGCGTCCTCCTCCTGCTGTTCCTCGGTCTCGTCGGCGTGGCGGCCGCTCAGGATGCCGTCTCGCCGGAACCGGCGGCGGCCCCCGCCGCCCCTCGTCCGGACAACCGCCCCAACATCGTCCTGATCTTCGTGGACGACATGGGCTACGGCGATCTGAGCGGGATCGGCCAGCGGGGTTACGAGACGCCGAACCTGGAACGCCTGGCCCGGCAGGGGATGCGGTTCACCGATTTTCTCGTTCCGCAGGCGGTGTGCGGGGCCTCCCGCGCGGCACTCCTGACCGGCTGTTACCCGAACCGGATCGGCATGCTGGGAGCTCCCGGGCCGAAGACGAGGTACGGCATCCACGATCGCGAAGTCCTCCTCCCGGAGTTGCTCAAGGCGCAGGGGTACGCGACCTCGATGGCCGGGAAGTGGCACCTGGGACACCATCCCCAGTTCCTCCCGACGCACCACGGCTTCGACGAATACTTCGGGCTGCCGTATTCGAACGACATGTGGCCCCAGCACCCGGAGACACCGAAGGCCTATCCCGAACTGCCGCTGATCGAAGGGGACCGGGTCCTGAACCCGTCGGTTACGGCCGAGGACCAGGAGCACCTGACCGGCTGGTACACCGAGCGGGCGACGCAGTTCATCCGCGACCATGCGCAGGAGCCGTTCTTCGTCTACGTCGCGCACAGCATGCCGCACGTCCCCCTTTACTGCACCGATCCCTTCCGCGGCGCGACGGCCCAGGGCCCCTACGGCGACGTCCTGACGGAGATCGACTGGAGCGTCGGTCAGATCCTGGCGACGCTGGAAGAAGTGAATGTCGACCGGCAGACACTCGTGATCTTCACGTCAGACAACGGTCCCTGGCTGAGCTATGGCCGACACGCCGGCTCGGCCGGGCCGCTGCGGGAAGGGAAGGGGACGTCGTGGGAAGGGGGCGTCCGGGTCCCCTGCCTCATGCGCTGGCCCGGGGTCATTCCCGCCGGGACGACGTGTCATGAGCTCGCTTCGACAATCGACCTCCTGCCGACGATTGCCAAGGTGGTCGGGGCTCCGCTCCCGGACCATCCGATCGACGGTCTCGACATCGGCCCCCTGATGCGGAACGAGCCCGGGGCCCGGACGCCGCACCCGGTGTACTACTACTATTGGGGGAACGCCCTGGAGGCGATCCGGTCCGGCCCGTGGAAGCTCCACTTCCCGCACGAATACCGCTCGCTGACCGGAACGCCTGGGGACGACGGCCGGCCCGGCGGCTACACGGTCGGCAAAACCGGCCCCGCCCTCTACAACCTCTCCTGGGACGTCGGTGAAACCGACGACGTGCAGGGGCAGTTCCCCGAGGTTCGGAAGCAGCTCGAAGAACTGGCCGAAGCGGCCCGCGCCGAGCTGGGAGACTCAGCCCAGCAGCGGAAGGGAACCGGCCTGCGGCCCCCCGCACAACTCCCGCCTGAACCGCCCGCCGCCCCCGCCTCCTCCGCCCCCAACGAAGCCCGACGCTGAAGGAACAGATCTTCGTCCATGCCTGATGTCGTGATTGTTGGAGCGGGGGTCATCGGCCTGACGACCGCGTGGGAGCTGGCCGGTCGGGGACTTTCGGTCCGCCTTCTCGATCGCGCGGCGCCGGGTCGCGAGGCGTCGTGGGCCGGCGCGGGGATTTTTCCTCCGGGGTATCCCGGCGATCCCGAGCGGCCTCTCGCCCGACTCACGAAGTTCTCCGACGGGCTGTGGCCCGCGCTGAGCGCGGGACTGCGGGAGGCGACCGGCGTCGACAACGGCTACCGTCGCTGCGGCGGCCTGGAGTTCGGTCCCGGCGACGCCACCGGCTTCGATGAGGAGTTCGTGCTCTGGGAGAAGAGCGGTGCGCGGGTCGAGCGGCTCACCGCGGACGAAGTGCGTCGCCTGGAGCCGTCGATCGATGCCGGCGGACGCCCCGCCTACCGATTGCCGGACCTGCATCAGGTCCGCAACCCCTGGCATCTGCGGGCACTCGAAGCGGCGTGCCGGCAACGCGGGGTCGAGATCGTCGAGAACGAGCCGGTCCGCGGATGGGATCGGGCCGGCGATCGCGTCATCGCGGTTGCCACGGAGTCGCGGCGCCACACCGCCGGACATTTCGTCCTGGCGGCCGGTCCGTGGGCCGATGAGCTGGCCGCGGCGGTGGGGATCCCGCTCGAGATCGTTCCGGTGCGGGGACAGATCGCGCTGCTCAACGCTCCCGAAATCTCTCTCAGCCATGTGCTCGAATGCGGGCCGCGGTACGTGGTCCCCCGCGGCGACGGACACATTCTGATCGGCTCAACCGAAGAGCGGGCGGGATTCGAGAAGGAGAACACGCCTGAGGCGATCGCCGAGCTGATCCGTTTCGGTGCCTCGCTTGTCCCCCCGATTGCCGGAGCGCGAATCGAGAAGACGTGGGCCGGACTGCGGCCGCACGCCCGTCGTGGACGCCCCTGGATCGGTCGGGCCCCCGCCGTCGAGAATCTCTTGCTGGCGGCGGGGCACTACCGGGCGGGGCTGCATCTGTCGCCGGCCACGGCGCGGCTCATCGCGGAGCGCCTGCTCGGGTTGCCGACCTCGCTGCCGCTGGCACCGTTCGAGACCGAGGCTTGAGTTCGCCGCTTCAACGTGGATCACTCATCCTCAATCGGATGGATTCGCCATGAGCGTTTCGCAGGACGGAGGCGGTGGCAGCCCGCAACTGACCGACCGGGTCCAGGGGCACCCTGGTGGGGGATGCAAGGGGGCCTGTGTTGTTTTCTTGGCCCTCTTGCCCGCCGGAGGCCTGGCCGTCGAGAGATGTCTGAAGGAGATGGTGTCCAAGCGCGGACAACGTGCCGTATGCCCCCACATCAACCCGCCGGGATTCCGCAGCGAGCGGTGAGTCCTCAACGCCGGTTCCACAAAGGGGACGTCCGTGTTGTCCCACGGTTCCTCATGGAAGCGCCTCCGGCGGCAAGGACGCCGCGCGGGCATGGACCTCGTTCGAGCTGGCGCGACAACCGATTCCTCCGCCTCTCATTCGGCCCGCTTGCCTGAGCGCATGAAAAAACTCCCTGACGAAAATCAGGGAGTCGAGGTTTGCGACGACCGAATACACGCTGTCCGCGAATCGGGCCCGCCCGCAAAGCAGAGTCGTCTTCGGAGAGCAAAACCGGGTCAGAGGACAGACCGGATTCGTCGGCCGGACTGTCGGGGGCGATCACCCTGAGGGATCATCGCCCCGCCGGCCGAGACGCTCTCGAAGGAATGGACTCTTAGAGCATTTCCTTGAGCTTCTTGAGAGCCCGGACCTTGACGACCTTGCGGGCCGGCTTGGCGGCGATGGTGATCGTTTCGCCGGTCTTCGGGTTGCGCCCCTGCTTGGCCGGGGTGGCCTTCTTCTCAGTCCGGACGATCTTCATCAGACCCGGAATGACGAACGTGCCCGAACCCTTCTTGGCCATCGCCTGAGCGATCAGGGCTTCGAGACCGTCGAGGACGGCGGTGACTTCCTTCTTCCCCAGCTCGGTCGACTCGGCGATCGAGGCGACGATCTCACTCTTCGACATGGGCTTATCGGCGGCCTTGGCCATCGTGGCTCCTTTCAATGGAACGGCGTGTACGGGTTGGTGCGACTCACTCGCGGGGTAAGTAGAATGCTGGGATTTCGCGTTGTCAATTCACCGCAAACGCGTTTCGCTTGGAAAAATGCTGGATTTTTCCGGGCCACTTTTCGGCGCCCTTGGCTCTGACTTGACGAGGCGCGGGTCTTGACGATCGAGACGCAGGTCGCAAGGCCACTTCGATGAGGCTCCGTCGCCGCGCGCGGCGGCTACCTGGACGAGGCCGATTGCACCCGCGCGATGAACTCGGAAAGCTCGCCTCGCAGGACCGCCGCAGGGATGCCGAAGTGGTCCCAGTCGGGGATCTCGACGAAGCGCTTCGGAACTCCGGAACGGGAGGCCGCCGGGATCGCCGCGTGAAGCTCGCGGCCGATCGGGAAGGGGACGATCGAGTCCGCCGTTCCGTGAAACTGGAGGACCGGACAGGTGACGTCGGCCATCCGGACATCGGAGAGGAACGGATCGCTCAGCATCCAGCGGACCGGGACGAAGGGGTAGAGATCCTGAGCCACGCGGCGCACCGAAGAGAACGTGGCGCCGAGGATCAACCCGGCCGGCGGCTTCAGCCCGTCGCGACAGAGGCCCTGGGCCACGCCCGTGGCGATGCCGCCCCCCAACGACTCGCCGAAGAGATACAGGCGATCCGAAGGGATCCCCAGCTCCCCGGTGGCGAAAATCCAGATCGTCCGGCCGTCGGCTAACAGGTCCGCCTCGGTCGGATACCCCGCGTTGAGGCCGAAGCCGCGGTGATCGAAGTACAGGACGTGGCAGCCGTACGAGGCGAGTTCGCCGACGATGTCGCCGTTCGTCCTCCGGTTCCCGGCGTTCCCCTGAAAGTAGATCACGACCGGCGCGTTCGAACTCCGGACGGTCTCCCGGACGGAGGCCTCGCCGGGGCTGCTCGCTGTCGCCGCCATCCCTGTCGCCGCCGTCCGGGCCAGCCAGCCATGGAGCGCCACGCCGTCGCCGGCGGTCACGCTGACCTCCTCGACATCGCTGTCGGACAGGCCGGTCGCGCTCCGCTCGATCGTGGTCGCCTTGAGCGGGTGATAGAGCAGTGTCCTCTGAAAGCTCCACAGCAGGAGCACGATTCCGAAGTACCCCGCCACGATCAGCCGGGCGACGCGCCAGAGCCATTGCCGCAGTCTCGTCGCCAGCGGAGCCGAAAGGGCGGGAGAAGGCTGGGGTTGATCCGTCATGTCGCCGAACGCTCCGTCTGTGACTGCGGGTCCGCCCGTGGAACCCCTGTTCCCGAATTGGGCTCGGACTCTCATAATTTCGAGAGAAGGATATGCAAACACTGGGAAAGTCGTGGAACGGACTTCGATGGAATCTTCTCCGCCCCTCTCTCCGGGACTCGCCGATCGCGTTCGGCGGCCCGGCTCCGCGCCGGTCGTGGTCGTGGTGGTCATGGCGCTCCTGATCGGTGGAACGGCGACCTGGATTCCCGTCCGAGCCCGGAGCGCCGCCTCCGAGGCGGCCGTCCCGCCGGAAGCCCCCTCGTCAAATGTCCCGACGGATGACGAGCTGCGACAGAAGCTCCTGGGGACGTGGCGTCTCAATGACTATGGGACGCGGGTGGTGACGAACCGCCCCGACGGGACCGCTTCGATGGATGTGACGATCAGCTTTCCATGGTCGCTGGCGTACGGCGGGTCGCTCGACCTGGAGCTGACCTGGACCGTGGAGGAGGGCGTTCTCACTCACACGATCACATCCGGGACGCCGGAGAAAGACGTCAACCGGCTGATCCGCGACTTTGGAGCGGGGCGGTCGTCGCGGATTCTCTCGATCACTTCGCAGGTGCTGGACCTGGAAGAACTGACGAAGTCCCGCGACCGGTATCGATGGGAGGCGGTTCGGAACTAGGGCCCCCCGGGTCCCGGGCGAGCAGCCCCGGCCGCCGGAGGCGTTTTCACCGAGGAACGGTTTCAGCCGCAGCGGGTGCGGGATTCAAAAGAGAACGTCACAGGAGCCCATTTGCCACATCGGTATTCGTGCCGTCCGCGCCCAGTCCGGAGAAACCCTGAGCACGGTCGTTCACCATCCGCCCCGGCGCCTGCCGGCTTTCGGCTCGAAAAACCGGTAAACTCGTCGAGCGTCTTCCGTATGAGAGGCAGCGTCTTGCAGCGCGAGGGGACCTCACTATGTCCGGACACCGGCTCTTCTGCACCCTGTTCTTCTGCACTTCCCTGGCTTTCGCTCCGGCGTGGCCCCTGACGGCGGCGCCCCCCGAAAGCGCTCAACGGAAAACCTCATCCGGCTCGCAGTCCGGCCTGCCGGGAGACGTCCCCGCCGCGCTCGAAGCGGAGCTGGCGGGGAATTCCGCCGACCGGACGGCGATTCTCCGGCAGCGGCTGGCGGAGGCCCCCGAAGACCCCGCTGCTCACTGGCATCTCGGCGACGTCCGCTTCGGTGAGGACTGGGTCCCGTACAGTCAGGCTGCCGATCAGCCGGGGCGCCGGGAACAGATCGACTGGTTTCGGACGGAACGCGCCCGGCAGTCCGGGTCGGCGGCGGACCTCCGGTCTTTCGCCCGCCAGGCTCGTCAACGGAAGATGCCGGATGAGGAGCGGGCGGTCCTGGCGCGGCTTGTCTCGCTCGAGCCGACGGATCGGGATGCGCACGTCCGTCTCGGAGATGTGCCATCCGACGGAGGCTGGATTCCGCGGGAATCGGCCGTGAGTCGTGTCGCCGCTTCGCAAAGGTGGAGCGAGAGCTCGGACAAGCACGGGGAGCGGGCTGTGCGGCTCACCCAGAGGCTGCGCCGGCTCTCCGCCAAGGAACTCGCCTCCCAGGCGGATCCGTTCCAAGGCTGGAAGCATCCCGACCGCGTCTTCGCGCTGGAACAGGCCATGGATGACCGTGGGGACGCGGTGCACTCCGCGTTCGTGAAGTGGCTGGACCGCTTCGACTGCTACGAGGCGACGATCGCCCTCGCGCGGCAGGCGATCTTTTCCGAGCACGCCACGATCCGGACCGATGCGACAAGCTTCCTCAAGCCCCGTCCTCGCGAGGACTATCTCCACGCGCTCGTCGGCAGCGCGCGGTCATTCCGCGCGGATCCCACGTTCACCTCGACTCCTTCCGGCGGGTATGCGTACTCGATGGAGTGGACGGGGATCGACGGACTCAGCCGGGTTCACTTCGTGATGAACCGACCGATGACGGCGATCGTCCGGAGGGGCCAGCTCTATGGGCTGCGATACCACCGCCTGTCGCAGGCCGAGATGGCAGGCGAACTCGCAAACTTCGAGTTCTGGAAGACTCTGGCGGAAGTGGAGGCGGAATCCGACGCACCGCGAACAGCCCGGATCGTGAGGACCGTCTCGGCGATCGCCGGCCGCCCGCTGGAGACTCCTGCGGAGGTGGCCGCCTGGTGGCGCGACGTAGAAGACCAGCTCCCCGTCAAGAATCAGGTCTCCGCGAACTATGAGTCGACGTGGTACGTCGATCGCCGCGGGGTCTCCCGCAACAATCGTCCGAACATCACTCGGGAAGTTCGGATGCACTCCTGTCTGGTGGCCGGAACTCCGATCGTCACGGAGCAGGGCCCCCGCGCCGTGGAGACGATCGAGCCGGGCGATCGCGTACTGGCCCAGGATGTTGAGACCGGCGAGCTCGTGTTCAAGCCGGTTCTCGGGCGGACCTTAAGGGAGAAAGCGGTCCTTTACCGTCTTCGGACGGCGGGGGATGAGGTCGTCTGTTCCCAGGGGCATCCGTTCTGGATCAACGGCCTCGGCTGGGTTCAGGCCCGCTCCCTGCAAGCCGGGATGCCGCTGCACACGGTTCGGGGTTCGACCGAGGTTCGCTCCGTTGAGCCGGCGGGTGAAGGGGCCGTCCACAACCTGATCGTGGCCGACACGCATTCCTACTTCGTTGGGAGCGAGTCCCCCTTTCTCAGCCACGACGTGACGCCCCGGGCACCGACGAACTCGCTCGTCCCAGGGCTTTCGCCGCTCTGGGAATCGGAGGACGACGCGCCGGCGAAGGTCTCCAATGCCCGCTGAATGGCCGCACCGTGGTGTCGAATCGCGCGGGAGCGCCTCGGGTCCAGGGCGGGCCGCCCCGGCTGCGGTAACTCCCGGCCGGAGGGGATGAGCTTCGGGCGAGCGAAGCCGGGCCGGCTATCGCGTCCCATTCGCTCCCGATCGGACGAGCACCCGCACGTGGTCGACGTCCCCTTCCGTCGCCTGGAATACGAAATCCACGCGGTGCGGATCGGTCGGTGACAGCGAGAGCCGGTCCTGGGACTCCAGGACACGCCGGTTCGGAGCCGGGAACCTGGCCCCCTTCACCGCGAACTCCTGATCCGTCTGCACAAGCTGCCCCGGTTCGCTCAGCACCGCCAGCACCTCGTGCCCGAAGACGATCTCCCCGGTCGTCTGCGTCTGCCTGAGGAGCTTGCTCGAAGCGCCGGCGGGAAGGTCGGGACCAAACGCGTTGTGAACCAGGAAGCTGTCGACGAACGTCCCCGCGGCCAGCCTCACCCCCTCCGCCCCGTTTCGTCCCGGGAGCAGCAGGTCCTCCTGCAGGAGGACGTTCTGACGCTCCGGAATGAGATACACCGGACGGTTCACCGAGCAGAACAGGTGGTCGAGCGTCCCCTCCGGCGGCGCGATGAGACAGACGGACGGCGAAATCCGCTTGATCGGGAGCTCATACGAAAGGAAGCTGGAGACCAGCCGCTCGGCGAACCGGCGGGACTGCTCCGCGCTCAGCGGGACCAGCCGGCGGTCCTGATCCACCAGGACCGACTCCCCCGCGACCACCGTCCGGAACGGAGCCGGAGGGGCGTTCTCCCCGCGGTTGCGGATATCGCAGACGCCGTCGCTGACATAGGAGGTCGTCAGCCCGTCGCGGTCGCGTTCGACGTAGAACTGGGTTCCCCGGTCCACCACTTCCATTGTGTCGGTCTCGACCTGAAAGCCGGAGACTCCCTCCGCCAGCGTCGCCCGCACCGTCCCCTTCGCCAGGCTGACCCGCAGATCGTCATGCACCACGAGCTCCGCCGGTCCCTCGGCCGAGAGCCGCGTGCCGTTCCGGAAGCTCAGCTCCAGGTATCCCTCGGAGATCACGAGCGACTGGCGGCCCAAAACGTGACTCCCTTTGTCATGTCCGTCCACCTTCCAGACCGCGTTCCCCGAGAACCGCTGCACCCGCGCCAGCCACGGCACGGAGCCGTCGCCGGTTCCGGCAACCTGCCGTCCGGCACCGGACCGCCCCGTGGAGAGCAGCGCGATTCCCGCCACCGTCAGGACCGCCGCCCCGCACAGCGACAGTCCGACGGCGATCGCCCTGGCGACGCCCCGCTTCCGCGACCGTTCGTGGACCCGGTACGGCGGACGGTCCTCACCCATCGCCAGCGTCTCGAGCTCGGCGCTGAGATGAACGTACTCGAGGAAGGTGAGCTGGTTCCGGTGACTGGAGGAGAGCAGGGCATCCAGCTGGATGTAGTCCTCCGCGTCAAGCGTGCCGTTGCAGGCTTGTTCGGAAAGCTCCAAGAGTCGTTCATGAGCATCTGGAGACGGCGCGGTCATGAATGCGGGTTCTTTCTTCCCAAGGCGAAATTGACACACTCAAAAAGTCGGACGCGAAGCCGGAACAGTTTCTTGTAGAGCAGGTCGCCGCGAACGCCGTATCGGTCCGCGATGGCGGACTTCGGTCCCTCTTCGCGATAAGAGTCGAACAGGAGCGCCCGGTCGATCGGCTTGAGCTTCTGCAGGCACTGCTGGAGCAACTGCTGGCGGACTTCCAGGAATTCGCTGTAGCCCGAATGGATCCTGGCCAGGCTGGCCAGCACTTCGTCGCTGAGCCCGAGCCCGCGGTGCCGCTTGCGTCGACGGTTGAAGTTCCGGGCCTGGTTGTACGCGATCCGCGAAACCCAGTGGTAAAAGTTCGTCCCCTCCTGGAAGTCGTCGAACCGCCTCCACGCCACCTCATACGAGTCCTGCAGGACATCCTCCGCGTCATCCGGGTTGCATGTCAGCGATAACAGAAAGTGGCGCAGCCTCTGCTCGACCGACGCGACGAGCTTGCTGAACTCGTCCTGTCGCGACTCGTTGGTGGGGGAAGTCGTACTCTCCATCACGAAGTTCCTGCGAGACACGTGGGGCGGCCGCGGTCCGACCGGCAGGGGACCGCATGACCACCGCGACAGCGGCGCACCGGTCGCCTTGGCCCGCAGGTGTGGACCTGAAGTCCTGGTGCGACCGGCGGCGCCATGGAAACGGGAGGCCGATGAAGGCGAACACCGGGCGGCTTCAAACCGCCTGGGACCAGAATCTCACGGACGTGTTGCCGCTGTGCCTCTCAATGTCGGGTGTTGCGCACTTCTTCCCGATAATCACAGAGAATTCACAGAGCGTTGCGGGGCCGCATCGCTCCGAAACACGGCATGCGGCACGGCATCAAAACGTCCAGATGTCGCGCGCCTCTTCTCGGGATTGTCGAGTCGGCAGGCCGCAACAAGAGCGGGCAAATCCCTTGTAAACTTTAAGAGAAGAACGGGACGTTCAGGCCCCTCTCCGACATTGATGGGCGTTGGCACTCTGCAGCCGGCGGACGCAACGTTGCGTTCTTCCGGCGGGACTTCCGGACAACTGAACTCGGGGCCGAACCCCGATGGTCCCTGCAGGCGTCAGCACGGGAGAGGGGACGACAGATGACCGTGAAGAAGGGGTTTACGCTCATTGAGCTGCTCGTGGTCATTGCCATTATCGCGGTGCTGGTCTCGCTGCTGCTACCGGCAGTTCAGCAGGCCCGTGAAGCGGCGCGGCAGGCACAATGCCGCAACAATTTGAAGCAGATCGGGATCGCGCTCCATAACTATCACGAGACCCACTTCGTCTTCCCCCCCTGGAACACGAATCAGACGCAGCCCGACAGCGGACCGGGGGGAGAGACCGGAGTGAACGGCCGCATCTCTGGCCAGGTGCTGCTCCTTCCCTATCTCGATCAGGCCAACGTCTACAACAAGTTCGATTTCCGCCGCGGCTTCGCGAACTCCGTCGTCGTTGACGCCAATCATCCCAACCTCCCGGCGATCAAGACGACGATCAACATCTTCCTCTGTCCGTCGGACTTCAAGGCCCGCAAGAACGCGTCCTATGGGCGGGGGGTGGGGAACAATAACTACGCAGTCAATCACGGCTGGCCGCGGCAGGCGACCGGCGTCAGCGGGGAACGATACGTCGAGTCGCTGGGCGGAAATGGGGCCAACGGCAAGCTCGCCTTCCCCAACGGCTTTGCTTCGGTCTTCTACGACTATCGCCACTACTCGACGAGCAACGACCCCAACACCTCCTGCAACGTCCGCATCGCGGACATCACGGACGGGGCCTCCAACACGGCGGCGTTCTCGGAGTTCCTGATCAAC
The DNA here is from genome assembly GCF_001610835.1 of Planctomyces sp. SH-PL14. Taxonomy (NCBI): domain Bacteria; kingdom Pseudomonadati; phylum Planctomycetota; class Planctomycetia; order Planctomycetales; family Planctomycetaceae; genus Planctomyces; species Planctomyces sp. SH-PL14. The sequence continues at coordinate 7,577,078 of NZ_CP011270.1, read as the reverse complement.
CAGCTCGGTTCGGCCGAGAGGGACTACCGGCGGGGACACCTGCAGTTCTCTGGCAACATCCCGGCGATCGAAACTCTTGGCCAGATTCAGCAGCGCTGCGCCACCTACACGGCGTCTCTCCCCAGCTACAGCCAGTATGCCGGAGGAACGTGGGCCGTCGTCGACGGCAACAGCGCCACGATGTACCAGCACCTGATGCCCCCCAACACGCGGAGCTGCTACTGGAACAACCAGTGGTGGGCTCACAACATGCACATCACTCCCACGAGCGAGCACCCCGGCGGCGTCCACGTGCTGCTGGCCGACGGGTCGGTACGATTTGTTGCGGACCACATCGCGATGACGACGTGGTGGGCGCTGGGCTCGCGAGCCGACCGGGACATGATCGGCGAATTCTAAAGCGGTCTTCTCTGCCGTCTGTCCGCGAGGGACGCGGCGGATCGAGAGCAGGGGTCCACGACATCGATCCCCGCCTCCCCGCACGGGACCAGCCCCGGCAGACGACTTAGTCGCGGTACGACATTGGAGCCGCGCCCCAGTCCGGTGCAGCTCCCCACTTCGAGGCGACGCGACCTCGTTTCACACCTTCCATCACGAGAGACGTGATCCACGATGCTACGCCTGATTGGACTCATCCTGATCGGTTTCGTGATCTCCGGATGCGGCTCCGGGATTCCGGACAAGCCCCTTCCGATGGACCTGGAGGCCGAAACCACGCTGGCCCGGAAGAACGCCGAGATCGAGATCAACATGATCCGGGCCGACAAGTCTTTGAGCGATGCCGACAAGACCAGGCAGATCGCCGCGGTCCACGCCGGCGTGGAGGGCTATCTCAAGACCTTCGCGGAATCGAAGAAGGCCCGCGATGAGCAGTACGGAGTCGACTGACGAAGTCGTCCGGAGCGGATCTCCGCACCTTTCTACCGACATCAAACCCGAAGGGGATTTTCGAAATGACCGACACTCAGAACCGGCGCGGATTGCTCCAGCGCGGTTTCACACTGATCGAGCTGCTCGTCGTGATCGCGATCATCGCGGTCCTGGTGGCGCTCCTGCTTCCGGCGGTACAGCAGGCACGGGAAGCGGCGCGGATGTCGCAGTGCCAGAACAATCTGAAGCAGTTCGGCGTCGCGATGCATAACTACCACGAGACCTACGGACAGTTCCCGCCGGGGTACGTCGAGCCGGACCCGCTCCGTCCGAACCTGGCGGAAGGAATTCCGGGAACCGCGTGGGGCTGGGGAACGTTTCTGCTGCCGAACCTGGAGCAGACGGGCCTCTACAACAAACTGGCTCCGACCGAGCAGACTCTGCGGGACGTGTTCCTTTCCACGACTCCGGAGGCGGTCCAGAGGGTCAAGGCGATGCAGACCCGCCTTGCCGTGTTCCGCTGTCCGTCGGACACGGGGCCGACGGTGAACGATCGCCACATCCTGGCCCCGACGGCCGATCCGGCCCAGTACGTGGCGGTGTCGAACTACGTCGCCTGCAACGGCGGCGGATCGGAGCCGCTCAACCACGGCTGGACGATGACCAGCGTGAACTGGACGGGGGTAAACAACGGAATCTTCGGCAACTGCACCAGCACTTCGACGAACGGGATTCCGGACGGGACGTCGAACACCATCCTGATGGGAGAACGGGCCTGGGAGATCGGCGGGTCCAGCGTCCAGCAGCGGTGTAACGCGGCCTCCGCGTTCGGCGTCTATTCCGGCAACTCGACGGCAAGTCCCTTTGACGTGCGGACTCACCTGGCGAACGGGACATGGGGGATCAACTATCGGGGGGCCGGGAGCCCGATCCCGCCGATTTTTCTCGCTCTGACCCCGCGGCATCGAAACCTCCTTCCGCTCGGTGCGCCAACAACGCATGGATGCGCCGCCAGCTTCTCGAGTAACCACGCCGGCGTCGCGAACTTCGTGATGGCCGACGGCGCCGTCCGGAGCATCAGTGAGTCGATTGCGATCGATCCGATCGGCAGCAACCGCAACTACGTCTTCCAGAACCTCTGCAACGTGGCCGACCGCAATCCAATCGGCGACTTCTGAGAGGGCTTTCGCTGGAAGTCGACGCCCATGCTGCATTGGGGCGGCAGCACGCCAAGGGGAGTCCGTCTGTGTCCCCGCCGGGGACACAGAGCCCCCGAGCCGCCTCGCGCTGACGAAGGGTGACGGCGGCATTCGAGAGATTGGGACCGAGGTCGAACGCGATTGATGCCGGGCCGGCGCGGACCGGCCCGATTGGCGAACACGCGGGAAGCGATCGCAGCCGATGGTTTGCGGCCAGGAAATCCCTCCTCAGGGGACTGGTTGAGGGCACCGTGGTTGCTTCCCGCGCTCTTCTTGCCACGTTTTCTTGAGAGGATGAAGGGGCGTCGCCCGCTCTGCTGGAGCCGCCGACGCCCAGGCATCCCGCCGCTCCGGGATCTGTGTGATCCGGGAGTCGGAGGGGCCGGGGTGGTAGCGACTGAGCCGCGGAGGAGTGAGTCGATGGGGGAGTGGAAGGATGAGGTGCTGGAGCAGGCGCATCGGCTGCGGCTTCAGGCGGAGCGGTTGCGAGTGGAAGCGGATCGCCTCCGCGTGGATGCGAATCGACTGCAGATCGACGCCAGCCGGCTGCGGTTGGAGGCAGTGCGTCTGGAAGTGGACGCGAACCGTCTGCGGGCGGATGCGGGTCTCCGGATCGGCGAAGTGTCGGATCGTTACGATGTGGTGGGTTCAGAAACAGGAAAGCAGGATGATGTCTCAGGTCCGGGTCTTTTTGCTGGCGATTGCCGCTGTCATGGGGGGAACCGACGTGGCGAGAGCGGACGATGTCGTTCGTTTCGCGACCTTTAACGTGTCGATGTTTCGCTCCGAAGAGGGGGAGCTGATCCGCGGTCTGCAGGGGGGCAAGGACGAGGGGGCCCGGCGGGTGGCGGAGATCGTGCAGACGGTCCGTCCCGACGTGCTGCTCCTGAACGAGTTTGACTACGACGCGGAGGAGAAGGGGGCCCACCTGCTGTGCTCAGAGTATCTGCAGGTGAGCCAGAACGGGCGGTCTCCCATTCTGTATCCGTTCGTCTTTACCGCTCCGGTAAACACGGGGGTTCCCAGCGGCCAAGACCTGGACGGCAACGGAAAAGTCAGCGGGTCCGGGGACGCGTTCGGGTTCGGGAAGTATCCCGGGCAGTATGGGATGGTGGTGCTGTCGCGGTTTCCGATTGACGCGGCGTCGGTGCGGACCTTTCAGAAGTTTCTGTGGAAGGACATGCCCGGCGCGAAGTTGCCGCTGAATCCGGGGACGGGTCGGCCGTTCTACTCGGAAGAGGCGCTGGCGGTGCTTCGGCTCTCGTCGAAGAGCCACTGGGACATTCCGCTGCAGATGGATGGCGGGCTTGTGCATGTGCTGGTGGCGCATCCGACGCCTCCCGTGTTTGATGGGCCGGAGGATCGCAACGGGTGTCGGAATCACGACGAGATCCGGTTGTGGTCGGACTACATCGATCCGAGCCGCGGAAACGGTTACCTGTACGACGACCAGGGGCGTCGCGGGGGTCTGGCGGCCGGGGCGAAGTTCGTGATCCTGGGGGACTACAACGCGGATCCGAAGGATGGCGAGTCGGTGGGGGGAGCGATCGATCAGTTCGTGAAGCATCCGCTCGTCCATCACGATGCGGTTCCGTCGAGCGTGGGGGGTGAGGAGGCGACGCAGATGGCGGGGGGGATTCATCGTTCGCATCTGGGCCCGCCGGGGCAGGACACGGCGAACTTTGAGAGTTCGGGGAATCTGCGAGTCGATTACGTTCTGCCGAGCCGGACGCTGGGGGCTTATAGGGCGGGGGTGTACTGGCCGGCGAAGTCGGAGGGGCTGGAGGAGTTGGTGAGTGTTTCGGATCACCGTCTGGTGTGGGTGGATGTTGAGATCGGTCGGTGAGGAGGCAGAGGAGGGGGCCACAGATGAACACAGATAGACACAGATCAAGGCAGGGAAAGCCCCTCACCGGGTCCAGGGGCACCCTGGTGGGGGATGCAAGGGGGCAACGCCCTCTTGCCCGCCGGAGGCCTGGCCGTCGAGAACTGTCTGAAGAAGATCGTGTCCAAGCGCGGACACTGTGTCGTATGCCCCCTCACCAACCCGCGGTGACTGCAACGCCAGCGGTGTGATGTGAGGGAGTCCTCAACGCGGGTACCACAAAGGGGACATCCGTTGTGTCCCGCGGTTCCTCATGGAAGTGCCTCCGGCGGCAAGGGGGCCAAAGAAACAACACAGGCCCCCTTGACCCCAGGCTGCCGTCGCACATTTGGCTTGAGCTATCAAGTCGTGCCGGCACGGACGCGTGATGAACCAAGCCTCAGTGGGAGTGCCCGCCAGGCCCATGGTCATGCGAATGACCATGATCGTGTGAGTGCCCATGGTCATGAGAGTGATTGTGGGCTGATGACACAGGTTCGACCGGTTCCGCGTCAGTGCCGGGATCCGCGACCGGCATCCCCTGCACGGGAGCGCGGCGGTAGGCCTCCTCGACGGCCCGCATCACGTCCGCGAGGGGGACGCCGTACCGGCGGGCGACCGCGGCGCAGTGGTCGTACTCGGGCGAGAAGGACGCCAGCCCCGCAGCCCGCCACGAGAGCTTGCCGCCGATGCTCCCCCAGGGGGTCGTGACCGTGTGCGGGGCGCGCGACTGCTTCGTCCGTTCGACGACACGGCGCCGGATCCCGAGGGTGCCGGTCTCACGGTAAAGCAGTTCCTCCAGACGGGTCACGGCGTCGAGGTCGCACAGGACGCAGAGCATCGTGCCGGGACGCTCCTTCTTCATCTGGATCGGGACCGAGTACGCGTCGAGGGCTCCTTCTTCGAGAGCCCGCTGCTTGGTGTAGCCGACGATCTCGCCGGAGACATCGTCGAGGTTGACCTCGAGGAGCATGACCTCGTCCCGTTCAAGACCGACCGCCTCGGCCGTTCCGACGAAGAGCCTGAGGACGTTCGCGCGGTCAGGGAACTCTTTCGTTCCCGCACCGTAGCCGATCTGCTCGATCGTCATGGCGGGGAGTGCTCCGAACCGCTTCGCGAGGACTTTGACGATGGCGGCGCCGGTCGGCGTCGTCAGTTCCGCCTGGATCGGGACGTCGCGGAGCGGGACGCCTTTGAGGATCTCCGCCGTCCCCGGTGTCGGGACGGGGCACAGGCCGTGATCGATCCGGACGAATCCCCGCCCGGTCGGGATCCGGCTGCAGACGACTTCGTCGACGCCCAGGAGGTCGAAACCGACCGCCGCGCCGACGATGTCGATGATGGAGTCGATCGCCCCGACCTCGTGGAAGTGGATCTGTTCCAGCGTGCTGCCGTGGACCTTGGCCTCGGCTTCGCCGATGACGCGGAAGATCTTAAGCGCGAGGTCGCGCTGCCGCTCGGTCAGGCCTGCCGCTGCCTGAATGATGGCGACGATGTCGGAGTAGTGGCGGTGGGCGTGCTGTTCGGGATGGAGGACGCGGATGGCCGTGGCCCGGAAGGCCCCTTTCATGACGGTGCTGACCCGCAGCTCGACGTCCGGCAAGCCCAATGAGTCGAGTGCGGAGACCAGGGCGTCGCGGTCGACACCGGCGTCGAGGAGGGCGGCGAGTGTCATGTCGCCGCTGATTCCTGTCTGGCAGTCCAGGTAGGCGAGGCGCATCGCTCATCTCCGTGGTGTTGGCTCGGGGTGTGGTTGTCACAGTAGGGATTGCCGGTGGCGGTGCCAACGATTCTGCGACGGTCGCCCACCACCGACGGACACCGCATCCCCCACATCTCCGGCTCACCGGGTCCAGGGGCACCCTGGTGGGGAGTGCAGAGGGGGAACGCCCCTTTGCCCGCCGGAGGCCTGGCCGTCGAGAGATGTCTGAAAGAGGGTGTGTCCAAGCGCGGACACCGTGCCGTATGCCCCCTCACCAACCCGCGGGGATTGCAAAGCGAGCGATGAGTCCTCAACGCCGGTACCACAAAGGAGACATCCGTTGTGTGCCACGGTTTCTCAACGGAGTGCCTCCGGCGGCAAGGGGTTGCCCCCTTGACCCCGGCTGCCGTGGCACAATGGGATTGAGGTAGCACAGCTGTGCCGGCAAGGGCTGGATTCTCGCAAGACTCACAACCTCCAGCGAGGTGCAGCCGAAGCACGACTGGGATAACGTACGTCGGCCCTTTCCTCATTCCAGTCGACATGCAAGAGCTGGCCCCCCTCGGCACCGTCCTGATCGGCACCGCCCTCGCGCTCGGCGCCTGGAGCGGACAAGAACTGTTCTGGTCCGGGGTCGACCGGATCGAAGCCGACATCCGCGAAAAACTCCGCCGCGTCCGCCTCCCCTCCGCCAACCTGCACCGCGTCATCGTCAGCTGGATCACCGTCGTCGCCGTGCTCGCCGCGGTCCTGTGGATCCTGATCGGCCCCGTCTTCACGGCCGTCCTCGTGGTCGTGCTGGTCGGCCTCCCCTGGATCCTGATCCGCCGCTTCGCCGCCCGCCGCCGCGAAAAAATCGAGGAGCAGCTCTCCGACGCCATGGTCTCCATGTCGAGCGCCATCCGGTCTGGAATGTCGCTCCCGCAGTCGCTCGACCTCCTGGCCCAGCAGAGCCCCCGGCCGATCTGCCAGGAATTCCTGCAGATGTGCGGCGAGTACCAGATGGGAAAACCGCTCGAAACCGTCCTCCGGGAGACCCGCGAACGACTCCAGAGCGAGAATTTCGCCCTGTTCGCCGCGGCGGTCGACGCCAGCCGGCAGAGCGGAGGACGGCTCAACGAGACCATCGAGCGGATCGCCCACTCCGTCCGGGAACTCCAGCGTCTGGAGCGGAAGATCCGGTCCGAGACCGCCCAGGCCCGGCAGTCGGCCGTCTACATGGCCCTCGCCCCGGTCTTCATCCTGGCGATGTACTACTTCGCCTTCGACTCCGACAACACCGTGCGGCTTTTCACCACGGTCCCGGGCCAGCTGATGCTGACCGTCTCCGCCCTCCTGAACCTGATGGCCTTCCTGTGGGCCCGCCGCATCATGGCGGCCGACATCTGAGGGGGGGGACGGGGCCGGACCCCAGGTTTCCGCGGCCAGTCGCTTGTCTTCAGGCGATGGCTGACAGCGCTCCGAAACTTGGTACAGTTCTGTTTCGGATTCCCGATCCTGTCTGATCCAACCCTCTGCGCTCTCCTCCTCACGTCCTGCCGGCGGCCCCGTTGCGGTCCGAGACAGCGCGGTGGAGGAGGCGATTTGACGAGACGTCCCGGAGTCAAAAATGCCCGTGAAGGTCCGCTGCACCGGATGCGAGACAACGCTCAACGCTCCGGACAAGGCCCGCGGCAAGTCGATCGCCTGCCCCAAATGCGGCACCAAGATCAAGGTCCCGGCTGAGGCGGCCGGCGCGGGCAAGACCAAGAAAAAAGAGGAGAGCGAGGACTTCCTGAACGTCCTCGACAAGATCGACTCGGAGGACAGCCAGCACGAGATCTGCGCCTACTGCGCGACTCCGATGAACGAGGACGATCCCGTCTGCCCCAAGTGCGGCATGAACGCCGAAACGGGGAAGATGGACGCCAAAGCCGCCCGCCGCAAAGGACAGCGGGGCCCCGATCCGTCCAAGTTCTACGGGCTCGTCTGGAAGGAACCGCTCGAGTTCATCAAGGAGAACAAGGGCCTGTACTTCAAGACGGCCGGCTACTGGCTCATTCTGTGGATGATGATCGACGTCAGCTGGCTGATCGGCACCGTCATCGAAGACGTCCCGCTCAAGATCTTCTGGTTCGGCCTCAACTTCCTCAGCCGCTGCGCCTTCTGGGGCTGGTTCGCCTCGCTGGCCATCATGTTCGTCCGCGGCACGCTGACCAAGGACAAGGTCAAGGCGGACCGCATCGACATCGACTTCTTCCAGAGCTCCTACCTCGGGGTGGGGGCGATCATCTGGCCGTGGATCGTGTTCCTGCCCGCCGTCATGCTGGTCATGTTCCTGGGGATCATGACCAGCCTCGACATGTTCGATCCGGACCTGTTCGGGACTCTGGCCGCAGCCGTCTTCGGCGGAGCGGTCCCGATCGCCTACATGGCCTACCCGATCGCCGTCGCGCACCAGGCCTCCAAGTACAGCTACAAGGGCTGGATCGCCTGGGAGCTGCTGCTGCTCTTCGGACGGAACGCCGCGGCGACGATCTACACGAATATCGTGGCGCTTCTCATCACGATCATCCCGCTCGGCGGGGCGGTCGCGCTGTTCTTCGCCTCGCCGAAGTTCGCCGTCCTCGACCGCGACGCCCCGGTCGGCCAGTACATGTTCAAGCTGATCGACTGGGCGGTCGGCATGGCGGGGAACCCCGAGACGCTCGAGTTCTACATCAAGTGGCCGATTTACCTCTTCAGCTGGATGTTCTTCGACGCGGCGTTCCGGCTGATCTTCGCCTTTGTGGCCGCGTTCTCCGCCCTGTACATGGTCAAGGTGTTTGACCTGTTCTCCTACTACAACAGCTCCCGGCTGGGCCTTGTCCCGCAGATGCCGATCAACCAGCCGGCGACGTTCTGGGTGCGATACCTGGCATTCTGGGGGGACCTGTGCCTGGTGCCGCTGGCGAACTTCCTCGTCACCCGAGTCAAAGCGGCCGCGATCCTGGGGCACGTCCTGTTCGCCGGCGCCTTCTACGTGAACTGGCAGTTCGGCCCTGAGGTCGTCAAGACGTTCTACGCCCCGGTCTGGATGGTCTACAACTGGTGGCTGTACTTCGCCGTCCAGGAGTCAAGCGCCACCCGGACGACCGTGGTGAAAGACGCCTTCGGCCTGATCGTCAGCACGGACAAGGACAAGACCATCTCGCTCCAGCAGGCGACGCAACGGTTCTTCGCGTCGCTCGGTTCGGCCCTGATGCTGGGCATTCCGTTCCTGATGTGCGCCTTCCGTCCGGACAAGAAGGCGTTCCAGGACATCGTCACCAAGACCCGCGTCGTCTGGAAGGGCGACAAGTAGCGGCGGGGCGGGGCCACGCGGGACCGATCGGCCGTCGCCAGGCCGGGTCCGCAATCCCCTCCGAACGGCGCAACGAGGAGTGACCTCCACCATGACCCGCAAGGGAATCATCCTGGCCGGCGGCAGCGGGACGCGGCTCTATCCGTCGACGACCGTGGTGAGCAAGCAGCTCCTCCCGGTCTACGACAAGCCGATGATCTACTACCCCCTCTCAACGCTCATGATCGCCGGGATCCGGGAGATCCTGATCATCAGCACGCCGCAGGACCTGCCGCTATTCCGGCGGCTTCTGGGGGACGGGTCCCAGTGGGGACTCTCCTTCTCGTTCGCCGAGCAGCCGCGTCCGGAAGGACTCGCCCAGGCGTTCCTGATCGGAGAGGAGTTCGTCGCGGGGCATCCCTCCTGCCTGATCCTGGGGGACAACATTTTCTTCGGCCACAACATGTCCTCCCAGCTGCAGGCGGCCAGCCAGCAGACGTCGGGCGCGACCGTCTTTGCCTACCACGTCCGCGACCCGGAGCGGTACGGGGTGGTCGAGATCGACACGGACGGCCGGGCGATCAGCATCGAGGAGAAGCCGAAGGAGCCGAAGTCGAACTACGCCGTGACAGGGCTCTACTTCTACGACGAGTCGGTAGTCGAGATCGCGAGACAGATCCGGCCGTCGGATCGGAACGAGCTCGAGATCACGGACGTGAACCGTGCGTACCTGAAGCGGGGAGACCTCCGCGTCGAGTCGTTCGGCCGCGGGGCGGCCTGGCTCGACACCGGCACGCACGAGTCACTCGTCGACGCGACGCTGTTCGTGAGCGTCCTGGAGCAGCGGCAGGGGCTAAAGATCGCCTGCCCGGAGGAGATCGCCTGGCGGATGGGCTATATCTCGGCGGATGACGTCCGCGAACTGGCCAAGCGAATGGGCAGCAGCGGCTACGGGCGGTATCTTCGGGAGCTGGTCGACAACCCGGATGCCTTCCTGTGACGTTCCATGTCCGTTTCCACTGATCGCCCGAAAGCGGTCGTCCTCCTCAGCGGGGGGCTCGACTCGGCGACCGTCCTCGCCATCGCCCGCTCGCAGGGCTTCGAGTGCTTCGCCCTCTCCTTCGACTACGGGCAGCGGCACCGGTTCGAGCTCGACTCGGCCCAGCGCGTGGCCCGGGCGCTCGGCGCGGCGGAGCATCGGACCTGCCAGCTCGACCTGCGGGTCTTCGGCGGCTCGGCGCTGACGGCAGACATCGCCGTTCCGAAGGACCGGTCCGATGAGGAGATGACGGCGGGGGTCCCGATCACATACGTCCCGGCGCGGAACACGATTTTTCTCTCCGTCGCCCTCGGCTGGGCGGAGGTCCTGGGAGCCTTCGATCTTTTTGTGGGGGTCAACGCGGTCGACTACAGCGGCTATCCCGACTGCCGGCCGGAGTTCGTGGCGGCCTTCGAGACTCTCGCCAACCTCGCCACGAAGGCCGGGACCGAGGGGGCCGGGCGATACCAGGTCCATGCTCCGCTGATCCGGATGACGAAGGCGGAGATCATCCGCACCGGCGTCGGCCTGGGGGTCGACTACGGACTGACGCACAGCTGCTACGATCCCGCTCCCGACGGCCATCCCTGCGGACACTGCGACTCCTGCCAGATCCGCATCCAGGGTTTTGCCGCCGCCGGCCTGACCGACCCCGCCTACAATCGGTAGGCCGAGGAGTTTGCGCCGCTGAACTGATGGTCCCTTGAGGAGTTAAACACCAAGACACCAAGGAGGCACCAAGAACACAAAGAGGATCTTGAGAAGGCGGTTCCTTGGTGATCTTCGTGTCACCTTGGTGTCTTGGTGTTTAAAGAAACGGCTCAATGAAGGAGCGAAATGTCCGCTGGTCTGGAGAATGATCCCCGAGATGGCACCCGCCCGGTCCTGATCCTGGGTGCGGGAGTGAACGGAGTCTCCGTCGCCCGCGAGCTGCTGCTCAATGGAGTGCCGGTCGTCGTCGTCGACACGGCCGACATCGCCTTCGGCGCGACCTCCAAGTCCTCCCGGTTGATCCACGGCGGGCTGCGGTATCTCGAATACGGCGACTTTTCCCTGGTGCGGGAGTCGCTCGAAGAGCGCGAGCGGCTCCTCCGGACGGCCCCGCAGTTCGTCCGGCCGCTGCGGCTGCACATTCCGGTCCGGCAGCGGACAGGGGGCTTCCTCGCCTCGGGGATCCGGTTCGTCGGCCTGCAGAAACTCCCGGGGCTTCGCGAGGTCGCCTCCTGGAGCGGCTCGGAGGGGCGGGGCCTCTACACGGTCGAATCGGGACTGCGGTTCTACGACCTTCTCGCCGGCGACAGCTCTCTTCCGGGACGGTCCGCGTCGCCCCTCGGCCCCGGAGTTCCGCCGGTCGATCACCGGCGGTTCCGGTGGATCTGCTCCTATTCCGACTGCCAGATGCTGTATCCCGAGCGATACGTCCTGGCGCTTATCCAGGATTGCGAACGGATTGCCGGGGGGCTCGGGCTGCGGTTCGACCTCCTGACGTATCACCGCGCCATTCGCGACGGCCTTGCCGTCGACATCCAGCCGGTCGACGGGCCGGGGCCGACGCAGCGGATCGCGCCGCTCAGCATCGTCAACGCGACCGGCGCCTGGGGAGATCTGACGCTCGCCGAGCTCCCGATCCCGTCGCCGCGGCTCTTCGGCGGGACCAAGGGGACTCATATCCTCACGGCGCATGCCGGGCTGCGGGAGGCGCTGCGGGGGGACGCGATCTACGCCGAGGCGGCCGACGGTCGGCTGGTGTTCATCCTTCCGCACGGGGAGGGGACGATGATCGGGACGACCGACGATCGGTTCCAGGGGCGTCCCGAGGAGGTGCGGGCCACGCCGGAGGACATTGACTATCTCGTTCGGATGACGAACGAGGTCTTTCCCCAGATCGATCTCACCTCCGCAGATGTCGCGGCGCACTGCTGCGGCGTCCGCCCGCTCCCCTACGCCCCGGCGGGGAAGACGCAGGCGATTCCGCGCGGACACTGGATCGAGACGAACGAGTCGAGCGGGCTGATCGTCGACACCCTCATCGGCGGCAAGCTGACAACCTGCCGTGCCCTGGGCGAAGAGGTGGCCGAGCGAATCCTGAAGCGGATGGACCGGATCTGCGTCTCCCGGACGCGCGACCGGCCGGTCCCGGGGGCGGAATCGTACCCGCGTCAGGAAGCGGATCGCGGTGAGGCCGTTGAAGCGTTCGCCCGCGAGACCGGCTGGGAGGTCGCGGCGGTCCAGGAAGCGGTCGCTCTGCTGGGAGGCGAGGCGTTTTCGATACTGCGGCTGCTCGCCGCGGAGGGGGCCGATCCGGCGGTGCTTCCCGACGTTCCGCTTCCCGCGGCGCTTGTGCGATGGATGATCCGGTCGGAGCACGTCCATTCGCTTCTCGATCTGATTGAGCGGCGGACGATGTTGGCGCTGGAGCCGCGGGCGACGCGGGCGACATTTGAGGCGGTGCTGGGGCTGTGGCGGGAGGCAGGTCAGCCAATCGATGAACCGGTCGTTCGCCGCCGGCTGGTCGACTTCTATGGGCGGCAGGCCTGGTTCTGAGAGCGCGTTGCTTGTTGCAACCGTAAACTTGTGGGACATCTGCAGTCCGCCGCGCCCCCCAACCGGGGTCCAGGGGCTCGCCCCTGGTGGGGAGTGCAGAGGGGCAACGCCCCTTTGCCCGCCGGAGGCCTGGCCGTCGAGAGATGTCTGAAGGAGTGACTGTCCAAACGCGGACGACGAGTCGGATGCCCCCCCTCACCAACCCGCGGGGACTGCAAAGCCAGCGGTGTTGTGTGAGAGAGTCCTCAGCGCTGGTTCCACAAAGCGGACGTCCGTTGTGTACCACGGTTCCTCATGGAAGCGCCTCCGGCGGCAAGGGGGTGAGACCCCCTTGACCCCAGCGGCCGTCGCACAATGGGTTTGAGCTATGAGAATCCGTCCGGCAAGGACGTGGCTCCAGACGATGGAATCAGCCTCGCATTTGGACCGACTATGCCGTTCGGCGAATGCCCGGATCACAGCTCAAAGCGTTGAACTCTCGCTACCAGAGCCAATACGCTTCGGATTCGCGCCGCCAGACGATCGAAGGAAAACAGGACCGACATGAACGTGACCGTCAAGCACGCCCCGCTCACCGACATCTTCGCCGACTGGCTGGTCGTCTTTCTGTTCGAAGGAGGATCGCTTCCCGACAACGTCCGCACTCTCGACGAGCGGCTCGGAGGAGCGATTGCGGCGCTGATCGAACGGGGAGACTTCACCGGCAAGCTCTGTGAATCGGTCGACCTGTTCCACGTTCCGGGGATCGCCGCCAAGCGGGTCTGCCTCATCGGTCTGGGCGAAGCCGCCTCCTTCAATGTCTCCAAGGTCGACCGGGCCGTGATGTCCGCCTGCCGCCGCGTCTCGGTCCGGGCGGCGGTGTCGGCCGCGCTGGCGATTCCCGGCGATCTCGGTGGCGTGGCCCTCGGGACCGCCGTGCAGATCCTCGGCTGGGCCTCGGAAGTCGGATCCGTCGGCCAGGGGCTATACCGGGCGGAGAAGGACCGGCACCGCTTCACGGAGTTTCAGATCGTCGTCGCCTCCCCGGACCACCTCGCAGAGTGGCAATCGCAGGCGAGCCGCGGTCAGATCCTCGGCGAGGCGACGAACCTCACGCGGGAACTGGTCAACATGGCGCCCGCCGACATGTACCCGGAGACCTTCGCGGCCCGCGCCGAGGCGGTCGCCAAGGAAGTCGGCCTCGAGTGCGAGGTCTTCGACGAGTCACGGCTCCGCGCGGAGCGGATGCTCTCGCTGATGGCGGTCGGGCAGGGGAGCGTGCGCCCGCCGCGGGTCGTCCTGCTTCGCTATCAAGGAGCGGCGCCGGACGCCCCCTATGTGAGTCTGATCGGCAAGGGAGTGACGTTCGACAGCGGCGGACTCTCGCTCAAGCCGACCGAGGGGATGAAGACGATGAAAGCCGACATGGCGGGGGCCGCGACGGTCCTCGGAGCGATGTCGGCCATCGCCCGCCTCAAGCTGCCGGTCAACATTCTCGGGGCGGTGGGCCTCGTTGAGAATATGGTCAGCGGCGCCTCCTACAAGCTGGGGGACATCCTCAAGGCCCGCAACGGCGTCACGATCGAAGTCCTCAACACCGACGCCGAAGGGCGGCTCGTCCTGGCCGACGTGCTTTCGTATGTCGCCGACCAGAAGGTCGCCAAGATGATCGACCTGGCGACGCTGACGGGCGCCTGCGTGGTGGCCCTGGGAGAAGAAGTCGCCGGGGCGTTCACAAACGATCAGCCGTGGTGCGATGAGGTCCTGGCAGCGGCGAAGCGGGCGGGCGAAGACGTCTGGCAGCTGCCGATGTTCGATTCCTTCGCGGACCAGCTCCGGTGCGAAGTCGCCGACGTCAAGAACGTCGGCACCCGCTGGGGCGGTGCGATCACCGCCGCGAAGTTCCTGGAGAAGTTCGTGAGCGGAATCCCCTGGGTCCACCTCGACATCGCCGGCCCGGCGTTCAGCGAAGCCCAGAAGCCGCACCGCGATGGCGGGGCTTCCGGGGCCATGGTGCGGACGCTGGTCGAGATCTTTTCCGTATAGCACGGACTCCGTGTAGCACGGACAAAGAGGCCAACGCTGCCGCTCAGCGGACGTCGTAGTCGAACGCCGCTGGCGTCCCCGGCTCCACCTTGACCGCCAGGGTGCTGGTGGGACCGAACTTGGCCAAAGCCGGACTCCCCGCATTGGCGGGGACCATCTCTCCTTCCTTGGGCGGGGGAACCTCCTCGGTCAGGGTCACCTGGTATTCCGCAGGGTAGATCTTTTCGACCGTGTACTTCCCCGAGGCATCCGTCTTCGCACTGGCGTAACGGGCATTCGCGGGCAAGCCCGCGGACGTTGCGACGAAGCCGACAACGACGTTCGGATAGGGCTTCCCCTTCTGCTTGATCGTCCCGCTGACCGACGACGGGCTGGGGAGCGATGGCCCTCCAGAACAGCCGAAGGCCAGCAGAGAAACGAGGCTCACGAGAGCGGAAGACCGACGGAATACCGACATGGAGCAACCTGCGCCGGGAGGGGAGTGCAGCCTGAGGGCACAACTCTCCCGCCCATGAAAGCGGGCGGGAGCGGGAACGGAGAGAACAACGGACTGCCACATCGGACTGGAGGAGATATCAAAGCCCGACAAACGGCAGCCGCATCGACGATGCGAACTCGGAGGACGACCACGTCGATCAGAAGTCGACGGCCACGGTCTCGTTTCCGAGCGGAGTTCCCCCCGCCACCCAGACGTTTCCTGCGATCGAGTCGCTGGCAAAGCGGACGGCCCCGTCGAACATCAGGGTATGAACACCCCCGACGTGATAGCTGCGGACGGTCCCCCAGTTGTGAGTCGTCAGGTAGGTGGGGGTCGAGCTGTTCGGCGTTGCCGCCGCCATCACCGAAAACTCCGTACTGCCGTAGTTCGGGAGGAACCAGCTCTGGCCGTAGGGATGCGCCACCGGCAGGGCTCCGGGCATTCCGGCGGCAAACTCGGAAAACGCAATCGTGTTCGAGGTCCCGTCCTTGATCATCGCCAACACCATCTGCGGTTCGAGAGGCGAAGCGGTGTCCCGGTTCAGCACTCCCCACCGCCCCGCAAAAGCGCCGTTGGTCGTGCGGCTGCCGTGAAGCCCGCACAGTCCGTAGCCGTGGGCTGTCCCCGCCGCCGGATAGTTATGAGGGGCAAAGTTGTTGGCGTCCGGAGCCGGGGGGATTGAGCTGGGGCAGATGAAGCCTGGAATGCGCGCCTGCGTGATCGGGACATTGTTGGGATGTCCGGCGCGAACACCGAAGTCGACTTTGTTGTAGAGCGACGTCTGATCCATGTAGGGGAGGAGCATCGTATGGATCGTGTGCCCCATCTCCCTGGGATTCGCCATGTCGTATCCGTCCGTGACACAGCAGCAGCTTGGACCGGAGAAGTGATTAACCCCGCGCGGAATGACTCCGCCAGTCACTTCCATATAGCTCGCGAGGGCAATCCCGATCTGCTTGAGATTGTTCCGGCACTGGCTGGCCCGGGCCGCTTCGCGGGCCTGCTGGACCGCCGGGAGAAGAATGGCCACGAGAACCGCGATGATCGCGATGACGACAAGCAGTTCGATGAGGGTGAATCCCCGACGTCGGCGCATGACGCTCCCTTGAAATGGATAGACACTCCTGAACCGTCACCAAGATGGATCCGGCGGAGCCCCGAGACACAGGAAAGAACAGATTGGTCTTGACGTGCAAAAGCGAGCCAACGCAACAGTCATGCCGGATGTACCGGGCCGCAGACGAAGGCGAAGCGGAAGGGAATTTTGCAAGATGTTCATCAACGGCAGGCCGGGACTTGGATGACGCGATTGGGGCCGCCGGCCTCATTCCCGGTCACATTTGCTCACGGATCGCGCAGACAGCGGCGGCGGCTGAAGGATCACGTTCGGAACGCGAGGAACTCGGCAACGCCCGGAATCCCGAAGACCCTCGATCTTCCAACCGGGATCCACGACAGTCTGCGCAACGGTCCGGATCGATCGGAGTCTCATCCGGATTTGCCCGTTCTTTCGCCCATGTTGAGACACAGTCATGCGCTCGTTCCCCCGGGGTCTACTCCTAGTCGCGATGGTCTGGGGAGGCTTCCTGGCCGCCGTGGGACGGGCTGAAGAGGCGAAGGGTTTTCCGGGGACGCCGTCGACCTGGAACGGCTTCGCGCGATACGACTTTGAAGTTCAAGGGAAGCCCGTCCTCGTCGTCGCGCCGACAACGGCCGCGGCAGGGCGCCCGTGGGTCTGGCATGGGGAGTTCTTCGGCCACAAGCCGGCTCCCGATATCGCCCTTCTCAAGGAAGGCTTCCACGTCGTCTACCTGAAAGTCCCCGACATGCTCGGGAGCCCCAAGGCGGTCGGGCACTGGAACGATTGCTACGCGGAAATGACGACGAAGTACGGACTCGCCCCCAAGGTCGCGCTCGTCGGTCTCAGCCGCGGCGGGCTCTACTGCTACAACTGGGCGATCGCGAATCCGGACAAGGTCGCCTGCATCTATGCCGATGCGCCGGTGTGCGACTTCAAGAGCTGGCCGGGCGGCAAGGGGAAGGGCCCCGGAAGTCCCCGCGACTGGAAGCTGGTGCTGGAACAGTGGGGCTTTCGCGATGACGCGGAGGCGGTGGCCTACAAGGGAAATCCCGTCGACAATCTGAAGCCGCTCGCCGAGGCGAAAGTGCCGCTCCTGCACGTCTTCGGCGATGCCGACGAAGTCGTCCCGTGGGAAGAAAACACGGGGCTCGTGGCGGAGCGATACAAGGCGCTCGGCGGATCGATCGAGCTGATCCGCAAGCCCGGGGTGAAACATCATCCGCACGGGCTGGAAGACTCGACGCCGATCGTCGAGTTCATCAGGAAGCACTCGGCAGGTGGAGGGAAGGACTAGGGACTAGAGACGAGGGTCTAGGGAAAAAACAGACATGCGAGTTGAGCCCTCTCCAGTCCCTCGTCCTCCCCTCAGATCCCCCCGCCATCGTTGAACTCGTGCTGGAACTGCTGGTTCATCTCAAGAGCCGGCGAGGCGACTTCCGGGCGACCGACGATTCGGGCGGGGACGCCGGCAACGGTTCGGTGCGGCGGGACGGGGTCGAGAACGACGCTTCCGGCGCCGATCTTCGCTCCTTCGCCGATGACGATGTTTCCGAGGACCTTTGCCCCCGCCCCGATCAGGACGCCGCTGCGGATCTTGGGGTGCCGGTCGCCCGTCTCCTTTCCGGTGCCGCCAAGCGTAACCTCGTGGAGAATCGAGACGTTGTCGTCGATCACGGCCGTCTCACCGATCACGATCCCCGTCCCGTGATCGAGGAGGATACCCTGGCCGATCCGCGCCGCGGGGTGAATGTCGACACCGAAGACTTCGGACACGCGGCTCTGCACGTAGGTCGCCAGCGACCGCGCGCCGGACGTCCACAGGTGGTGCGCGACCCGGTACGATTCAAGAGCGAGAAAGCCCTTGAAGTAGAGGAACGGCACCGAGAATTCCCGCGCGGCGGGATCGCGCTCCCGGACCGCCCGCAGGTCGGCCCGGATCGCCTCGCCGATCGATTCCTCGACGAACGCCTCGTCGATCATCTCACGGATCGACATCTCCTGGAGCGTCGCGGCGGAGAGCTTGTTGGCGAGATGAAAGCTGAGGGCCTGTTCGAGCCGGTCGTGCTTGAGGACCGTGGCGTGCAGGAAACTCGCCAGCATCGGCGTCCGCTGGACCTCGGCGGCAACTTCGGTGCGAATGCTCGACCAGACCGCATCGTCGTCGGCCCGGACCAGAGGATAGGACACGCGAACCCTCCTTTGCGGCATGGTCATAGGGAATCTTCCTCGGCTTGCCGGTGTCGTCCGTGTTCAATGGGACACCGGGTCTCTGCTTGCGGCTCGGCGGGAGCCTCGCCCTCCCGAGGTCCGCACTTCGTCGGGTTCGCCTCCACTCAGCCGGTAAGCCCTTCGAAGAGCGGCGTCGAGAGATACCGCTCTCCCAGGCTGGGAAGGATCGTCACGATCCGCTTCCCCTTGAACTCCGGCCGGGCCGCGACCCTGGCGGCGGCACAGACGTGGGCGCCGCTGCTGATCCCGACCATCAGCCCTTCGAGACGGGCCAGCTTGCGGGCCCACTCGAAGGCTTCCTCGTTCGTCACGGTGATGACCTCGTCGACGAGCGAGGTATCCAGGTTCTTCGGAACGAAACCGGCCCCGATCCCCTGGATCTTGTGCGGCCCGGGCTGACCGCCGCTGAGGACCGGCGAGTGGACCGGCTCGACGGCGAATGCCTGGAATCGCGGATTGAACTTCCGGATGTACCGCGTCACGCCGGTGATCGTCCCTCCCGTTCCGACCCCGGTCACGATGGCGTCGATGTTGTGGCCGGTGTCCTCCCAGATCTCGGGACCGGTCGTCGCCTCGTGGATCGCGGGATTGGCCGGGTTGTCGAACTGCTGCGGCATCCAGGCGTCGCGGTTCGCGGAGACGAGGTCCTGCGCCCGGGCGATCGCCCCCCGCATCCCTTCGGCGGCGGGGGTCAGGACGATCTCGGCGCCGAGCCCCCGCAGGAGAGCCCGGCGTTCGACCGACATCGACTCCGGCATCGTCAGCGTCAGGCGGTACCCCTTGGCCGCGCAGACGAAGGCGAGGGCGATCCCGGTGTTGCCGCTCGTCGGCTCGATGATGTGCGTTCCCGGGCCGACTTTCCCCTCCCGCTCGCCGGCCGCGATCATCGCGGCGCCGATCCGGTCCTTGACGCTGTTGAGCGGCTGGAAGAACTCGCACTTGGCGAAGACAGCGGCGTGCTCCGCCGGGATGACCTTGTTGAGCCGAACCATCGGTGTGTCGCCGATCGTGTCGGTCACGGTGTCGAACGTCCGTCCGCGGGGCATGAAAGAAATCCTGTCCGGGCTGAAGACTGAAAACTGACGACTGACCACTCAGTGCTAGATGCCGTCGCCGGCACACAGTTCGAGCGAGAACACTTCGGTGTCTTGAACGGGCTCGCGGGTGACGATGTCGGCGAGCGTGGCGTTGTCGAGGTGCTGATTGATGAAGTTTCGAATCTCGAGGAGGATCCGCCGGAACCGGCAGAGCCGGGCCTGGGAACAGGGCTGGTGGTTCGTCACCGAGAGACAGCCGACCGGCTCGACGGCGCCGTCGAAGTGGCGGACGACCTGCCCCATCGTGAGCTTCTCCGGCGCCTGGGCGAGGACGAAGCCGCCGTGGCGGCCGGGGGTGCTCTCGACCCATCCCTGGTGCCGCATGTCCGCCATGATCTGCTCGAGGAACTTGCGCGGGACGTCGTTCTCCCGGGCCAGGAGCGACATCGATGTCGGTCCCTGGCCGTACCGCTCCGTGAGGGCGACCAGAACACGGAGCGCGTAGTCGGCCCGCCGGGAGAGTTTCACTGGTTAACCCGCATCGGAGTCCGACAACACGCCTCGCGCAGTGCCCGGATGGCTTCGGACGATTCCGGAAGTAAGCTGGCGGTCGGCACGGGGCGGACTCCTTGTGCGAGTGCCAAGAACGAGGGTCAGCGGAACCGGATCCGGCGGATGGCATCGGCCAGGTGGTCGATCTCCGCCCTGGTGTTGTAGAACGCGAGCGACGGCCGGACGGTCGCTTCCAGGCCGAACCGCCGGAGCGACGGCTGCGAGCAATGGTGTCCCGCCCGGACCGCAATCCCTTCGAGATCGAGGGCTCGCCCGACCTCCTCGACGCGGCGGTTCGCCAGGACGAAGGAGAGGACTCCCACCTTCTCCCGGGCGGTGCCGACGAGCCGCAGCCCGTCGATCTCCGAGAGCTTGTGCGTCCCGTATTCAAGGAGCTCGTGCTCGTACTTGGCGATGTTCGGCAGCCCGAGACGGGAGACGTAGTCGAGGGCCGCTCCCAACCCCACGGCGTCGGCGATGTTCGGCGTCCCGGCTTCGAACTTGGCTGGCGGGTCGGAGAAGGTCGTCTCCTCGAACGTCACGTTGCGGATCATGTTCCCCCCACCCTGCCAGGGGGGCATGAGTTCCTGGACCTCCGGCTTGGCGTAGACCGCCCCGATGCCGGTGGGACCGAAGATCTTGTGGCCGGAGAAGACGAAGAAGTCGCAGTCGAGCTGCTGGACGTTGACCGGGATGTGCGAGACCGTCTGGGCGCCGTCGATCAGGACCCGGGCCCCGTAACGCTTCGCGAGCGGGATCATCTCGGCGATCGGGAGGATCGTTCCGAGGCTGTTCGAGGCGTGGGAGAGCGTGACGATCTTGGTTCGCGGTCCGAGGAGCGCCTGGTACTCCTCCATCTTGATTTCGCCCCGATCGTTGACCGGGATAACGCGGAGGACCGCCCCCTTCTCCCGCGCGACCGCCTGCCAGGGGACGATGTTGGCGTGGTGCTCCAGCGTCGAAAGGACGATCTCGTCCCCCGGCTGGAGGAACTTGCGGCCGTACGTCTGGGCGACGAGGTTGATCCCTTCCGTCGTCCCGCGGACGAAGATGATCTCCTTGGGGGAGGCGGCTCCCAGGAATTTTTGCACCTTCTCCCGCGCCCCTTCGTAGGCGTCGGTCGCCCGGGCGGCGAGCGAGTGGGCGGCGCGATGAATGTTTGAGTTGTCGTTCCTGTAAAAGTGCGAGATCGCGTCGATGACGCTGTTGGGCTTCTGCGTCGTGGCCGCGTTGTCGAGCCAGACGAGCGGCTTGCCATGGATCCGCTGGTTCAGGATCGGGAAGTCGCGGCGGACCGCATCAACATCCAGCGGGCGAGACGGTCCCGGAGGGGCAGTCCGGGAGAGGAGCCGCTGCAGAAACCCGTTGTCATCGGGTCCGCTGCACAGGCCGCTCGTCCCGCGATGGTCCGTCGACTGGACCCGCTTCACGAACTCCCGCAGTCCGTCCTGCTGGCCGGCGCCCGAGTGCGAGAACCCCGAATGCCCAGTTCCGCCGAAGCCGGACCACGGCGCCGCGCTCCCCGAGTGGCCCGAAGGCGAGAACGGGAAGCTCGTCGGAGAAGAGATGGTCTGCACACTCGAAGGCTGTGCCGGCAGAGGACCAACCTGCGGCAGCGACGGCGCCGTCGGGACCGCGGGAGGGCCTTCGAACGACGGCGTGCCCGCCGGCAGGCTCGATGCGGGATCGGGACCGGAGTGCGGGTTCGCGTTGTAGAGCCGGGTGGCGATCTGGGCGACCAGGTCCGGGGTGATCTCGTTCATGGGCTTGCGCCGGTTCTCAGGCCATCGGGGAAGACGAGGATATCAGGAGTCGGGGGGCTCACTTCGCCTTCTGCCGCTTGTTCTCGTAGTCGTGGTAGTAACCGACCTCGACGTTCTCCAGGACGCCCAGTGCATCGTCCGTCAGCACCGCGCACGAGCTGTAAAGCGTCAGCAGGTACGACGCGACTCCCAGGCTGTCGAGGCCCATCAGACGCGCCGACAGGCTCGGCATGATCTCACCCGGGATCCCCGCTTGGTGCAGGCCGACAACACCCTGGTCCGCTTCGCCCACCCGCAGGAGGACAATGCTCGTCGTCCCGAACCACTGGTTCGACTGGTAACGGCTCTTCATCTCCAGCTTGTCGCACGGGACCAGCGGGACACCACGCCACATGATCACCGGCGTGCCGAACAGGTTCATCGTCACCGGCGGGACCCCCCGCCATGTGCACTCCCGCTCGAACGCCGCGATCGCCTTCGGATGCGCCAGGAAGAACGCCGGCTTCTTCCACACCAGGGCCAGAAGATCATCCAGATCGTCCGGCGTCGGAGCCCCGTACCGGGTGCTGATTCTCATGGCCGGGTCGACCGAGTGGATCAGGCCGAACTTCTTGTTGTTGACCAGCTCCCACTCCTGACGCTCCTTGATCCCTTCGATCGTCAGACGCATCTGCTCTTCGAGCTGGTTGTACGGGCCGTTGTACAGGTCCGACACCCGCGTATGGACCCGCACCACCGTCTGGATCGCCGAGAGCGAGTACTCCCGAGGATGCGCCGAGTAGTCGACGAACGTCTCCGGGATTTCGACGTTCTCCGCGAACCCCGACACGAGGTCGATATTCCGCTCCCCGTACCGGTTCACCGTCGAACGCAGTTCTTCATGCTCCGTGACGGCCCGGGAGAACTCGGACGCCTGATTCGGGCTCTCCTTCAGCGCCGCGTCGAGGTCCTTCCGGGAGAGCGTCAGCAGGATGCAGGGGGTGATGGTCCGCACCGTGACATCCGACGGACGGTCCGCCACGAGGTCCGACTCACCGAAGTATTCGCCGTCGGTCAGCAGCGCCAGCCGGAGGTCGCTCCCGTGGACCCCCTTGCTCAGGACTTCCACCTGCCCCTGGGCGATGATGAAGAACTTGTTCCCGTCCTCCCCTTCGACAACGAGCTTGTTCCCCAGCGACACCTCTTCCGTCTTGAAGCGGCTCGCCATCCGGGTCGTGATCGCCGTCGAGAGCCCCGAGAACAGCGGAACGCTCCGCAGCGCCTCCGGGTTGAAGGTGACGACTTCCTGCGAGACGTCGATCTCGATCCGCTGGGCCTTCGTCAGCTCGACCTTCGTCCGGTTGACCCGGTAGGTCCCCCCTTCGACCTGCACCCACGGCAGCAGGCTCAAGAGCCACCGCGGGGTGATCGACATCATCTTCGGAGCGGTCTTCGTCGTGTTCGCCAGATTCCGGGCGACCGACGTCGTGACGCTACGCTGCAACAAATTGTCCGACATGGTGAGACTCGAGGGAGACGTTGACTGAAGGGGGAGGGGACCGATCCGAAGCCCCAGTGCGGTTTGGCGGCGAGAAGTCCCTCGCTGGCGCTTCGGGCTGGTGTTTTCAAAGTGAAACCGGGCTCAGATTCCGAGGCCGTTTTCGAAGCCGCGGTGCTCGCGGAGTTCGTAGTCGTGGTAGTAACCGACCTCGACGTTCTCCAGGACGCCCAGTGCATCGTCCGTCAGCACCGCGCACGAGCTGTAAAGCGTCAGCAGGTACGACGCGACTCCCAGGCTGTCGAGGCCCATCAGACGCGCCGACAGGCTCGGCATGATCTCACCCGGGATCCCCGCTTGGTGCAGGCCGACAACACCCTGGTCCGCTTCGCCCACCCGCAGGAGGACAATGCTCGTCGTCCCGAACCACTGGTTCGACTGGTAACGGCTCTTCATCTCCAGCTTGTCGCACGGGACCAGCGGGACACCACGCCACATGATCACCGGCGTGCCGAACAGGTTCATCGTCACCGGCGGGACCCCCCGCCATGTGCACTCCCGCTCGAACGCCGCGATCGCCTTCGGATGCGCCAGGAAGAACGCCGGCTTCTTCCACACCAGGGCCAGAAGATCATCCAGATCGTCCGGCGTCGGAGCCCCGTACCGGGTGCTGATTCTCATGGCCGGGTCGACCGAGTGGATCAGGCCGAACTTCTTGTTGTTGACCAGCTCCCACTCCTGACGCTCCTTGATCCCTTCGATCGTCAGACGCATCTGCTCTTCGAGCTGGTTGTACGGGCCGTTGTACAGGTCCGACACCCGCGTATGGACCCGCACCACCGTCTGGATCGCCGAGAGCGAGTACTCCCGAGGATGCGCCGAGTAGTCGACGAACGTCTCCGGGATTTCGACGTTCTCCGCGAACCCCGACACGAGGTCGATGTTCCGTTCTCCGTACCGGTTCACCGTCGAACGGAGCTCTTCATGCTCCGTGACCGCCCGGGAGAACTCGGACGCCTGGTTCGGGCTCTCCTTCAGCGCCGCGTCGAGGTCCTTCCGCGAGAGCGTCAGCAGGATGCAGGGGGTGATGGTCCGGACCGTCACATCGGAGGGACGGTCCGCCACGAGGTCCGACTCGCCGAAGTATTCGCCGTCGGTCAGGAGCGCCAGCCGGAGGTCGCTCCCGTGGACCCCCTTGCTCAGGACTTCCACCTGCCCCTGGGCGATGATGAAGAACTTGTTCCCGTCCTCCCCTTCGACAACGAGCTTGTTCCCCAGCGACACCTCTTCCGTCTTGAAGCGGCTCGCCATCCGGGTCGTGATCGCCGTCGAGAGCCCCGAGAACAGCGGAACGCTCCGCAGCGCCTCCGGGTTGAAGGTGACGACTTCCTGCGAGACGTCGATCTCGATCCGCTGCGCCTTCGTCAGCTCGACCTTCGTCCGGTTGACCCGGTACGTCCCCCCTTCGACCTGCACCCACGGCAGCAGGCTTAAGAGCCACCGCGGGGTGATCGACATCATCTTCGGAGCGGTCTTCGTCGTGTTCGCCAGGTTCCGGGCGACCGACGTCGTGACGCTACGCTGCAACAAATTGTCCGACATTCGCGGTGGACTCTCTTCAATGCGAGTTCAGGGCGGCTTGAGCAACAGCGGCGTTCTTAGAGGCGGCAGGCCGCGGCGTCCGAGGAGGACTCATCGCGGATCTGATTCCACGGCATCCGGGCCAGGATCAGCGCCATGCCGCAGGTGTCGGTCACCCCGGCGAAGACCAGACCCGCTCCGACAAAGGCCGAGATCCCGATCCAGTACGGATGGACGAGCCATGACAGAACCACCCCCAGCAGGACGAGCGAGCCGGCCGCGATCCGCACCTGCCGCTCCAGCGAGATCGCCTTCTTGCCGCGGACAACCGGAAGCCCCGCCTTCTCCCAGGCGAGCGTTCCTCCTTCGACATTGATCACGTTCGTGAACCCGCGCGACGCCAGTTCGTCGCGGGCTTTCGCTCCCCGCGCCCCCGACTGACAGATCACATAGAGCCGACGGGTCCGGTCCCCGTCAGCGATCGTCTCCAGCCGGTCCAGCGGAACGTTCCGGGCCGGGGTCGCGTGCAGGCCGCGAAACTCGACCGGCGTGCGGACATCGATCAGCTCCGCCCCCGGGCCACTGCGGAGTGCATCCGCCACCTCCGCCGGCGAGATCGTCGAAACGCTCATGACTGTCCTCCCGACTTCGAAAGCCTCGGCCTCGTGCAAAATGAATGTACACAGAATAGGTATTTATTGAAAGCGAAGGAAGCGAATCTTCGTCCGGCAGTCGGCTCTCCTGTAAGAGGTGCGTCGCATCTGATGAAACCCCAACGCTTTAAATCCCCGACTCGATTGACGGTCACCGACGATCGACTCACTGGTGGGCGATGCGGACCTTCTCCGTTCGGTCGATCTGAACAACCTTTCCGTCCTGCACGATCAGCAGCACTTGGCCATAGCGGATGCCCCGAAGCGCTTCGAGGAGCAGGTGTTCGATCTCCGGACTGAGCGGCTCAGCCGTCTCCGTCGGCCGCAGCCGCCGATGCGCCGAGGGCGGCGACGACGAGGGAACCGCGGAGGGGGACGGCGGCGACGATGCGGTCGGGTGAGCGGACGGGGAAGGATCGCGATGGGTCATGTCATTCGTCTCCCACGTCGAACGGGGGCAAGGTAATCGGGGCCGCGGGGAGCAGGTCCCGGTCGAGAGCCGGCGAGGTGAGCCCTTCGAACAGCTCGGTCGAGAGGTAGCGTT
Organism: Planctomyces sp. SH-PL14; assembly: GCF_001610835.1. Classification (NCBI taxonomy): domain Bacteria; kingdom Pseudomonadati; phylum Planctomycetota; class Planctomycetia; order Planctomycetales; family Planctomycetaceae; genus Planctomyces; species Planctomyces sp. SH-PL14. The sequence continues at coordinate 7,551,139 of NZ_CP011270.1, read as the reverse complement.
CGGAAGCATCGGGAAAGACCGTGACGATCAGCTTCCCGGCGAACGCGGGCCGCGCCGCGACCCGCAGGGCCACGGCCATGGCGGCGCCGGAGCTGATGCCGCAGGGGATTCCCTCCTCCCGCGTGATCCGCCGCGCCATTGTGATCGCGTCGTCGTCGGTGACACGCTGGACCTCGTCGATGACCGACTGATCGAGCAGCGGGGGGATGAACCCCGCCCCGATCCCCTGGATCTTGTGCCGCCCCGGATTGCCGCCCGACAGGACCGGACTGGAGGCGGGCTCCACCGCAATGATGTAGACGTTCTTCCGCCGCTCGCGCTTGAGATACCGACCGACGCCGGTGATCGTCCCGCCGGTCCCGACGCCGGCGACGAAGACGTCCACGGTCCCGTCGGTGTCGTTCCAGATCTCGGGTCCGGTCGTTTCGAAATGGATCTGCGGGTTGGCCGGGTTCTCGAACTGCCGGGGCATGTACCACCCCGGCTGCTCCGCAAGCTCCTCCGCGCGAATCAACGAGCCCCGCATCCCTTCGTCGGCGGGAGTCAGGACCAGTTCCGCGCCGAAGCTCCGGAGCATGGCGCGGCGTTCGAGCGACATCGTCTCGGGCATCGTCAGCGTCAGCGGATAGCCGCGGGCCGCGCAGGCGAATGCCAGGGCAATCCCCGTGTTGCCGCTCGTCGCTTCGACGACGTGCGAACCGGGGCGGAGCAATCCCTGACACTCCGCGTTCAGGATCATCGCCGCGCCGATCCGGCACTTCACGCTGAAGGCGGGATTCCGCCCTTCAATCTTGGCGGCGACGCGCGCGGCGGTCTCGCCGAGTCCCGACGTCAGGCGGTTGATCGCGACCAGCGGCGTCTGGCCGATGGTGCCGAGGTTGTCGTGGTGGATACGCATGGCTGTGCGTTGAGCGTTGAGGGGCGGGGCATGTTGAGCGATCGAGAAGCGGCTCCCGAGCGCTCAACCTTCGATTCCTGACGCTCGACTCCTCCTAAATCGCATAGTCCGGCAGGAAGACCCGCATGCTCTTGGGGGCGACGAAGACCGCCATTCCGGCGGCGAGCTTCATTTCCCGCGTCCGATCGTGGCTGACGTCGACGTGGATCGGCAGGTCGAACTCCTCTGCCTGGAGCTGCACGCGGGCCATCGATCCCATCGGGTTGATGTGGATGATCGTCGCCCGCAGGTTCCGCTGGGCGAACGGAGTCGTGTCGATGTCGAGTTCATGGGGCCGGACATAGACCTTGGCGTCCCGCGACTCGCTGTTCTGATACTCGGGATACGCGAAATGCAGGCCGCTGCCGATGACCGCCTGGCCGTTTTCGACGCGGCCGTGGAACACGTTGACCTGCCCCAGGAAGTCCATGACGAACGGGTTGGCGGGATGTTCGAAGACCTGCTGCGGCGAGCCCGCCTGTTCGATCCGGCCGCCGTGCATCACGACAACCTGGTCGGCGACTTCGAACGCCTCCTCCTGGTCGTGCGTCACGAAGACGCTCGTGAGGTGGATCTCGTCATGCAGGCGGCGGAGCCACTGCCGCAGCTCCTGGCGGACCTTCGCATCGAGAGCCCCGAACGGCTCGTCGAGAAGGAGAACCTTGGGCTGCACCGCGAGGGCCCGGGCGAGCGCGACCCGCTGCCGCTGCCCACCCGAGAGCTGGCTCGGGTAGCGGTTCTCCATCCCGGCCAGCCGGACCAGGCGGAGCAGCTCCAGCACCGACGCCTTGATGACGTCCTTCTTGACCTTCCGGATCTCCATCCCGAAGGCGATGTTCTGGAAGACCGTCATGTGACGGAACAGGGCGTAGTGCTGGAACACGAACCCGACGTTCCGCTCCCGCGGCGGCAGCTCGGTGACGTCCTCGCCGTGGTGGCGGATCTCTCCCTCATCGGCGGTTTCGAGCCCGGCGATGATCCGCAGCAGGGTCGTCTTGCCCGATCCCGAGGGGCCGAGCAGGGCGGTCAGCTCGCCGTTGGGGATCTCCAGCGAGACATTGTCGAGGGCGACGAAGTTGCCGAACCGCTTGGTGACGTTCTTGACTGAAATGCTCATGACAGCTCCGGTTGTCCGGTGACGAGTCGACTGTTCGAAAAGGGGGGATGCCACGACTCAGTGCGAGGTGGCCGCGTGCTCCGCCTTGACTTCCTGAACCTGCTGGCTGGTCTTGTGCTCAAGCCAGATGCGGAGCAGGAGGGTCACGATCGAGAGCATCGTCAGGAGGGAGGCAAGGGCGTAGGACGCAGGCAAGGGCTGTTCCTGAAACAGCTTTTCCACGCGGAGCGGAATGGTGTCGGTCTTTCCCGAGATGCCGCCGGAGACGACCTTGGCCGCTCCGTATTCCCCCATCGCCCGGGCGTTGCAGAGGATGATGCCGAACAGGAGCCCCCACTTGATGTTGGGGACCGTCACCCGCCAGAACGTCTGCCAGCCGTTCGCCCCCAGGCTGACGGCGGCGATCTCCTCGTCGGAACCGATCGCCTCCATGATCGGGATCAGCTCTCGGGCCACGAACGGCATCGTGACAAAGGCGGTCACGAGAACGAGCCCGGGCCAGGCGAAGACAAGCTGAATGCCATGCCCCTTGAGCCACGGACCGAGGAAGCCCTGCATCCCGAACAGGAGCATGAACATCAGGCCGGCCACGACGGGCGAGATCGCGAACGGCAGGTCGATGAGCGAGGTGAGCAGCGTCCGGCCAGGGAAGCGGAAGCGGGTCAGGAGCCACGCCGCCGCCACGCCGAAGATCACGTTCAGGACCACGGCAATGGGGGCCACGGTGAGCGTGAGGAAGATCGAGTGCCGCGTGTCGGGATCGGCGGTGAGGGCCTTCCAGTAAGCCGCCACGCCGTTCGAAAACGCGATGTAGAACACCTGGTAAACGGGGAGGACGATCAGGAGGCCGACGACGAAGTAGGTCAGTCCGATCAGGCCCCAGCGGACCCAGACGGGATCCTGCTGGGCCTGCTTGAACGAGACGATCGGTCCCGCGTTGTGCGCCGCGGCCGGTGACTTGCCCGGGCCGGCGGCGGGTGTCGCCTGGGGCGCGGTGGAGGTTTCAGAGGGCATGGCGCTGGCTCCATCGTTCGAGGGTGTTGATGACCAGCAGCAGGCCGAGCGAAATCACGAGGAGGACGACGGCGATCGCGGTCGCCTCGGCGTACGCGAACTCCTCCAGCTTGGCGACGATCAGGACCGGGGCGATTTCCGTCTTGAACGGCTTGTTCCCCGAGACGAAGACGACCGAACCGTACTCGCCGATCGCCCGGGCGAAGGTCAGCGTGAAGCCGGTCAGCAGGGCGGGGTAGAGAGCGGGGAGGATCACGCGGGTGAAGGTCGTCCAGCGGGTCGCTCCGAGGCAGGTCGCCGCCTCCTCGAGCTCGGCGTCGAGGCTCTCGAGGACCGGCTGGACCGTCCGGACGACGAACGGCAGCCCGATGAAGATCAGGACGAGGATGATCCCGAGCTGGGAGTACGCCCCTTCGATCCCCCAGGGAACGAGGTGCTTTCCGAGCCAGCCGTTCTTCGCATAGAGGGTCGAATAGACGAGGCCGGCAACGGAGGTCGGGAGGGCGAAGGGGAGGTCGACGAGGGCGTCGATGATCCGCTTGCCGAAGAACTCGTACCGGACCAGCACCCAGGCGAGCAGCATCCCCAGGGCGGTGTCGACGGTGGCGGCGGCAAACGAGGTGCTGAACGTGACCATGTAGGCCGCCCGCGTCCGGGGGGTCCAGACGGCCGCCAGGAACTTCTCGGGGGTCAGCTCGAACACCTTGGCGGCGCAGGCCAGCATCGGCAGCGCCAGAAGGAACGTGAGCCAGAGCAGCGTGATGCCGAAGCTCAAGGAAAAGCCCGGCAGGACCGAGCGTGTGCGGGACATTTCGAAAGGGCCTCCCGTTTTCGGGTCAGCGGACGTGACGACACAGTGGATGGCGACGGATCGGATATCGGAACGGCGGGGAGGATGGAAGCGAACAGCGGTCCGCTTCCATCCCCGCTCGTTCAGACTAGAACGCCGAAGCCACGGGGGCCTCGTTCCCCCCCTGGTTCCGCGTCACGAGGGCGGCCACGATGTCGATCGGGGTGTCCTCATCGATGAACCGGACCGCGCCGTCCCCGAACAGGACATTGAGACCGGAGTTGTGGAACGCGAACGGCTGGCTGGTCCCTTCCGTTCCGTAGGTCGGATAGCCGGTCATGCTGTAGCTCTCGTCCGCGACGTCATCGCCGTTGGTCCGGTTCAGGTACAGGCCGGGGATCTGGTTCCCCGTCTTGTTCGAACCGGCGAAGAGGATGTCGCTGGCGGGCCGGCACCAGCCGCCGCCGTTGACGTGGTGCTGGCTGATGAGGGCGCCGACCTGCTTCGGACCCCGCTGGTAGACGTACGGCCGGCCGCCCGATTCCCAGACGGCGATCGTGTTGGACGTCCCGTCGACCACGTCCTCGAACCGCAGCGCCGAATTCTTGGGGAGCATCCCGTTCGTCGACGCGGTGGCGTTCGTCGTGAACTGCGGGCTGGGGAACAGCAGCGGACGGAGCGGAGCCCCCATGGTGGCGGCCGTGGCCGGGAAGGTCGTGTTGTTGAGCCGCGGATCGATGCCGAGCGAAGCGCCGTAGTCGCCGACCGAGACGATGCCGGTGAACGTTCCACCGGGCGCCCAGTTCCCCGGGGTCAGGTCCGGAGCGAAGTCGAGCTGGTTGTTGTGCTTCGGCGACGAGGGGCACTCGTAGACGCCGATCCGCTTGTTGACGATTTCCCGGTTGAGCGGATCGCTCCAGTTCACGGAGGTGTCGTACTTGTCGTAGAGGACCTTCTGGTCGACGAACGGCAGAATGGCGGTGAACACGCCGATGCGGACCGTCGCCGCTTCCGGCGGGCGGCCGCCGCTGGGGAGCTTCTTCTTGACGTCGTAGAAGTTGTGAACGGCGATCCCGATCTGCTTGAGGTTGTTCGAGCAGGAGGAGCGGCGGGCCGCTTCGCGGGCCTGCTGGACCGCCGGGAGCAGGATGGCGACGAGCGTGGCGATGATCGCGATCACGACCAACAGCTCAATGAGGGTGAAGCCTTGACGCTGGCCCCGGAATGACCGGCTCGGCCTGGACGCATTCGAACGCTGCATGACGAGAGACTCCTGAGACGAAGCGGGACTGAGAGAAGACGGCCCAAAGCGGGCGCACTCGAACCGGGCGGCGGACATTCAGCGACAACAACGGCACATGGCACATCCCCCTTCTGTCGCAAAGCATCCCGCCGTGGCGCCGGCCTGTTTCGAGCAGGCGAAGGAGACACCCTTCGCGAAACGGATCACTTCTTGATCTCGATCGGCGGGATCGTGACCGGCGAATCCTTCACGGAGACCTTGATGGGCGAGGTCTCCGGGCTGTCGTAAGGCTTGGGGACCACGTTCGGCCCCGTCCCCCCTTCGATCGGCTTGTAGTACTCGACCGTGCCGACGTACTCGCCCGCCGGAACCCCCTTGGGCTCGTCGTAGATGGCGACGGCAAAAGTGCCGTCGGACTTCGTCGTGCCGACCGCGATCCGGTCCGCCGGGAGCGGATGCCCCTGCGGATGGAGGATGACGCGGGCACCGACCACCTTCTCCCCCCCGTAGGTCAGCGTCCCCGTGACCGGAATGACGGGGACCGTCGTCTCCGGGGCTTCGCCGCAGCCGGCGAGCATCCAGGGAGCCGCGAGGGCGAATGCGAACGGCGCGATTGCCGTCCGCCCAAACTGACCGAGTCCGAACATGGCGCGAAAACCTTCTGCGAGACAAGAAGAAACGAAAACACTGACCCGAACCCACAACCGACGCAGCGCACCGCGACAGCAGAGCGGAAGCCCGACTCCCTTCGTCACCGCGCGGGACTTCGACGCGCGGCTCACAAACTCCTGGCCCGGCGCCGCTCAACGGGGAACGACAACCGTGCCGAGATCCCCCCCCTGCTGCGAGACCGTGACCCGCAGGGGAGAGGAACTTGCCTTCGTACACTTGGGCGGGATGACGTTCGGTCCCCGCTCGACCCGGCCGTCCTTGGTCGCAACGTCGGGACGCCACGTGACGGTGACGATGTACTCGCCGACCGGAGCGCCGTCGTTGCGGCGGAACGTCGACAGTTGAAACCGACCGGCGTCGTCCGCCAGCGCCTGCGGGAGGCTGGACAGGTCCTTGCGGGCCGCGGCCGGATGGAGCCGCACGATGGCTCCCGCGGCCGGCTTGCCGTCGAACTCGATCGCACCGTGAGCCGGAACGAGGGGAACGGGCGGAACGTACCGGGAGAGCCAGAGGGCGCGGGCCACGCCGACCCCTCCCAGAAGGACCGTGCTCACAACCGCGAGCCGCGTCCAGCGGAGGAGCCAGCGGCGGTTCTGCCGGACGGTCTCAAGGGCGAGCTCCGTCCAGGTCTCCTTCTGCTCGGCGACCGGCAATACTTCAATGGAATGCCGCACGGCGACGATCCCGCTCACGCGGGAGGCCATCTGCAGGGCGATGACAAGTTCGTAGTGGCTGTCGAGTTTCCCCGACAGATGCGCGGCACCGCCGCGGACCCTCAGGGTCAGGGCCTGGAACCCCAGGACGCCGGACCGCTCGAATTCGTCCCGCAGGCGAGCCTCCAGGTCTTCGTCCGAGCAGGACTCCAACGGCTCCACATGGGCCGCCCGCACCTGCGGGACAGCGGCCGAAGTCGTCGTCGCGTCGTATTCCAGGACGGTCGGCGCCTCACCCCCCGCCGCCGGCCGATCGGCGGCCCCTTCCGCTGCGAAGAACTGCGCGAGCAGCGCCTGCTCTTCGCGAAGCCGCTCTTCCCCCAGCCCCGCCACGCCGGCGACGTAGGACCGGTGCTGAGAAGACTTCGACGATGAAACTCTGCGAGCGGCAGTGTTCATGGCGAATCTCCGGGGCGGAGACAGGGGCAGGGGAAGGGCGGGAGGAGGGAGGCAGGGGCGGAGCGCTCCTGCGGAACGCTATGGATTCGTGACCTGAGCTGGAGGATCCGCGGGAGCGATCACGTTCCGGCGGGCTGGTAAATCGCATCGAACAGGCCGCCGTCGGCGAAGAACTTCGCGCTGACCTCGTCCCAGGTGGGAGCGAGCTTCGTGACGGGGAACAGCTCGATCGCCGGGAAACGGTCGCGGTTCTTCACGAGAACCTGTTCATTCGAGGGACGGTAGAAGTGCCGGGCGATGATCTCCTGGCCTTCGTCGGTGTAGAGGAACTTCAGATACGCCTCGGCCGCTTCGCGAGTCCCCTTGCGATCGACGACGGAATCAACCACGGCCACGTGTGGTTCCGCCAGGACGCTGATCGGGGGATAGATGATCTCCAGTTCCCCGTTCGCCTCGGCGACTTCGAGATGCGCCTCGTTCTCCCAGGTCAGGTGGACGTCGCCAATTCCCTTCTGGGCAAAGGTCGTCGTCGCCCCGCGGGCACCGGTGTCGAGGATCGGGACGTTCCGGTACAGCTTGGTGAGATAGTCCTTGGCCTCGTCGTCCGTGCCGCCGCGGAGCACCACCGACCCCCACGCCGCCAGCAGGCTCAGCTTGCCGTTCCCGGAGGTCTTGGGATTGGGGGTGATGACCTCGATTCCGGATTTCGCCAGGTCGGGCCAGTCCTTGATCTGCGACGGGTTCCCCTTCCGGACCACGAAGACGATCGTGGAGACGTAGGGGAGGGCGCGGTTCGGCAGCTTCTCGTCCCAACCCTCCTTGATGAGCCCCTTCTTGCGGAGCGCGTCGGTGTCGGGCCACATCGCCAGCGTGACGACATCCGCTTCCAGGCCGTCAACTACGGCCCGGGCCTGGGCTCCCGACCCGCCATGCGACTGGCTGATCTCGATCGGCTTCCCGTAGCTCTTGGCAAACGCCCCGTTGACATCCCGCCAGAGTTCCCGCGTCGGGTCATACGAGACGTTCAGCAACGAGACCGACCCCGATCCCCCCGGCGCTGAGCCCCCCTGGGAATCGACGCAGCCCGCGGCCGCGAGAGCGAGCCCCAGGATGGCGAGAAGGGAGGATCGGAACGAGGACGCAGACCGGAGACGCATGACGCGAACACTTCCTGAAAATGAGCTCGGGAACCTCAACCCCTCATCCATGAGGCGGACCACCCGAAAAGGCCCAAGCCGCATCGCCGATCTCATCGACATTTTCGATCGGCGAAATCCACTAATCTCTACTAGGTAGATGGTATATTTGGCTGTTAAGTCGCCGTCAAGACTGATACCGCCGTTTTTCCGTGCACTCTGGGAAATCACCGGGGCCGGTAGATGCGATCGAAGACCCCGTCGTCGGCGAAGAACTTCGCCTGGGCCTCGTCCCAACCGGGCACCAGATCCTGAACGGAGAAGAGTTCGATCTCCGGAAAGTCCGCGGCGTGGGCCCGGCGGACCTCGGGCAGGGAGGGCCGGAAGTGGTGCCGGGCGATGATCTCCTGCCCCTCGGGGGTATAGAGGTGCCGGAGATACGCCTCCACGACCGCCCGAGTCCCCCGGGCATCGACGACCTGATCGACGACCGCCACGTGCGGCTCATGAAGGATGCTCCGCGGCGGGTAGACCAGCTCCAGGGCTCCCTCCGACTCCGCAACCTCGAGTTTCGCCTCGCTTTCGAGGGCGAGGTGAACGTCCCCCATCCCTTTCTGAGCGAAGGTGGTCGTCGCTCCGCGGGCGCCGGTATCGAGGACCGGGACGCGAGCGTAGAGCGCCGCCAGAAACCGCTCCGCATCCTGTTCCGTCCCGCCGGTGCGGACCACACTCCCCCACGCCGCGAGCAGACTCAGCCGGCCATTCCCTGAGGTCTTGGGACTGGGAGTAATGATCTCGATCGGCCGATCGACCAGGTCCGGCCAGTCGCGGATCTTGTGGGGATTCCCCCGCCGCACGACGAACACGACGGTCGAGGTGTAGGGGAGGGAACGCTGAGGAAAAGCCTCCTCCCAGCCATCGCGGAGCAGCCCTTTCCGGTGCAGGGCTTCCGTATCGGGCCAGACCGACAGAGTCGCGACATCGGCCTCCAGCCCGTCGATGACCGCGCGGGACTGGCTTCCCGAGGCCCCATGCGACTGATTGATCGTCAGCCGCGTTCCGGTCTGCCGTTCATAGACCGGCACAAAGGAGGCGTTGAGATCCCGCCAGAGCTCCCGCGTCGGATCGTAAGACGCGTTCAGCAGTTCGAGCGGAGCCGAACCGGGCGCCGGCGGCCCCGCCGATGGCCCGCATCCAGCGAATCCCAAGGCCAGAACAAACAAAAGAGCCGGACAGACGACCGCTAGGATCCGGCGGGGCCCGCGGCATTCCTGAGGGCTTCCAAACGGCGATTGTTGACTCATGAGCGTCTTCAAAGGGCGGGGAATTTTCGAAACGGCGGGCGACCTCAAGGCCCCAAAGCTTCCGCCAGCCATTCGACACAACATCATTCTCTTCCTGTGGTTACAAACTGCTTCAAGACGCCGGTCGCCGGCGAAACCGCCGGGAAACTCTCATGGGACCGGGACAAAATCGGAGTTCGACTGTTGACAGCCTTCCGCGATGGCGATAATAAATTTCCACCAGGTGAGTAGTCTATACCCGCCGGCACAAAACAACCGATTGTTCTTCTTGGCATCGAAGACCTCGAGCCAGCCAGAAATCGATTCAGCGGACCCCGACCGGCTCGAGCCGGCGAATCGTCCCGCCCGGGAGTCTCTCCAATCATGTTGTCTTCGCCCGACCGCCGTGGATCGTCCACCGCTCTGTCGGCATTGAGCCGCCTGGGGCTCTCCTGTTGCTGTCGTCTTGGTTGAGACCCGGATCGCCTGAGCGGTCCGGATGTCTTCGGCTGAACTCCCGAGACCCGCGCCAGTTTCCGTTTTTCTCCCGCCGCTCCAGCGGCAAGCCCGTGACGTGCCACCGAAGGCACACCGGCTTCCCGCCGGAAACCTCTGTGCGAAACCCGCTCCTGCCATCGGGCTTTCGCGTCGCACACTCGATTCCGCCCAACTGAATGGAATTCGCCGCCATGTCCTCGCCGTTCCCGTTTCGCCACACCCGGAAGCGCGGTTTCACACTGATCGAGCTCCTCGTCGTCATCGCTATCATCGCCGTGCTCGTCGCGATCCTGCTGCCGGCCGTGCAGCAGGCCCGTGAGGCGGCCCGCGCCGCACAGTGCCGGAACCACCTGAAGCAGATCGGGATCGCCCTCCACAACTACCACGAACAGGCCGGAGCGTTCCCGCCGGGGAACGTCTTCTCGAGCTACAGCCCGACCGCTCCCCGCAAGATCAACGTCACCACCGCCAACCGGGCGACCGGCTACGGCTGGGGGACCATGATTCTTCCGCACCTTGATCAGATCGGCCTCTACAACAGGCTCGACGTCAGCGGCCGCGAGCTGACGGCGGTGATGCTGGACGCGAACCTCCGCTCGATCACGCAGACCAAGGTCTCGGTCTTCCGCTGCCCGTCGGACACCGCCCCGGACACGAACGATCAGCGGCTCTTTTCCAACAACGATTACGGCAAGACCGCGGTCGGGACATCGAACTACGTCGGCGTCCAGGGAACCCGGTTTGTGACCGCCGAAGAAGTCCTCGACCAGGGGCTCGACCCGTTCGGGATCTTCTGGTCGGGGAGCAAGGTCCGGATCGACGACATCAAGGACGGAACGAGCAATACGTTCCTCGTCGGCGAGCGGAACTGGGATGAGCTCGCCGCCGTCTGGGTCGGCGTCCGCAACTACACGGCCCACCAGGATGAAGGCCTGCGGCAGATCGTCGGACTCACGAACTGGAAGATCAACCTGCCGGGGGCCAACAGCCCTCGCGCGTTCCACAGCAACCACGAAGGGGGCGCCAACTTCCTGATGGCGGATGGCTCCGTCCGCTTCATCGGCGACAGCATCCACTGCGACAACACCCTCAGCAACGCCAGCGACCCGAAGTCGATGGTCGGGACCTATCAGCGGCTCGGAATGCGGGCCGACGGCGCGATTGTCGGTGAGTTCTGAGATCGTCCATGTGACCCCGGCCGGAACCGGGAACGTGAGTCATCGCTCCCGTCCCGGTCCTTGGCCTGCGTACTGCCAGTTTTCTCCTTACGGAGCAACACGTTCTTGACGTCCCGGGGATTCGGGGCGGGTCCGATCAGGACCCGTCCCGAACCAGGGCCTGCCCACGTCATCCGGTTGTTCTTCCTTTTTGAACGCATTTGAAATCATGTTCCGCCGCCCAAAACAAACACTCATTCACTCAGTCGTCCTTTCCCTCCTCGCCTTCGGTCTGACCGGGTGCGGACGGTCCGGACCGAAGCTGGCCGAAGTCCAGGGGACCGTGACCCTGGATGGCAAGCCGCTGCCCGATGTGATGCTCGAGTTCCAGCCGCTCGGCGGAAAAGGATCGCCTTCAATCGGCTACACGGACAAGAACGGCCAGTTCCGCCTGCGGTTCTCCCGCAACAAGTGGGGGGCCCTTCCGGGCGAGCATCTCGTCCGGATCGACTTCGATTACGAGCCCGGCTCGGACCAGCCGCCGCCGCCGTTCAAGTTCCCCGCAAAGTTCAACAAGCAGTCCGCCCTGAAACGGCAGCTCGTCGCGGGCTCGAACCACTTCCCGTTCGAGCTCGCTTCCGCAGACATGGTGGTCAAAGCCACCAAGAAACGCGCCCGGTGATGGGGCGCATCCCCTCACAGTGATACTGGAGTTTTTCCCCTTGGCCACTCTGTCCCGAACACGTGCGAAACGCGGATTCACCCTGATCGAACTCCTGGTGGTGATTGCCATCATCGCCGTCCTCGTCGCCCTCCTGCTGCCGGCGGTGCAGCAGGCCCGCGAGGCGGCCCGCGCGTCGCAGTGTCGGAACAACCTCAAGCAGATCGGCCTCGGCCTCCACAGCTACCACGAGCAGTTCGGCACGTTCCCGCCGCTGTGTGTCTTCTCCGGATGGGACACCGCTCCGGTCCACTCGGCGACCGACCAGGCGGCCTACGCCTGGGGGGCGTTCCTCCTCCCGCAGATCGACCAGGGTCCGCTCTACAACCAGCTCAACGTCGCCGGACGGGAACTGCATGTCCTGCTCCAGGACGCCACCTCCCGGCCGCTCGTTCAGAAGTCGATCCCGACCTATCGCTGCCCGTCGGACGACGCGGAGGAGACGAACACGAAGCGGCGGTTCTCGAACGCCCCGTACGGAAACACCCCCTCGGGGACGTCGAACTATGTCGCGAACATGGGAACGATCGCGAAGAACTCGCAGAACTGGATCAATGGCCGGCAGGATCCCTGGGGGGTGATGTGGGGGAGCAGCCGGGTCCGAACTGCCGATGTCCGGGACGGAACGAGCAATACCCTCCTGATTGGCGAACGACGTTGGGACGACTGGGCGGGCCTGTGGGTTGGAACCCGCAACTACCAGGGACTGGCCAATGCGGGGATGCCGCAGATCGCCGGGACGTCGTCCCGCAAGTTGAATGATCCGACCGGGGCGGGGGACTTTGTGTTCAGTTCGCCGCACGTCGGCGGGGTGCACTTCGTGTTTGCCGATGGCCACGTGGGCTTTTTGGCGGACACCATTCAGTACAGCCAGGACGCGACCAACGAGAACCTGCCGCTGCGTGATCCGCTGCTGCCGACGTTGGGGGTTTACAACCGGCTGATCCGCCGCAACGACGGTCAGCCGGTCGGTGAATTCTGAGAAGCGCCCTCACGTTCCCTCCAACCGGGGTCCAGGGGGAACCCCTGGTGGGGAGTGCAGAGGGGCAACGCCCCTTTGCCCGCCGGAGGCCTGGCCGTCGAGAGATGTCTGAAGGAGCTCGTGTCCAAGCGCGGACAACGTACCGGATGCCCCCTCACCAACCCGCGGGGATTGCAAAGCGAGCGGTGTGGATTGAGGGAGTCCTCAACGTCGGTCCCACAAAGGGGACATCCGTTGTGTCCAACGGTTCCTCATGGAAGAGACCTCCGGCGGCAAGGGGGTGAGACCCCCTTGACCCCAGCGGCCGTCGAAAGTTGGGTTTGAGCGAACGACGCTCAGCCGGCAAGGACGCGGTTTGAGGCCTGCGAGGCCCACTTTAACGACCAAGAACGAAACAACGCGCTGGCGGCGGATGCCCCGTGCGGCGGTTCCCGGCAGGAGCCGCCGCCGGGGCAGACTCCGGGTCCGCCTCGAAGCGACAGCAGGATGACATCGGTCATGAGATCCCTTTCCGTTTTCCGAGTTCCGACCGCGGTGGCCGCCCTATCGATGGCGTTCGCCGGCTGCGGCGGCGGTCCCAAAGGGCCGCAGCTCGCCCCCGTCTCCGGCGTAGTCACGCTGGACGGACAGCCGCTCCCCGACGCTCACGTCGTCTTTCAGCCCTCGGGGGAAAAGGCCTCCCCCTCCATTGCCGACACCGGCACGGACGGCACGTTTCAGCTCGCGTTCAACCGGGCCAGCACGGGGGCTCTGCCGGGTTCGCACACCGTCCGGATCACGACGGCCCGGATCGCGACCGCGGACGACGGCAAGGAGACGGTCGTCGAGGAGAAGCTCCCCGAGCGGTACCACGCGAAGTCGGAGCTGAAGTTCGACGTCAAACCCGAAGGGAATCGCTTCGAGATTGCCCTGGAATCGAAGGGATCGGCCAGGAAGAAGTAACCGGTCCGCTCGCGCATTGGTGAAGAGGCGGGCCTCGTCGCACAACGTTCATCCGGAGGGGGAGTCAGAACATGCTCAAGTCAGTTTTCTTCAGGACCGCGGCCGCCGTCACGGCCGCAGCCAGTCTGTGGGGGGGCGAAGCACCGGCGGCCGACGCGCCCGCAAAGCCCAACGTCCTCGTGATCGTCGCCGACGATCTCGGGTACGGCGACCTCGGGTTCCAGGGGGGGAAAGAGATCCCGACCCCCAACCTCGACCGGCTCGCCGCCGACGGCGTGAAGTGCACCTCCGGCTACATCTCCTGCCCGGTCTGCAGCCCCACCCGGGCAGGGCTTCTCACCGGACGCTACCAGCAGCGGTTCGGCCATGAGTTCAACCCCGGCCCGGCTCCCGATGCGGCCCAGAAGATCGGCCTGCCGGTCGAAGAAATAACGATCGCCGACCGCTTCCGCGCGGCGGGTTACAAGACCGGCCTCGTCGGCAAGTGGCACCTCGGGAACCTCCCCGAGTTCCATCCGCAGCAGCGGGGCTTCGAGGAGTTCTACGGCTTCCTCGGCGGCGCGCATCCGTACTTCCCGGGGAGCCCGCAGAACAACCCGATCCTGCGGGGGACCGAGACGGTCCAGGACCCGGAATACCTGACGGATGCGTTCGGTAAAGAAGCGGTCGCCTACATCGACCGTCACAAGGCGGACCCGTTCTACCTGCAGGTGACGTTCAACGCGGTCCACAATCCGCAACACGCCAAGGCCGAACACCTGGAGCGGTTCAAGGAGATCTCCAACGAACGCCGCCGGACCTACGCCGGCATGCTGACCGCGATGGACGACGCCATCGGAACCATCCTCGGCAAACTCAAGAGCGAGAAGCTCGACCAGAACACGCTCGTCGTCTTCATCAGCGACAACGGCGGCCCCGAGGCGAACGGCTCGACGAACGGCTCGCTCCGCGGCCAGAAGGCCCAGACCTGGGAAGGGGGAATTCGCGTTCCCTTCGTCCTGAAGTGGCCCGCCGCGATTCCGGCCGGCGGCGAGTTCCACCAGCCGGTGATCCAGCTCGACGTCCTGCCGACCGCGCTCGCCGCCATCGGCCATCCGGTGACCGACAAGAACCTCGACGGCGTCAACCTCCTGCCGTTCCTCAAAGGGGAATCACAGGGAGCGCCGCATGAGCGGCTGTACTGGCGGTTCGGTCCGCAGACCGCGATCCGCCAGGGGGACTGGAAGCTGGTGAAGGCGACCGGAATCGACGCCCCGCAGCTCTTCAACCTCAAGGCCGACATCGGGGAGAAGACCGACCTTTCGTCCGCCGAGCCGGCGAAGTTCCAGGAACTGCAGACGGCCTGGAACGAATGGAACGCGACGCTGGCCCAGCCGAAGTGGCGGGGAGCCGGCGTCAACGCGAATCCCAACCGGCAGCCGGGAGCCCAGCCGCGGAACCGCAAGAAAGCGGCCGAAGCTCCCGCGACCTGAAACCCCTTTGGTCCAGAGGCCGGCCCGCGCTCCGTCACTCCCGCGACGGGCCGGCCTTTGTGGACAACTTTATTCGGCCCGCCGCCCCGGGCTTTTTGCTCCGCCCACTTCCTGGATAGCTCCCACGATCAGCTCGCTTTGACGCACCTGGACGACATCATGTCATTCTCCCGCTACGCCTTCGCCGCTCTGTCCCTCGCCTGGGGCGCGTCGCTTTCGACGACCCTGGCCGCCGCGGACGATCCGCACGATCCCGCCAAGGTCGAGTTCTTCGAGAAGAAGGTCCGGCCGCTGCTGGTCAACAACTGCTACAACTGCCACTCGGCGGACAACAAGGCGGCCGGCGGGCTACGGGTCGACGACCGCAACGGGCTGATCACCGGCGGCGGCCGCGGCAAAGGAATCGTCCCCGGCAAGCCCGAGGAGAGCCTGATCCTCAAGGCGGTCGCGCACACGGACGGCAAGCTCAAGATGCCGCCCGACTACAAGCTCCCGGAGGAGGAGATCGCGATCCTCACCCAATGGATCGCCGACGGCGCCGCCTGGCCGGCCCTGGAGATCCCGGACGAACTCAAGAAGGCCCCGGCCGACTACGAGCAGCTCAAGGCGAATCACTGGGCCTGGCAGCCGCTGACGAAGCCGGCCGTCCCGGAGATTCGCGATGCGGCTTGGCCGCGCGACGCCATCGACCGCTTCGTCCTGGCGACGCTCGAAAAGAATGACCTCCCGCCGGTCCGCGACTCCGACAAGGTGACGCTCCTCCGCCGCGTGACGTTCGACCTCACCGGCCTGCCCCCCTCGCCGGAGGAGATCTCGGCGTTCCTCGGCGATACCTCGGACAAGGCCCTCGAAACGGTCGTCGACCGGCTGCTCGCCTCGAAGGCGTACGGCGAGCACTGGGGACGGCACTGGCTCGACGTCGCCCGCTACGGGGAATCGACCGGGTCGGCCCGCAACCTCCCATATCCGCAGGCCTGGAAGTACCGCGATTACGTCATCGAGGCGTTCCAGAAGGACAAGCCGTACGACCAGTTCGTCCGCGAGCAGATCGCCGGCGACCTTCTCCCGCACACCTCCGAAGAGCAGCGGCGGGAGCAACTCATCGCCACCGGCTTCCTGGCCCTCGGGGTCAAGGACGTCAACCAGCGGTTCAAGGTCCGGTTCGTCATGGACAACGTCGATGAGCAGATCGATACCGTGAGCCGGTCGATCCTGGGGCTGACGGCGAGCTGCGCCCGCTGCCACGACCACAAGTTCGACCCGATCCCGACGGCGGACTACTACGCCCTGGCGGGGATGTTCACGAGCTCCGACCTGTGCGCCGGGTTGCGGAACCAGATGGGGGGCTCGGGGCTCGCCTACTACGACACGAGCCTGCTCCTCGTCGTCTCCGGCCGGAAGCAGGACCTGACTCCCGAGGTCGAAGCGAAGATCGAAGCGGCGAAGGCCAAAGCGGAAGAGGCCCGGCTGGAGTTCGTGAAGCTGCGGGACAGCGGCGAAGGACGAAAGCCGGGACCGGACGGTCGCCCGATGCAGCAGGTCGCCCGCCAGAAGTGGAACCGCCTCCAGGCCGAAGTCGTCGCCTTCACCGATCCGGCCGTGACCGGGGACGTGGCGCTCGGCGTCCGCGACAGCCAGACGATCGCCGACACCGAGATCCGGATCCGCGGCGAAGCGGAGAAGCTCGGCCCGGTCGCCCCCCGCGGTTACCCGAGCCTGCTCACGCTCCCGAACGCCCCGACGATCCCCGCCGACCAGAGCGGCCGCCTGCAACTCGCCGAATGGATGACCCGCTCCGACAACCCGCTCACCTCCCGCGTGGTGGTGAACCGGGTCTGGCAGCACCTGTTCGGGAAGGGGCTCGTCTCGACGGTCGATAACTTCGGCGTCAACGGCGATCTCCCGTCGCATCCGGAACTGCTCGACCACCTGGTCGTCCGCTTCCAGAGCGAAGGTTGGTCCCTGAAAAGGCTCGTCCGGACGCTCGTTCTGACGCGGGCTTACGGCCTCAGCGGACATGCCACCGAGGCGCACCTCGCCAAGGATCCTGCCAACCGTCTGCTCTGGCGGCATAGCCCCCGCCGGCTGACCGCCGAAGAGCTGCGGGACGCGGCCCTCGTCGCGGCCAACCAGCTCGACCGGACGGCCCCCGAGGATTCCCCTTCGAAGTCGTTCCACGTCATCGAGCTGCCGAACAACGGCCCGCAGGCCCGGGGGCTCGACACCTACTCCCGCGCCAGCAAGTCCCGGAGCGTCTACCTGCCGCTCCTCCGGACGCTGGTTCCGCGGTCGCTCGAAGTCTTCGACTTCGCAGAGCAGGGGATGGTCACCGGCAGCCGCGACGTCACGACGGTGGCGACGCAGGCTCTCTATCTCCTGAACGACCAGTTCGTGCGGCGGCAGTCCCTCACGTTCGCCGAGCGGCTCTTGTCGAGCCCCGGCCAGGAAGGGGAGCGGATCGACCAGGCGTACCTGCTGGCCCTGGGACGCGAGCCGACGTCGGACGAACGCGTGCGGGCCGAGCAGTACCTCACGGAGTTCGCGGCGGAGGCGGAAACGCTCCTCGGCAGCACCTTCCCGAAGGCTGCGGACGCCGTCGCGGTTCCTCCCGCACCCCCGGAAGCGGTCACGACCTCCTCGAAACCGGGGGCTGCCGAAGAGCCCACGACAGTTGATCAGAACGACCTCGATCCGCGAGCCCTCGTTCCCGACGAGGAAGCGATCCAGCCCGGGGATGCCCGCACCGCCGCCTGGGCCAGCTTCGTCCAGGCCCTGCTGGGCTCGGGCGAGTTCCAATATGTGCAGTGAGAGTTGTCCGTTTTCCGTCGTCAGTTTTCAGCCAACAAGACCGCGCTGGCACCTGGGCACTATCCACACTAGCCCGAAGCGCCAGCGAGGGACGGAGCGGGAAATCGAGTGTCCGCCCATCGCCGCCGAAGTCGGCTTTCGAACAAAACCTAGCCCCTGATACCTAACACCCAACACCTCCCCACGCATCATGATTCCCACACTCGTCAGCCGTCGTTCCGCTCTCCGCACCGCGGGGGGTGGGTTTGGTTATCTCGCCCTCGCTGGAATGCTGGGGCTGCAGGCGAAAAACGCCCGCGGAAGCCAGGAGGCCCCCAAGGTCGGACCGCTGGCGCCGAAGCCGCAGCAGATTCCGGCGAAGGCCAAGCGGATCATCTTCGTCTTCATGGAAGGGGCGATGTCGGGGGTCGACACCTTCGAGTACAAGGCCAAGCTCCAGGAGAGCGACGGCAAGCCGGGGCTCGGCGGCGGCAAGTTCGTCGCCTCGAAGTTCCAGTTCGCCCAGCATGGCCAGACGGGGACGTGGGTTTCCGAGCTCTATCCGAACGTGGCCAAACACGTCGACAAGCTGTGCTTCATCCGCGGCCTGCACACCGACACCCCGGCCCACCCGCAGGCGGTGATGCAGCTCCACACCGGGGCCGCCAACGCGACCCTCGTCCGACCGTCGATGGGAGCGTGGCTGCTGTATGGTCTGGGGACGGAGAACCAGGACCTCCCGGGCTACGTCACCGTCAATCCTTCGCCGAACTTCGGCGGCGCGGTCAACTACGGGAGCGCGTTCCTTCCGGCCCACTACCAGGGGACCCGGATCGACGACACCGGGTTCCTCCAGAACCTGAAGGCCCAGCAGGTCACGTCGCTGCAGCGGAAGCAGATCGATCTCGTCCAGTCGATGAACCGCGACCTCCTCGCCAAACCCGGCGCGCCGGACAGCCTGGAGGGGGTCATCTCCTCCTATGAGCTGGCCTTCAAGATGCAGGGGAAGGTCCCCGATTTGCTCGACATCTCAAACGAACCGCAGCACGTTCAGGACGCTTACGGCGTGAAACCCGGCCCAGCCGGGAGCTTTGCCCGGCAGTGCCTCATCGCACGCCGGCTGAGCGAGGCGGGGGTGCGGTTCGTCCAGATCCGGCAGGGGGGCTGGGACCACCACAACAACCTCCACAAGGGACTGATCAACAATTCGGCGGCGACCGATCAGCCGACCGCCGCGCTCCTGACGGACCTTGAGCAGCGGGGACTCCTCGAAGATACGCTCGTTCTGTTCGGCAGCGAGTTCGGCCGGCTGCCGACCGCTCAGGGGGAGGACGGTCGCGACCACAACATCACGGGCTACTCGATGTGGCTCGCCGGCGCGGGTTTGAAGAAAGGGTTCTCGTACGGCGCGACCGACGAGTACGGGATTCACGCCGTCGAAGGCCGGATGCACACCATGGACCTGCACGCCACGCTCCTGGCCCTCATGGGGCTGGACCACGAGATGCTGACCTACAACTACGCCGGACGCGACTTCCGCCTGACCGACGTGGCCGGAAGCGTGGTCCGGGAGATCTTTGCCTGAGCGGCAGGTCCCGATGCCCCGCCCCCCGCCGCCGCGACGCCCCGAGGTCCTTTCCATGTCATCCTTCGCCGCCGCGGCCGACCGCGACTCGCCGGAACGTCAGGACGATGACGCCGCAATTCTGAGCCTCGTTTCGGACGCCCTGCGGGGGGTTCGCTTCGGGGAAGTGATCGTCGTCGTCCAGGACGGCCGGGTCGAACGGATCGAACGGGTCCACAAGTCCCGGCCGTATCGCGCGCCGAAGAACGGATAGCGTCCACCAGAGACCCCGTTCCTCGATGAGACGAACGGGGATTGATTCGAATTGATGTCATTTGCCGCGGCCGCCGGCGCTCGAGGATCGAGCGTCGCCGCGAGCACTCCGATGAGCAGGATGCTCTAATGTCAGCACGGCGGCAGCGCCGTGCTGCGAACTTGTCATCCTGCCCAGGAGATCCGCTTGATTCGCCCGTTCCTTGTGCTGGCCGCGGCCCTTGTGTCCGTCAGCTCGGCTGGCCCTCTCCCGGCCGCTGATCCTCAGAAGCCGAACATCGTTTTCATCCTCGCCGACGACCTCGGCTATACCGACGTCGCCTGTTTCGGCAGCCGGTACTACGAGACCCCCAACATCGACCGCCTCGCGGCCCAGGGGGTGAAGCTCCGGAACCACCATCACTGCCAGAACTGCACGCCAACCCGTGCGGCGCTGATGAGCGGTCAGTACGGCCCGCGGACGGGCGTCTACACCGTTGGCGGGACCGACCGATTCGACACGAGCGAGCGGCCGCTGATTCCCGTGGAGAACGTCCAGGCGCTGCCGCTCGACCGGAAGACGATCGCCCAGCAGCTCAAGACCGCGGGCTACGCGACCGGGATGTTCGGCAAGTGGCATCTCAGCGAGAAGGGGGAGCATCACCCGGCCCGCCGCGGCTTCGACGAGGCGATCGTCTCCGCCGGACAGCACTTCGACTTCAAGACGAACCCGCCGACCGAGTATCCCGAGGGGCAGTACCTGGCGGACTTCCTGACCGACAAGGCGGTCGACTTCATCGGCCGGAACAAGGACGCGCCGTTCTTCCTCTACCTGCCGCACTTCGGCGTCCACGCCCCGCATCAGGCAAAACCGGAGCTGATCGCCAAGTTCAAGGACAAGCCCCCCGTCGGCGGGCATCACGATCCGACGTACGCCGCCATGATCGCCAGCGTCGACGAGAGCGTCGGCCGCGTCCTCAAGTCGCTCGAGGACCTGAAGCTGGCGGACAACACGGTCGTGATCTTCGCCACGGACAACGGCGGCGTCGGCGGCTACAGCCGCGAAGGGATCAAGAAGGGGGCGGGGGAGATCACCGACAACGCCCCGCTTCGCAGCGGCAAGGGAAGCCTGTACGAAGGGGGAACGCGGGTCCCGTTCATCGTCCGCTGGCCGGGGGTCGTCACCGCCGGAACGTCGGTCGATGTCCCGACGATCCACGTCGACCTGTTCCCGACGCTCCTCGCCATCGGAGGCGCTCCCGCCCCGGAGCAGAAGCTCGACGGCGAGAGCCTGGTTCCCGTTCTCAAGGACTCGTCCGCACGGCTGAAGCGGGAGGCGATCTATCAGCACTTCCCCGGTTACCTCGGCGCCGGCCCCGGATTCTGGCGGACGACGCCCGTGACCCTGATTCACGAAGGGGACTGGAAGCTGATGGAGTTCCTCGAGGACGGCCGCCTGGAGCTCTACAACCTCCGCGACGACCTGGGCGAGTCGAAGAACCTCGCCGAAAGCCAGCCGGAGAAGGCGGCGCAGCTCCTCGCCAAGCTCAAGGCCTGGCGCGCGGAGGTTGCCGCCCCAATGCCCGAGCGGAAGACGGCCAGCGACTCGACCGAGCCTCCGGCCCGGAAGAAGCCGAAGAAGAAGAAACAGGCGGCCTGACGCGGGCGCGACCTCAACCACGGACTCGGAAAACGCACAGGCCGCGGCTCCTCGGGAGTCGCGGCCTGTTGACGTTTGAGATGTTCTCGCCCCGGCTCACGTCGCCCAGGGGATCGTGTCGCCGTTGAAGTGTTCGTAGAACAGCCAGCCGATCTTCTCGCTGAGCCGCGAGATGTACTCCCGCTTGAAGCGGGTCTGCGTCGTGTCGTACGACGAACGGGGAACGGCGCTCGGGAAGATGAAGTCGATGTCCTTCGTGAAGACCTGCTCGCCGGTCCGCTTGTCGTCTTCCATCGCGCACACCTTCACGTACGCCTCGGTCCGTCCGCGGTACAGGGTCGTGCTGTCCCCCTCGTAGAGGCCGAAGTCGGCGAGCTCGATCTGCACGACGTAGTCCGCCTTGAACTCCTTGCCGATTTCCTCGGCCAGCTCCCAGTCCGGATGCTCGTCGACCCAGGCCCGGATGTACTCCGGACGGATAATGGCGATCTTGTTCTCCCCCAGCCGGTAGGCGACCTGCGCGGCGACCTCGTCGTCGATCTTGGGGAACTCGATGAGCAGGTTCTTCGGGGCGTAACAGACGACCGCGACCTTCTTCTCGCCCCCCTCCATCGACAGGCCGGTCTCGGTCTCGAATTCCGGCTCGATCGACGGCGGGCCGGCGATCAGGTAGCCGAGCATCGCGATGGGGCTGCACCCCTGCGAGACCCCGGCCACGAGGATCAGCAGGAGAGCGAGCGCCCGGCGGAAGGCGAGCGACTTCGAGGAGGTGAATGAGGACATGACGACTCGCGAAAGACGAGAGGGGATGTGCGGAACGGAAGGAGCCGGAAAGCCTGCGAGGAGCGGGATGTCTCGCTGCGGTGGGACCGTTGACATCAGGTCGCTGCCGGGGGACCGCTCAGATCAGATCGATGGTCTTCACCGGATAGAACTGGTTGCCGAGGTGGTCCGCCAGCTTGTTGACGAACTTGCGGCGGAAGGCGTTGACGGGGGTCTGGTCGATCGGAATCGGATGGTTCCGCGGGTGTTCGAACAGGAACTCTTTCTCGTAGATCTGAATCGCCGTGCGCGGGGAGGGATTGTCGTCCTTGGAGGACTCCGCCTTGGCGGTCTTCTCGGCCTTCTTTTTCTTGTCGCCGTCCGGATTTCCGCCGTCGATGGCGTAGCCCGAGATCGTTCCGTGGGCCATCCCCTGGAGGAGGGTGGGGCTGTTGTCGACGTGGAGCTTGAAGGACTCGATGTGGATGTGGAACACGTACTCCACGTCCTTGATCGTGCGGGCGATGAGCTTGGGGTCGAACTGCAGCCCCTTGGCGTCGAGGATGTTCGAGACCTCGTTCGGATTGACGCACTGAACGTCATTCCGCCGCATCCGCTCCCGCAGTTCCTGTTCGATATCGAACGTCAGCGTCGCGTAGTTCCGGGTCATCGTCGTGGGGCAGGAGACGTGCGCCGCCACGAGCGAGCCGGTCTCGGCCAGGTCGACACCGGTCGCCACCGTGAACCCGGCGGTCGTCATCGGGTCCCCCTGGATCATCTTCGTCGCCATCGCCAGGGCGTTGACGCAGCCGGAGAAGCTCAAGGCGGACGCGCCGAACAGAAGCGTCAGGCAGTCGCGCCGGGAGACCAGGATCATGGAGGTCCGGTCGCCGGCGGGGGAGGGCGCGGGCGAGGGGGAGGCGTGGGGAGAGAGCGGATTCGGTTGGGTCATGGGGCGATCCTTCGCCGTCAGGTCATCCTTGCGGCCACGCAGCGGACTCCCCAGTGCAGGAGAGAGGTCGTTGCGAGGCCGACCAGCGCGAGCGCGATGCTCCACGCCGGATCGGAGATCCGCCACAGCCGACCCCGCCAGGCGCTGTAGCCGCTCCACGGGATGAGGAGCGTGCACAGAAGCGCCAGGAGGAACGCGGCCATGTTGGACCGGGCGGCCGCCAGCCACTCCCCGCGGACGTAGTGCGCGAAGGCGGTTGTGCTGCCGCAGCTCGGACAGGGGATTCCGAACAGCACGTACAGGCTGCACGGAGGAAGCCCGAACTGCTGATGCGTGCCGTACCCGCGGGAGTCCGGGGAGACCGTCCAGGCCAGCCCGAAACCCGCCGCCAGGGCCAGTCCGATCAGGACCAGCAGCCCGCGTCCGAGGGGGCCGACGGGATAGTCCCGGGGGCGGAAGTCTCTCGGTGCGGCGTCGGCATTCATCACGTGTCCAGGTTCCTGCGGCGTGATAGTCGTTTCCGTCCGACGGCGGATAGCACCCCTGTGCAGAGAGAGAGGCGCTCCGGCGGACTCTGCAGAACTTGAGCGAAAATCCGCGCCCGTTCAGCAATTCCCGCCGGACTGCGCCCGGTCAGGGGCCGGTTTCCGCCTCCCTTTTTGAGTTGCCAGCGGGATTCGTTCAAGTCAGAGTCTCGGCGGTTTGTCCCGTCCGGTCCCAGGAACGATTTCCCTGCGGTCGGCGTCTCGCTTCAGGAAAGGATCTCCATGAAGGTTTACGGAATCATCCCGGCCCGGCTCCATTCGTCGCGCCTCCCCCGGAAGCTGCTCCTGCGGGATACCGGGAAGCCCCTCCTTCAGTATTCCTGGGAGGTCGCCACGAAGGCTTCGGGGCTGTCGGAGGTCATCATCGCGGCCGACGGCGAGGAGATCGCCTCGGTCGCCCGGGGCTTCGGAGCCCGGGTCGAAATGACGGGCGAACACCCAAGCGGGTCCGACCGGATCGCGGAGGTCGTCCGCCGCTGCTGCCCGGACGCCGACGCCGTCGTGAACATCCAGGGGGATGAGCCGGAGCTCGATCCAGGGACGCTCGACCGCCTCATTGCACTCCTGGCGTCCCGGCCGCAGGTCGAGATGGCGACACTGGCGACGCCGATCCGCGACCTCGCGACGCTCCTCGACACGAGCTGCGTCAAAGTCGTCTGCGCCGCCGACGGCCGGGCGCTGTACTTCTCCCGGTCGACGATTCCCTTCTACCGCGACGGCCGGCCGGAGGACCTGCTTCCCGGCCCCGACGAAGCGGAAGGCTCGGAAACGGAGACTCGGGCTCGGGTTGCGTCTCCCTGGCTGCTCCACATGGGGGTGTACGCCTACCGCCCGGACTTCCTCCTGGCGATGACCCAGATGCCCCGCGGGCGGCTGGAGCAACTCGAAAGCCTGGAACAACTTCGGGCACTGGAGGCGGGAGCGTCGATCCTCGTCCAGGTGGTCCCGCACCGGTCGGTTGGAATCGACACCGCCGCCGATTATGCTGCCTTCGTCGCCCGGCAGAGAGCCATCAGATCGTAACGATCGGCCGGGCGCCACGAACACGACCGGGGGGTTATTGCCCCCCGGTTTTGCTTTTGAAGAGCAGACCTTCTGTTTTTCCGAGGCAAATGGAGCGGTTTTGCTCCCGCGTTCCGCCCGTGGCCGGGCGTTTCCCGCAGGGGAAGCGGACGGCCGGGGCGATCCGGAACAGCGGCTCCAGGGGATGCGTCGGGGACATGGCGAAGCATATTTTCGTGACGGGCGGGGTGGTCAGTTCGCTGGGGAAGGGGCTGACCTCGGCGTCGATCGGTCTGCTCCTCGAGCGTCGCGGCCTGCGTGTCCGGATGCAGAAGCTCGACCCCTATATCAACGTCGACCCCGGCACGATGAGCCCCTACCAGCACGGCGAGGTCTATGTCCTCGACGACGGGGCCGAGACCGACCTCGATTTGGGGCACTACGAGCGGTTCACCAACTCGCCGCTGTCCCGCAAGTCGAACTACACCTCGGGACGGATCTACCAGACCGTCATCCAGAAGGAACGCCGCGGGGAGTACCTCGGGGGGACCGTCCAGGTCGTTCCGCACGTCACCGACGAGATCAAGAACGCGATCCTCGACCTGGCGACGCCGGATGTCGACGTCGTCATCACCGAGCTCGGGGGGACGGTCGGGGACATTGAAGGGCTTCCGTTCCTGGAAGCGATCCGCCAGATCCCGCTCGAGATCGGCAAGCACAACTGTCTGTTCATCCATCTGACCCTGGTCCCGTACCTCAAGGCAGCCAAGGAAGCGAAGACCAAGCCGACGCAGCACTCGGTCGGCCAGCTGCGGCAGATCGGGATCCAGCCGGACATCCTCATCGTCCGGACCGAGCGGCCCCTGGGCAAAGAGGCGTGCGAGAAGATCGCCCTGTTCTGCAACGTGGAGCGGAAG
This sequence comes from Planctomyces sp. SH-PL14, assembly GCF_001610835.1. NCBI lineage: Bacteria > Pseudomonadati > Planctomycetota > Planctomycetia > Planctomycetales > Planctomycetaceae > Planctomyces > Planctomyces sp. SH-PL14. The sequence continues at coordinate 7,525,622 of NZ_CP011270.1, read as the reverse complement.
GCGGTCATCGAGGAGCAGGACAAGGAGCTGTCGATCTACGAAGTTCCCGTCGGGCTGGCGGAGAACAAGCTCGACCGGCTGGTGATCGACAAGCTCGGCCTGCCGATCGGCGAGCTGAACCTGGACGACTGGAAGCAGCTCCTCGACCGGATCCGCAATCCGCTCAAGGAAGTGACGATCGCGGTCGTCGGCAAGTACATCGAGCACCGCGACGCCTACAAGTCGATCTACGAGTCGCTGAGCCACGCCGGGTTCGCCCATTCGACGCGGGTCCTCATCAAGCGGATCGAGGCGGAGCAGCTCGAGACGAGCGATCCGGACTTTGCGCTCGGGAGCATTGACGGGCTGCTGGTCCCGGGCGGGTTCGGCTACCGCGGGATCGAGGGGAAGATCAAGGCGATCGAGTTCGCCCGCAAGAACGGTATTCCGTACTTCGGGATCTGCCTGGGGATGCAGACGGCGGTCATCGAGTTCGCCCGGAACGTGCTTGGGCTCCAGGACGCGAACAGCACGGAGTTCGAGTCGGAGTCGGGGAACCCCGTGATCTGCATGCTCGAGGAGCAGCGGACGATCAGTGACAAGGGGGGGACGATGCGGCTGGGGGCTCAGCCGTGTCATCTGAAGCCGGGAACGAAGGCGGCGGCGGCCTACGGGGCCGAAGTGGTGATGGAGCGGCACCGGCACCGGTATGAGTTCAATCCGGAGTATCGGAGCCGGATGATCGAGAAGGGGATGAGCATTGCGGGGCTGAGCCCGAGCGGGAACCTGGTGGAGATCATTGAGCTGCCGAACCATCCGTGGTTTGTGGCGGTTCAGTTCCATCCGGAGTTCCGTTCGAAGCCGCTGGAGCCGCATCCGTTGTTCCGCGGTTTCATTGGTGCGGCGATCGAGCGCCGTCAGAAGAGCGCGAGCGGCGACTGACCAGTTGGGTCCAGGGGGACCCTGGTCAGGGGGTGCAGGGGGGAGAATCCCCGTTGCCCGCCGGAGGCCGTCTTGCCGGGAGATATCTGAAGGAGCATGTGTCCAAGCGCGGACACCGTGCCGGATGGCCCCTCACCAACCCGCGCGGATGGCAAAGCCAGCGGTGTGATGTGAGGGAGTCCTCTATAACCGGTACCACAAAACGGACGCCCGTTGTTGACAACGGTTCCTCATCGAAGCGCCTCCGGCGGCAAGGGGTCGCCCCCTTGACCCCAGCTGCCGAGTGACGCGGTTCTTCGCGTTGGACATCCATCCGCCAGCACGTTTTTCCACCGAAGTCGCCCGTCGCATGGCCCTCCGGCTATGATGGCCGCAACCCGCGACCGCCCGGTCGTCTGGGGTCGACACATCGGTTGGACCGCTCATGCCGTCGTTCCCTCGCGAATACACCGCGCGCGTGCTCTTGACCGTCGGACTGCTGCTCCTGGCGAGCACGGCCACCCACGCCCAGCTCCGACAGCGCTATCAGGTCCTCCGCGTCCCACCGGACGCCGAACCGGCCCCCAGCCCCCCGACACTCGAACAGCGCCTCGACGAAGTCGCCCGCCGGGAAGCGATCGAAACCGGCAAACCGGCCGACCGGGCCGCCATCGCCGCCCGGATCTCCCCCCTCCTCGGACGCATCAACCTCTGGACGCCCAACGTCTATCCCGCCAATGAGCCGCGGTACCTGCTCCTCGACCTCGTCTTCGTCAACCCAACCGGCCAGCCCGGCACCCTGAAGCCCCGCGACGCCGTCCTCCGCGTCGGCGGCAAGGAGTTCCGAGCCACGGACCTCGGCTCGCTCAAGAGCTACGGCGTCCAGTTCATGAGCGGCGAGTCCTTCAGCCCCGTCGAGCTCGTCTCCGAAAAGATGCTTCCCGCCACGCTCCCCGTCCCGGCCAAGGGAGAGCGGCTGGTCCGATGGGTCTTCGGCGGCCTCCCCCGCAGCCGCAACGTTCCCGAGATGGTCCTCCGCGTCTCGCTCGACGACAGGATCCTCGAAATCAATCTCAACGCCCTCGACCGGGCGCGGCTCGGACTGCGGGCGGAGGCGATCGGCCCGCGGAAGTGCCTCGCGCTCATCGAACTCCGCGGCGAGCTCGACACGGTCAACGTCGCGGATCTGGTCAAGTACCTCGAAGACGCCCCCGCCCAGGGGGCCACCCGGGCCGTCATCCACGGGACTCAGGCCCCCGGCTGGCTCAGCGACCACATGAAGACGTGGTTCCAGTTCGGACGGACCGGAGCGACATCGCAGACATTCAGCACGATGCCGACCCTCCCCGCGGCGATCGGCGAGCTGCACCTCGTCGTCCCCCCGACCGGCCCCGGCGAATCAGCGGCGGACGATCCCGAACAGGACCTCATCAACGCCGAGGCGATGGAACTCGCGGAAGAGAACACCGGCAGCCAGATCCACGAGTCTCTCTCCGACGCGGTCCAGGAAGCGCTCCGGACCTCCCTGGAGGCCCTGCCGCCGGAACAGCTCGTCCGGGAGATCGAATCGGGACACCGGCTGGCCCGGGCGGCCGCGCTCGCCCAGGGAGGAAGCCGGCTGGGACCGGAGCTGATCGGCGTCGTCAACGAGTACGTCGACGGGAATGACGATCTGCTCAAGTCGGCCGGACTCGTGGCGCTCGGTGAGATCCGCGATCCGCGAGCAGTCGCAAGGCTGGAGAAGACCCTCGTCGAAGGACCGCCGCGGCTCGCCCGCATCGCCATGGAAAGCCTCGCCTCCTCGCGGTTCGAGGAGTTCCACCAGGCCCTCACCCGGAACCTCGACAAGCCGATCGCCGTCCCCGCGAGCGAAGCGATCGAAGTCCTGGCCGCCTTCGCCCACCCCGCCTGGAATGACCGGCTCCTCAAGCATTGCGAGGACAAGAGCGCGGAGATCCGGCTCGCCGCGCTCCGCGCGGTGCGGCGGATCGGCCACCCGCAGCTGCTGCAGGTCCTCAAACGGCTGGTCCACGATCCCGATGAACGGGTGCGGGTCGAAGCGTTCAACATCCTCGTCGACCGGACCGATCCCGAGGCGGAATCGATCGCCATGGAGATCTGCCTGGAACGGCTGAAGGACACCAAGGCGTCCGACGCCGACATGCAGAACGTCTACGGACTCCTCTACCGGACCCGCGACCTGCGGGCCGTGCCGCCGCTGCTCGACCGGATGGCGACGATGAAGCAGGGACGGTCGCAGATCATCGGTCTCCTGGGACTGATCGGCGGCAGCGACGTCATCGACCGTCTCATTCGCGATTACGACAAGCTGACGGTCGAAGAGAAGGGGGCCGTCCTTTCGCTCCTCTCCGAGCAGCAGTCGCGGGCGGGGCGGGAGCTGGCGATTCGCGAGATCCAGGGAACGGACACGAACCTTCGAGAGATCGGTCTGCGATACCTGGCCTCCACGGCCGACCCACAGCTCCTGCCTCTCCTGCGGCAGCGCCTCAAGTCCTCGGTACCGCGCGAGGAGGTGGGCTCCTACCTCAACACGCTCTACCAGGTCGGCGGTCCCGAGGCGCGGGAGATTCTGCAGTCCCTGCGGGCGAGTGTCGAAGGGGACCTGCGGATGGAGGCCGGGCAAATGCTGGCCAACCTCTACGCCCGCTCCCCCGCCTATCAGTTCCTGGAGGGAGCCCAGCAGAAGGGGAGCGGGAACGAGAAGCAGGATCATGAGCGGATGGTGGAAGTCGCCACGATCGCCCTGGAAATGGATCCGCTGCTGCCGTACGCCTGGGCCAGCCGCGGGAACGCCTTCCTGTGGTTGAACAAACTCGACGAAGCGGAGCGGGACTTCGGACGGTCGGTCGAGCTCGACGGCGAGAGCGCCAACGCCCTGACGGGTGTCGCGATCGTGCAGGTCCGTCGAGGAAAGGTCGACGAGGGACTCAAGGTGCTGGACCGCGTCCGCGACGAGTACCGGCAGAATCACCTCTATCTCTACAACGCGGCCTGCGCCTACGGCCGGGCCGTCGAGCAGGTCGAGAAGGAGCCGGCGTCCCCCGAGCGCGATGCCAAGCTCAAGAAGTACCAGGACGAAGGACTCTCACATCTCCGCAAGGCGATCGACGCCGGCTTCGAGGAGTTCTCCCTCATGAAAGTCGACCCGGACATCGCCACACTGCGGGCCCTTCCGGAATACAAGACGAAGATCGCCGGCGAGAGCGAGGCGGGGGGCGAGAAGGAAAAGGATGCTCCCATGTGAGGATCCCGGGACGGGGCGGGGAATCGCGCGAACCCGTTCCTCGCGCCCAGTGTCGGATGGATCTCGTTTCCATCCGGTCTACCGATGAAGACAAGCCGCGAGCCCGCTCTCCTCAAGTTCCCGATCACCCAATGTCGGCCGATCTCTTTCCACCGGAGCTGGTCCAGGACGATCACCTGATCGTTTCGGAGAGGATCCGCATTCCGCTGGCGGCGCTGGAGTTTCAATACTCTCGGAGCGGCGGGCCGGGGGGACAAAACGTCAACAAGGTCAGCTCGCGGGTCCAGATGCGGTGGCCCGTCGTCTCCGCCGAACTCCCCGACGAGGTCCGGGCCCGTCTGGTTGCCGTGAACCGCAACCGGATCACGAAAGACGGCGACCTGCTCCTCGTCAGTCAGCTCTATCGCGACCAGCTTCGTAACCGCGTGGAGTGCCTCGTTCGACTTCAGGAACTCGTGCGGGCCGCGCTCGTCGCTCCCCGCGCCCGCAAGAAGTCGAAACCGACGCGGGGGTCAAAGGAGCGGCGGCTCAAGGAAAAGCGACAGGGGGCCGAACGGCGAGCCGCCCGCCGAGTCGACCACGGGGACTGACGGGTTCCCGGATCGGCAGGCTGCAGCCGCTTTGACCGTCAGCCCACACCGGGCGGCATGATGTAAACGACCCGCAGGTCCATGACGTTCGTGTGCGTCGGACCGGTCTTGAGCAGGCCGCCGGTCTGCTCGAAGAACGGATAGGAATTGTTGTCGTCGAGAAAGGCCCGGGGATCGAGGCCGAGCTCTCGCGTCCGGGCCAGGACATCGTCATCGACCACCGCTCCGGCGGCGTCCGTCGGTCCGTCTTCGCCGTCGGTTCCTCCGGAAAGCACCGTGATGCCGCGAACGTTCTCCTGCCGCAGGTAAGCGAGCGCGGCGAGCGCCAGTTCCTGATTGCGGCCTCCCTTCTGCGGACGGCCCGTGCTGGCGACCCGGACGACTGGTTCCCCGCCGCTGATGAGACAGACAGGGCCCATGCCCGCCGGCATTTCCTTCTGAACCCGGACGGCTTCGGACGCGAGAGCTGTTCCGACCTCGCGGGCCACACCCCCCTGGTCCCAGCCGAGGATGCGGACGTCTCCGTGTCGGATTCGGGTGACTTTGGCAGCCGCGGCGGCAGCGGCTTCGACCGCAATTCGATTGTTGCCGATCACGAAGTTGCGGACGTGTGAGAACGAGGCCGATTCGGCGGCGGACTGGCGGGATTTTGCTTCGAGGATCGCCCAGACCGCGTCGGGAACCTGGCGACGATCCGGTATGAGTTCAGTCAGGATCTGGATCGCTTCCGCGGCGGTCCCCGAATCGGGAACCGTCGGTCCCGACGAGATGACGTCGAGCGGATCTCCGGCGACATCGGAAATGATGAGGCTGACGAGCGGCGCCCGGCACGCCCGAGCGAGCCCGCCCCCTTTGATCTTCGAGAGCTGCTTGCGGACGCAGTTGAGCTGCTGGATCGTGGCTCCTGCCCGCGACAGGAGCCGCGTCAGCGTCACCTTGTCCGCCAGACTCAGTCCATCCACCGGCGCGGGGAGAAGGGCGCTGCCGCCTCCCGAGATCAGCACCAGACAGAGGTCGTCCGGTCCCAGTTGAGAGACCTGTTCGAGGATCTGCTGCGAGCCTTCGACTCCCTCCGGCGTCGGCTCGTTGACGCCGGCCGGCCGCGCCGCGTGGAGATGGATTTTCGCGAGCGGGCGGATGCAGTCGGCCGGAACGTTCACCCAGCCGCTCAGGCGGTCGCGGAACCACTTCGATGAGAGGACATCTTCAACCCCTTCCGCCATCCCGGCGCCCGCCTTGCCCGCTCCGACAACCAGCACGCGCGACTTGTCCGAGAGCGGATAGGCCTGACCATGAACGACGAGCCGGCCCTCCAGGGCCTCAAGAGAGTCTTGAACGAGCGGCCGGGAAAAGACCGAGGCCACCCCCGCCTCCCAGATGAGCCGGGCCGCGGATCGCTCTTGATAGTCGACGGACATCTCCGCGTCCCCTGGGCTGCCGCTAAGGCTCTGGCAGCCGGCCGAAACCGCGCTGGCCATGGACGGGATGGACCGGCGCCGCCTGTCGGGCGCGCGCCGATCTCCCTGAAACCGATTCAGCAGGGGGTGCGGTGGAAGTGGACGTGCTTCCAGCCGCCGGAGGTCTTCTGCCAGACGCGGGTTTCGTTGGATGCGACAGTGACCGGAGCGCCGTCGGCGCCGGTCTTCTGGACGAGGCGGACGTAGGTCAGGACGGCGGCCGATTCGCCGAGCATCCGGACGAACGGGGAGGCCATCGAGGACTGGCGGGGCGAGCCGCCGCCGGGGAGGTCGAAGTAGAACTTGTGGAAGGGGAGACCTTCGACGAGGTGGCCGTTCGCTTCGGGCTCGAAGCAGGTGATCGAGTCTGCGCACAGTTCGGCGTAGGCCGCCCAGTCTCCTTTGTCGATCGTCGTCAGCAGCTTGCGATTCGCTTCGAGCACTTCAGCCTGGGACACGGACACCCTCGTCAATCCAGCACGCCTGGGAAAAACCGTCCGGCGACGGGCCGGAGCGGACAGCAGTGCGAAAGGTATGGGGCGGGATTTGGTCCGTCCAGCGCGGATAGGCCGGGAGGGGGTGCCTGAGCGCTGTCGGCGCGGGCGTTCCGCGGGAAACCTTTACTCCTGCAGTTCGCGCTGGGCCTGGGAGACGACCTGGAGGAAGTGGGAGATGGCCGGGATGGCGAGCCGGACCTCGTGTTCCATAGGTTTGAGGTGGTTTTCGAGGACGTTTTCGCTGCTGCTGTCTTTCCAGTGGTTGCTGGCGGTCTGCCAGGCGATCTGGAGTTCGTCCATGGCTTCGTGGATTCGTCCTGCAGCGCCGGAGATGTTGCCTGGGTGCATGGTGGTCTCGTGGGCGGGAGAGCGAAGGTCGGAAACGAAGATCGTGTCCGGCATTCTATCCGGAAGATGCCCCAAGTACCGGGTCCAGGGGCACCCTGGTGGGGGGATGCAAGGGGGCCACGCCCCTTTGCCCGCCGGAGGCCTGGCCGTGGAGAGATGTCTGAAGGAGCGCGTGTCCAAGCGCGGACACCGTACCGTATGCCCTCTCACCAACCCGCGGGGATTGTAAAACGAGCGGTGAGTCCTCGACGCCGGTACCACAAAGCGGACGTCCGTTGCGTACCACGGTTCCTCATGGAAGCGCCTCCGGCGGCAAGGGGTTGCCCCCTTGACCCCAGGCTGCCGTGGCACGTTGGGTTTGAGCTATGGAAGCCCGTCCGGCATGACCGTCGCTTCACGCAGCCCGCAATGCCCGTGAATGCCCCGCGAAACGGATCCAGTCTGTCACCTCGTCCAGATCCGGCGGCGTCGACGAACGCAGCACTCGCGCGGCGTCACGAGTCTCCAGGAAGGCCTCGACCTGCTTCCACAACGTCGCAGGAGCGATCCCCGCCAGTTGCTCCGCCGTATCGACGCCGCACGCGACCAGGATCTGCACATCGTGCCCCCGCAGCTCGGGGACCCGGCACATCAGCACCGCCTGCCGCTGCCAGTCCTGAGCCTGCCGCGCGGTCACCTTGGCCTCCGTGAGTCCCGCCGAAATCGACTCCGCCCGACGCCCGATCAGGTCCGACACCGTCAGAATCCCAAGTTCCTTCAGCCGCTCCGCCATCTTGGGACCAATCGAAGGCGCGTCGACGACGGGACTGTCGGTCTGCAGGAAGTACCGCCATTCCGAGGGCTCCGCCTTGCCCCCCGCTTCGCCGGGCGACTCGGCACGAAGCCGCATCCGCGAAGCGGAGTTCCTCAGGGTGACACGGTTCTTTCGTCCGGCGCGCGTCCGGCGAGCCCGCCGCAACGTCCGTGGACCGCGCCCGGAGTCATCCCCGAAGGGACCGGGATCATCACCGCCAAAGCCGTTTCCCCCGTCCCCTTCGCCGTCCGAGCCGTCGTCATCCTCTCCCCATCCGGCGGCATCGAGGGCGTCAGCCAGAGTGCGGGAGCGATGGGCAGCGCCAATCCACTGACGGGCCGATTCCCGCGACGGGAACGTCTGTCCGGGCGCCAGCCATTCAAACGAGCCAGGCGACATCCCATCCTGCAGCCGGAGGGCCCGCGCCAGAAGAACGTCCGCGTCGATCTCGGCGAGCTCGGCGGGGTTGACGATACCGCAGGCGACGATCAGCTGGACATCACGCCCCGTCAGTCCCGGGACGCAGCAGAGAAGGCGGCCTTCCGCCTGCCACGTGCGAAGCTGCGCCGCCGAAACCTGGAGGCTGCTGAGAGGCATGTCGACCGACTCGGGATCGACGTCGATCAGATCGGCCACGGTGGCGATGCCAATCGCGCCGAGCCGGCGGCCCATCTGGGCGCCGAGAGACGGAATCAAGCTGACGGGGGAATCGACCTGGAGCCAGAACGGGCTGTCGGGCTGACTCCGGAGAGAGATGGTGTCGCCCGGCTCATCGATCTCGTCCATGGCCGAGACGGCCTCGGGAGCCGAAGCGGCGGCCGGGATCGCACTCGGTGCGAGCATGACGGGCGCGGTCAATCTTCGCTCGATGGAGGCCGGAACCTCCGCTGCGCGGACAGGACGGGGTTCCGCGGCGGTGCCGCGGACAACCGGCTGCCACTCCCGATGCAGACCGCGGACGGCAATCCCCATCTCGTGGAACAGCCCCGCGAGGTGGTCCTGGCAGGTGAGGAAGAGGATCTGATGCCCGCGGGCGGCCGCCTCCTTGAGGACGGTCACGGCGATGCGGAGCCGTCCTTCGTCCGTGTCGACAAGGACATCGTCGAAAATGAACGGCAACCGCAGCCCCCGGCGGGCGTACTCGTCGGCGAGGGCGAGCCGCAGCGACAGCGCAGCCTGATCGAGCGTCCCCCGGCTGAGCGAGGAAAGCCCGTGCTGCTGGCCGCTCGACAGGACGGCGTAGAGCTCGCGGGTCTCGGGTGCGTACCGGAAGCCGCTGTAGCGCTCCTCGGTCAGACGGCGGAACGTGGCGGAGGCGTCGGCAATGACCGGCGGCTGGATTTCGTTCTCCAGCTTCCGCCGCGCGAGGTTGAGGGTCGCCTGGAGGAGGGCCAGCGACTGCCACTGCGAGCGGGAGTCCGCCAGCTTCTGCTCAAGGACCGAGTATTCGTACTGCATGCTCTGCAGCGCGCGGTCGTCGGCGAACTCGCCGCCGCGGCCTTCGATTCGAGCGAGATCCCGAATCAGCGCCGCCTGCCGCCCCCGGACTCCCTGGAGCTGGAGCCAGAGCTGGTCTTTGAGGTCGGCGAGTTCGCGAGCCAGTGCGGCATCGCCGGGACGGGCCGTCGAGTCTTCAACGATCTGCTCTTCGGGGATCTCGACGATCGACCGCTCGACAGCCGTGGGAACCGGCGCGGCGGCCAACGCCTCCCAGCGGCCATGGGCATCGCACTCGCAGCCGACGCGTTCGAGGTCGCTGCGATAGCGGATCCGCTCCCGATCGGTGTCCGCCTGCGCGGTGAGGATCGCGTCGCGGCGGGACCGCAGGTCGCGGATCCGGGCTTCCAGATCGAGCTCCATCCGGTCGACACCGTCGCGCTGCGCGAGGAGCATCCGCCGCTGCGACTCCTTCTCTCGCCGATTGAGCGACTGGCACAGGAGGTAAACCTGCTCCCGCATGCTGTCCGAACTGCCGGCGAGCGCCGCCTGCGTGGCGTCGCACAGGCAGCGGCCGATCTTCTGAGCGTCGAGAACCTGCTCGACGAGCCCGTCCAGCCTGTGGAGATTCCCTTCCAGCAGCCGCAGGGCAGCGCGGTCCCGAGCGAATGTCGTCGGATCATCCGGGGTCTCGGCTCCGGCGAGGCTGGCGGACTCGACCGTCAGCTTCCGCCGGGACGACGCGAGGTCGCGGAGGACCTGCCGGCAATGTTCGATCTGCCGGTCCAGTTCTTCGATCTCCGGGAGCGCCGTCGTGACGAGCGGCGCGGCGACGGGCTGCTCGACCTCGACACGGCGGACCGTCCGAATCGTGCGGGAGGTGCGGCCCCACAGGCGGTCGTGGCAGGCATTGAGATCGCACTGGACCGTCTGGAGCTGCTGGTCGAGCCAGTCGATCTCGCGCTGCAGGCGGGCCCCTTGCTCCTGGAGGCGGCGCAGCGTGGCGGAGTGGTCCTCGTGGCGGGTCTGCTGTTCGCCCCGACAGACGTCGATCCGGGCGCGGAGCCGGTCCCGTTCCGTCTCGAGCTCCTGGATCCGGCCCTGTTGCGGGGAAGGGGAGAGGAGGCCCGACTGTTCCCCCTGAAGAGTCTCCATCTGGCTCCGCAGCCAGGTGGCATCCGAGCGGCGGGTCCGCAGGTCGATGCCGTCCCGGTCCGCAATGTCGACGAGTTGTCCCAGGCTGTGGGCTTCCAGGCTGCCGACAGCGTAGAGCGTCCGGAACAGGTCCGGCCGCAGTCCCTCGATCGTTCCCCGCAGCCGGCGGGCATCCTCCGGCGAGCCGTGGCTGACGTTGATCGCGAGCGTGTCGGAAAGATCGTTGCGGGCGTGCCGGGTGAGCGTGAAGCGGACCGGATCGGTGAGGACCATCGAGCCGCCGGGGGTTCCACCGCGAAGCGGCGGCAGGAGGCGGAGGCGGCGGGCCTCGGAGTAGCCGAGGAACAGGCCGCGGATGAACTGCAGCAGCGTGCTCTTGCCTGATCCATTCGGACCGTGAAGGACCGTCAGTCCTTCGTTCAGGTCGTGCAATGGAAGGGCGGACAGGACGCCAAACCCTTCGATGCGAAGATCACGAATTTTCATGAGAGACCCCCCGGCATGGGACAGAACGCCCCGACGTGACGTGCGACCGCACTAACGAAGCGCCGTGAAGCCGTGAACCGCAAGAACGCGGACCGCTTCGGCGCTGAGACGTGACTGAAGTGAACGATGGACCTGGGACGGCGTGACGAACCGCAGCGCGTCCGGAACGGAAATGCCGTCGGCGGCGGTCAGGGCGACGAGGTCGTGTACCGAAGATTGTTCAGCGGACCAATCGCGGCAGCCGTCCAGAATGGTGGCCAGCGTCTCGGGGAGAGACGCCTGAAACCGGCTCGCCGTTGAATCGAACCGGGCCGAGAGGCTGGCGGGCCAGAACGGAATCTCGGTTGCTGCGGCGACGCGCTGGAGGTCCTGCTGAAGGCTCCGCAGACGATCCGCGGCACAGTGCGCCAGCGTATCCGGCGACTGGGGATCGAGCGTCCAGCGGGCGATCCAGGCGTCGCAGGAGTGGGCCGACGAAAACTCTTCGAGGCGGTGCGTCAGCTGGCTGCGGAGGCAATCGGCGGTGGTTCCCGGCAGGACGGCGTGTTCCTCTTCGACCCAGCGGACGACGTCGGAGGCGATAAACTCCGTCTGAGGCGGACGGCCGACGGCGAGGGAGAATCCGAGGCAGCCGTGGATCCCCGCCTCTTCAAAGCCGGATCCCTGCGGTGCGCCGGCGGCGAAGACGTTGGCGTGGAGCGAGTCCCGCATCGGTCCGCCGAGGGCGACATAGTCGGCCCAGCGGATCAGTCCGGGATCGACCGCCAGACCGGGAACGACGATCAGGTTCCAGTCGGCTCCCCCCTTAGGAACGGCCAGGGAGGACGAGGACGTGCGGCAATGGACCCGGACGTTCGTATTGAAGAGGACGAGGTCGGCCGACGCCTCCTCGGAGAGGAGCGTGACGTTGCCGGGGAGTCCGACGTGGGTCTCGATCCAGCGATGGAGGCCGGCGGTCGGCTCGGCCCAGACGACGTGAATGCCGTGCGTCTCGAGACGGCGGAACTGCTCCCGCAGGAACCAGGGGCCTCGGGAGCCCGGACCGCTGTCGCTGGAGAGGATGTCGCCCGCGAGGAGGATCAGTTCCGCGCCGTGGGAGATCGCGGTGCCGAAGACGCGTTCCGCGGCGCGGAAGCGGGCGTCGATGAGGAGGTCGCGAAGTCGCGGAGGGAGATCGGGAACGCCGTCGAGCGGGCGATCCAGTGCGAATCCGGATGAATGAATTCCGGAAAGTGTTCCCGCGGTTGTGCGGGTTCCCCGGTTTCCTCGGACCGTTGTCGCGGCCTGAGCCCCAGAGCTTGTTGGGGGGAGTGCTCCTGCACTCATTCTGCTGCCTCCCTGCGGCGGTCTGCACACGGTCCAACCGTATAAACCTTGATGAATCTACGGCAACGAAGTCGTGGAAACAATCCCATTTCATAAGGTCGAGCTGCACGGGTGATTGCGCCCTATCAACCGGGTCCAGGGGCACCCTGGTGGGGAGTGCAGAGGGGCAACGCCCCTTTGCCCGCCGGAGGCCCTCTCGTCGAGAGATGTCTGAAGGAGCACGTATCCAGACGCGGACGACGTGCCGGATGCCCCCTCACCAACCCGCGGGGATTCCAACGCGAGCGGCGAGTTCTCAACGCCGGTTCCACAAATCGGACGCCCGTTTCTTGCCACGGTTCCTCATAGGAGTGCCTCCGGCGGCAAGGGGGCGTGGCCCCCTTGACCCAGCCCTTTGAAGGTGCATCCTCCTTCATGGTAAACCGGTGTCATGTCGAGACATGCACAGGATTTCCAGGGAGGAGGCGACCATGGTTGGTCAATCGGTCCTCGACCGCTTCATTCAGCAGGCTCCGCTTTGTGTTATGGCCCGGGCGACGCTGGAGAAAGTCTTCGCCCCGCAGAGATTGGATGCCCTGTTTCAACGGACGGCTGTCCGACAGTACGAACGGGAGCTTCTGTTCTCGACCGTCGTCGATCTCATGAGCCTGGTCGTCTGTCGTGTCACGCCGTCCGTTCATCGGGCCTATCAGCAGAAGAAGGCCCAGATTCCCGTCTCCATCCGGGCTCTCTACGACAAACTGGGGCATATCGAACCGGCCACGTCCCGAGAACTGGTGCGGCAGACCGCCTCTGAGATGGCCGAGCTGATCCGGACGCTGCCGGCGATGGCGGCTCCCCTCCTTCCCGGATACCGGGTCAAGATTCTCGACGGCAACCACCTGGAGGGAACAGAGCATCGGCTCAAGCCGCTGCGAACTCAAGGAGGCGGAGCCTTGCCGGGCCAGTGTGTCGTCCTGCTCGATCCCCAGCTGCGGATGATCCTGGACGTGATTCCTGGTCTGGATGCCTACACCCAGGAGTGTCGTCTCTGCCTGCCTCTGTTGGAGGGGATCGACCCCAAGGATGTGGTGATCGACGATCGGAACTTCTGTACGAGCGAACTCCTGTTCTGTCTGGCCCGACACGCCGCGTTCTTCATCACCCGGCAGCATCGGGGCCGGCTGCGATGGGAGGTTACCGGGAAAGCCAAATCGCTCGGCCGGGGCGATTCCGGCCGCCTGACGGAAGAGCCTGTCCGCCTGACGGATCCCACAACCGGTGAGGTCCTGCCGGTCCGCAGAATCACCATCGAGTTGGACGAACCAACCCGGGATCACGACTCCACGCTCCACTTGCTGACGAACCTGCCCGCCAGTGAGGTCACCGCAGCACAGGTCGCTGAGCTGTATCGGGAGCGATGGACGATCGAGACAGCCTTCCAGGAACTGACGACACACCTGAGGTGTGAACTCAACACCCTTGGCTATCCGCCTGCGGCCCTCTTCGGCTTCTGCACGGCGGTTGCGTGCTACAACGTCCTGGCGGTCGTGCAGGCCGCTCTGGCTTCTGCTCATGGCCAGGAGTTCGTTGACGAGCAGTTCTCGCACTGGCGGATGTCGGATGAGCTCAGCCGCACCTACGTCGGGATGATGATCGCGATTCCGGCGGATCAATGGGAACAGTATGGAACTCTTCCCACCGAAGCTCTCAGCCGGCAGCTCCACGTCTGGGCCCAGAGCGTCGATGTCATGCGATATCGCAAATCGATTCGTGGTCCAAAGACACGCACCAAACGTCCAGCCGCGAGGGCTCAGCACATCTCGACCGACAGGCTTCTCAAGCAGCGGCGATCCAACACGGGATAGCCACCTTCAAAGGGCTGCCCCCTTGACCCCAGGCTGCCGTAGTACGTTGGGTTTGAGCTATGGGAGTCGCGCCGGCAAGGACGCGGTCCGGGCATCGACTTTCCCTCTCGACTCAACCTCCGCAAGCTCGTAGACTCGCCCGACCGGCGGAATCGGCCGGAGAGCGCGGCCCGGACGGCCACGAACCAAGGCAAGGGATTGCCCGCATGTACAAACTGCTTCTGGCATTACGCTATCTCCGCACCCGCTTCATCGCACTGGCCAGCATCATCAGCGTGATGCTCGGCGTGGCGACGATGATCGTCGTCAACAGCGTGATGACCGGCTTCAGCACGCAGATGAAAGACCGCATCCGCGGCATCCGCTCCGACATCTGCGTCCAGACCATGTCGACCGACGGTATCGAAGACCCCGTCGGTCTCATGAAAGAAATCGAAGAGGCGGCTGGCCAGCACATCGCCGCCATGACCCCCTCGGTCGAAGTCTACGGCATGATGTCGTTCAACTGGTACGGGCGCGACTGTCCACGACCGGTCACGATCGTCGGCATCGTCCCCGAGACCAAGGAACTCGTCAGCCCCCTTCGCCCCTTCCTGGCCAGCCGCCGCGCCCCGGGCGCCGAGGCGGGTCCGGCAACGGTGCTTAAGGATCCCAACGCACCTCTCTCCTGGGACCTCTCGGAGCAGGCCCTCCACAACCGCAAGAAGTGGCTCGATTCGACCCGGATGCGGCAGCAGTTCCAGGCACAGTCCCAGAGTGAGGATGTGCCGGTCGGCCCCGCCGTCGAGGCTGCCTCGGCGGTCGGTGAGAATCCATTCACAGACACTCCCGATGCGGGCGGAAATCCCTTTGGGGCGCCTCCCGAGTCGGCAGCCCCGGCCGACCCCTATGCCGCGCAGCCGGCACGGATCTTCGTCGCCGAGGGACTCGTCAGCTTCCACAACCCGGACAAAGAGACCGGCAAGCAGACCACCACCATGATGGTCGAGCCCGGCACGGACGTGAACCTGACGACCTATAAAGCGGGGACGCCCCAGCCGGGAAGCATGTCGGCCACGGTCGTCGACATCTTCCGCTGCGGGATGAGCGAGTACGACTCGAGCCTCGTCTTCTGCAACCTCGAAGAGCTCCAGCGGGTCCGCGGGATGCTCCTCCCCATGCCGGGGCAGGGGACCAACCACGGCGACTGGCGGCAGGGCTCCGTCACGAACATCCAGATCAAACTCAAGGACTACGCCAACGCGCCGATGGTCGTCGAAAAGCTCCGCCGGTCCCTCGACCTCGGGCTGCTCAACGTCCGGACCTGGGAACAGGAGCAGGGACCGCTGCTGCAGGCGGTCGAAATCGAAGCGGCGATCCTGAACGTGCTGCTGTTCCTGATCATCGCCGTGGCCGGGTTCGGCATCCTGGCGATCTTCTACATGATCGTCGTCGAGAAGACGAAGGACATCGGAATCCTCAAGGCCCTCGGAGCGACCTCGCACGGGGTCATGTCGATCTTCCTCTCCTACGGCCTTTCGCTGGGGATCGTCGGGAGCGGCGTGGGGGTGCTGCTGGGCCTCGGGATCGTGCATTACATCAACGAGGTCGAGATGGTCGTCTCGTGGTTCATGGGACATAAGGTGTTCGACGAGAACATCTACTACTTCCACGAGATCCCGACCAAGGTGACCCCCACGATGGTCTTCTGGGTCGCGTTCGGCGCGATCGTGATCGCGATCCTCGCCAGCGTCCTCCCGGCCCGCTACGCCTCGCGGCTGCACCCGGTCCAGGCGTTGCGATACGAGTAAGGAAGTCCTCAGTTGTCAGTTTTCAGCCAGACCGCTGATCGCTGACGCCGAGACCGCGGAACCTGCTCTGACTGACAACTGAAAACCGACCACTGACAACTCTCCCATGTCCGCCATCCTCCCTCTGCCGGCCTCGAAGCCCCGTGAGTCCCACATCCGTGCGGTGGCCCTCAGCAAAGCCTACCGCAAGGGAGCGGGGACCGTTCCCGTCCTGCGGGGAGTGGATGTCAGCGTCGGACGGGGGGAATTCGTCACGATCATCGGCCAGTCGGGCTCTGGCAAGAGCACGCTCCTGCACGTCATGGGGCTGCTCGACACCCCGGAGAACGGCGAGGTCCGTCTCGACGGCCACCGCATCGACGACCTGCCGCTGACGACCCGCGACGAACTGCGGAACCGGGTCTTCGGCTTCGTGTTCCAGTTCTACCACCTGCTGCCGGAACTGACGCTTCTCGAGAACGTCCTCTCGCCACTGATGATCCGGTATCCCGTCTGGACCTACCTGAAGCGGCGGCGGGAATTCCGGGACTCGGCCAAGGAGATCCTGCAGCGGGTCGGTCTGGGGCACCGGATGAGCCATCGGCCGTCGGAGCTCTCCGGGGGGGAAATGCAGCGGGCCGCGATCGCCCGGGCCCTGATCGGCCGCCCTCAAATTCTGCTTGCGGACGAACCCACCGGGAATCTCGATGTCCATACAGGGCAGGAGATCATGGACGTTCTGACCCGTTTGAACGCCGACGAGAAGCTGACTATCATCATGGTCACTCACGATAACGCCATAGCCCACAAGGCGCAGCGGATTGTCCGGCTGGCCGAGGGGCGGATTCAGGGGCTGGAAGAGGCTGCCTGAAATCGTGCCGTTTCCGGCGGCGTCGCGGTGGGTCCGAGCTGTCTTATGCGGCCCATTTGTCGGCCGTTGATCCCGCAGGCGGTGATCGCTCCGCCCCGGCAGGTCACGTCGGCTTCGGGCCTCTCTGTCGACCTGCTCCGCTTCACCCCCCGCCTCCCGTCGAGATTCCATGTCCGTCAAAGTCTTCATCAACGGCAAGCTGCTTCCGAAGGAACAGGCCGTCGTCAACGTCTACGACCACGGGCTGCTTTACGGCGACGGAGTGTTCGAAGGGATCCGGGTCTACAGCAAGAACGTGTTCCTGCTGAAGGAGCACGTCGAACGGCTCTACGAGAGCGCCAAGGCGATCCGACTCGAAATCCCGATGACGCCCGAGGCAATGACGAAGGCGGTCCAGGAGACGGTGGCGGCCAACGGCATCGTCGACGGCTACGTCCGGCTGGTCGTCACCCGCGGGGCAGGGGCCCTGGGGCTCGACATCCGCAAGACGAGCGACCCGCAGGTCATCGTCATTGCCGACACGATCACGCTCTACCCGGATGAGCTGTACGAAAAGGGAATGGCGATCATCACCGCCAGCACGATCCGGAACCATCCCGGCGCGCTGAGCGCCCGGATCAAGTCGCTGAACTACCTCAACAACATCCTGGCGAAGATCGAAGGGACCGACGCGGGCTGTGCCGAAGCCCTGATGCTGAACCACAAGGGGGAAGTCGCCGAGTGCACGGGGGACAACATTTTCCTCGTGAAGAACGGTGTCCTCAAGACCCCCGGTCCCGACGCCGGGATCCTGGAGGGGATCACCCGCAACGCCGTCATGCAGCTCGCCCGCGAGGCGGGGATCACCGTTCAGGAGTGCACGTTGATCCGGCATGACGTCTATGTCGCTGACGAGCTGTTCCTGACGGGAACCGCGGCGGAAGTCATCCCGGTCGTGAAGATCGACGGTCGCGTGATCGGGGCGGGAACGCCGGGGCCGATCACGCAGGACCTGCGGCAGCGGTTCAAGAAGTTCGCCCGCGGCGAGAAGTGAGGGTTCGGGGCCGCCGCCAGTTCGCAACTGAGCTGAAGGCATCGGCGTCCACCAGCCTTACCGGCCCCAAAACCGGGGTCCAGGGGGTACCCCTGGTGGGGAGTGCAGAGGGGCAACGCCCCTTTGCCCGCCGGAGGCCCTCTCGTCGAGAGATGTCTGAAGAAGTGAGTGTCCAGGCGCGGACAACGTGCTGGATGCCCCCTCACCAACCCGCAGGGATTCCAAAGTGAGCGGTGAGTCCTCAACGCGGGTACCACAACGCGAACATCCGTTGCTTACCACGGTTCCTCACAGGAGTGCCTCCGGCGGCAAGGGGGCGTGGCCCCCTTGACCCCAGGCTGCCGTAGCACGTTGGGTTTGAGCTATCGGAGCTGCGCCGGCAAGGACGCGGTTTGAGACACCAGTGCGAGCCCATTCGCCCCCTGAGCTGCGCCTCCCGCGCAGAACACAGTTGCTGGCCCACCTCGCGGAGCCAGATTGCTACTTCGGAACCGGGACCGAATCGAGAATCTGACGGACGACCGCCCGCGTCCGGTCCCGCTGCCCCTCGCGGATCACGCCGCGGCCGATCACGCGGTGGGCCAGCACCGGGATCGCCATCCGCTTCACGTCGTCGGGAATCACATAGTCCCGCCCTTCGACCAGCGCCAGCCCCTGGACCGCCTTCGAGAACGTGATCGCTCCGCGGGTGCTGACGCCAAGCGTGAGCTCGCTGTGCTTCCGCGTCGCGGCGACGATGTCGAGGATGTAGTCGTTGATCGCGTCGTCCACCCGGACGTGATGCGTCAGGGTCTGCAGCTCGATCAGCCGCTCGGGAGTCAGGATCGCGTGCAGCTCGTCGGACGGTTCGCCGTGCCGGTGGTTGATAAGGGCGTTCTTCTCCGCCTCACGGTCCGGATACCCGACCTCCAGGCAGAGCATGAACCGGTCGAGCTGGTTCTCCGGCAGCGGGTAGGTCCCCTCGAACTCGAGCGGGTTCTGCGTCGCCAGCACCATGAAAGGGCGGGGGAGCTTGTAGGTCTGCCCGTCGATCGAGATCTGCCGCTCCATCATCGCTTCCAGCAGCGCGCTCTGGGTTCGCGGCGTGGTGCGGTTGATTTCGTCGGTCAGGAGCAGGTTCGTGAACAGCGGCCCCGGGCGGAACTCGAACTCCCCCTTGTTGGGGAGGAACACGCTCGTCCCGAGGATGTCCCCCGGGAGCATGTCGGGCGTGCACTGAAGACGGGTGAACTTGCAGCCCAGCGTGTGCGCGATCGCCTTGGCAAGCGACGTCTTCCCCACGCCGGGGGCGTCTTCAATCAGCAGGTGCCCTTCCGCCAGCAGGGCGACGAGAGCCAGGCGAATGACATCTGACTTTCCCAGAATCGCCTGCGAGATGTTCTTCTCAACGGCCCGCAACCACTCATGATGCTCGCTCACGCACGACCTCTACCGCGCTTCATGACATCCAGATTGCAGGAACTTTAGCGGACTTCGGTGGCCAGCGGTATGAGCCGGGGAGCGCCGGCCCGGGTGAGGGCGCAATTCCAACTTTCTTTCGACATTCTTTACAGCCCGTCCCGCGCAGAGTCTCGGGCCGGAGCGCGCGTGTCATCAACGGGCGCTGATTGCTCGCGACTTGGGCGCGACTTCAATAGGATCGGCGATCGGCCAGGGGACGACGTCCGCGTGGCTGCCGCTCGATCCTGATGAAACTTCCTTCGCTCCCCGCTCACGGAGTGTCTTGATGTCGCCGGCGCGTCTTTCGTCGAGTCTTCTCGCCCTGCTGCTGTTGGCACAGGTCCCGGCCTTCGGTCAGAAGATCGCCGTTCCCCGCCGCCATGACCGGCCCCCCGGCCCCGCGCTGACGCCGGAGCAGGCGGTCCAGAGGATGACCGTTCCCGAAGGGTTTCACGTCGAGATCGTGGCGTCCGAGCCCGACGTCGTGAACCCGGTCGCGATGTTCATCGACGAGAAGGGGCGGTTCTGGGTTACCGAGAGCTTTGAGTACCCGCGCCGCGAGCCCGGACCGGGACGGGACCGGATCAAGGTCCTCGAAGACACCGACGACGACGGCAAGGTCGACAAGGTCACGATCTTCGCCGAGGGACTCAACATCCCGAGCGGGATCGCCGTCGGCTACGGCGGCGTGTGGGTCGCCAACGCTCCGGACCTCCTGTTCCTGCAGGACACAGACGGCGACCTCAAGGCGGACAAAACGGAAGTCCTCGTCAGCGGCTTCGGCCGGACGGACACGCACGAGCTGCCGAACTCGCTGACCTGGGGCCCGGACGGCTGGCTGTATGGACTCAACGGCGTCTTCAACTACTGCGACGTTCACTACGGCCCGAAGAATCCGAACTTCAAAGCGGATCATCCCGGCTGGAAGTTCACCTGCGCAGTGTGGCGGATCCACCCAAGAACCAAAGAATTCCAGATCTGGGCGGAAGGGACGAGCAATCCGTGGGGGATCGCCTTCAACGATGACGGCGAGATGTTCCTCTCCGCCTGCGTCATCGACCACCTCTGGCACATGACGGAGACCGGTTACTACATCCGCCAGGGGGGCCCGTATCCGCCGCACACGTGGCCGATCGGCTCGATCGTCAAGCACAAGCATCAGAAGGCGGCCTACTGCGGGATCACCTGGTTCGACAGCGACTGCTATCCCGAGCCGTACCGCAACGTCCTCTACATGGGGAACATCCACGGCGGCTGCATCAACGCCGACATTCTCGCACGGAACGGCTCGACCTACGCCGGCAAACCGCATCCCGGCTTCCCGGCGAAGACCGGGGCCTTCGACCTGCCGGACAACACCATCGCCAAAACGGGCGATGAGAAGAGCCCCAAGCTCGCCGACCTCCTGACCGCGAACGATCCGTGGTTCATGCCGGTCGTTCAGAAGACTGGTCCGGACGGTTGCCTGTACATCCTCGACTGGTACGACCGGTATCACTGCTATCAGGACGCGAATGCGGACCCGGACGGGATCGACCGCGGGAACGGACGGCTGTATCGCCTCGTCTACGGCGAGCGCAAGAAGCCGGCGGTCCGCGATCTGGCCACGCTGGAGCCCACGAAGCTCGCCGATGCCGCCCTCAATGGCGGCAACGAGTATGTCCGCGAGACCGCCCGGCAGATCCTGGCGGAGAAGCTCTCGGCGAAGGACGCGGGATCGAAGCCGGCGCTCGATCTCCTCCACGCGACCGTCGCCAATCCGAAGGCTCCCCAGGCGAAGCGGTTGCGGGCCCTGTGGACACTGGCCTCGGGCGAAAAGCTCCTGGCGGCGGACGATCTCACCCTGGCAATGGAAACGCGCGACGTCGTGACCGCCTGGTCACTTCGGCTCCTGGCCGATCGGGGCGGAGAGTTCCGCGAGCTGTGGGGAGCGTATGTCGCCGGATTCGCCCTTAAGGGGTCTGTGGCCGGCGACGACTTGAGCGTCGCGCTCCAGTCCATCATCGCCTTTTCCAAGCTCCGGGACGGAGAGGCCTCGACACTCGCGTCGACGAAGGTGGCCTTCCTCGGCGCGCTGCTGAACGTCGGACACAAGGACCCGCTGATTCCCTCGATCGTCTGGCAGAACCTGCATCCCCTGCTCGCTCAGGAGGCCGCAGTCGACACGCTGCTCGACCTGGCGCAGGGCGATGACGTTCAGGGACTCGAGGCTCTGATGCCCCGAGCGCTGGCGCGGATTCAGAGTCGTCCCGATCTGACGCCGGCACAGACCGTTCGAATCTATGAGCGTCTTTCCGAAGGGGCCAAAGTCGGCCGGGAGGCGGCGGGGAGCCTTCTCGTTTCGCTCGTGAACGATGTTCAATCGGGAGCCATTCACGGCGAACGGCGAGCAGCCCTCAAGCAGGCGTTCACTCCTAAGCTGGCCGCGATCCTGGCGAAGGGGCCGGATACAGGCCATCACTGGCCGGCTCTCCTTCTCAGCGGCAGCTGGGGCGATCCGCAAGGGGTCAGCGCGATCAAGGCGGCCCTCGAAGCGAAGCCAGACGACAATCGACAGATCGAGCTCCTCAAGGCCCTCATCGCGAGCGGCGACGTCGCGGCTCTCGAATGGTCGCGTCAGCTTCTGGACCGCCCGGCGCTCCAGGAACAGGTCCTGTTCCTGATGAGCCGGATGGACCGTCCGGAGGTCGGGCAGGCGGTCGTGCGGAAGTATTCGGCCCTCGGCCCGCAGGTGCAGCCGAAAGCGATCGAGCTCCTCACCCAGCGTGGACCGTGGGCCGGTGAGCTGCTCGCCGCCGTCGAACAGAAGCAGATCGCCAAGGAAGCGCTCAACCTCAACCAGCTCCGCCGCGTCGGGACGTTCAAGGACGAGAGCGTCCAGAACCGCTTCAAGGCCCTCTACGGCGTCCTCCGCGAGGGACGGAACCCTAACCGCGAGCAGGTCATCAATCAAACCCGCGACTTCCTCAACGGCACGCCGGGAGACCCCATGCGGGGACAGGCAGTCTTCAAGAAGGTCTGCGCCCAGTGCCACAAGATCTACGGCGAAGGGGTGGAGGTTGGGCCGGACATCACGTCGAACGGCCGGGCCAGCTTCGAGCAGATGCTCTCGAACGTCCTCGATCCATCGCTCGTCATCGGCAACGGCTACCAGGCCAGGATCCTGATCACGGCCGACGGCCGCGTCCTGACCGGTCTGCCGGTCGAGGACAGCCCGGAGCGGGTAATCCTCAAGGTCCAGGGAGGAAAGACGGAGACGATCCCCCGCGACCAGATCGACGAGTTCCGGGCGAGCGAAGTCTCGATGATGCCCGAGCAGCTCGAAAAGCAGCTCACCCCGCAGGAGCTGGCCGACCTGTTCTCCTTCATCGGCCTCGACAAGCCGCCGACCGATCCGGCGGCAAAGCGGCTGCCCGGCGTGCCCGCCCACGGGAAGTAGTCCTGTCAGGAAACCCGGTCGGCGCGATCGACGCAGCCCGTCGATCCGCGCCTACGGGGTGTTCTCGAAGAGCTTCTTCTGACGGTCCGCCTGGTCGAACTCCCGGTGGAGCAGGCTCGGCTGGATGTCGCGGTTGTGCTGGTACTTGTCGCTGCGGTACTCCTCGATCGCCCCTTCGAGGGTGTGGTAGAAGATCTGGGCGATCTCCACGCCGGCGTAAATCCGGATCGGCTGGATGGCATACATCTCGAGCGTCCAGAACCCGCAGAAGCCGACGTCGCCGAACCCCGCGGTGACGTGGACGAACAGCCCCAGCCGGCCGACGGAGGACCGCCCCTCCAGCATCGGGACGAGATTGTGGGTTTCCGTCCGCTCCACGGTCCGGCCCAGGTAGACCTGACCGGGGTTCAGAACGAAGCCCTCGGCGGGGATCTCGTAGCGGCGGAAGCGGTTCGGCCGCCGCATGTCGAGGACGATCTCCTCGTACACCAGAAGCTCGTTGTGCAGCCGGAGGTTGTAGCTGTTCGGGTTGAGCTGCGCGGGGTCGAAGGGATCGATCACGATCTCCTTCCCCATCCGGGCCTGAATCTCCGCACCGCTGATAATCATGAGATCGATCGCTGAAGCTGCCGGACCCGAGTTGTTCCCGGAGTGTGCCGGGGACTGGGAGACGGGTCAATCGGGGAGGGGTTCGGCTGAAGGACCGGCGGGGGATCAGGGCGGGCCCGCCGATCCGCTTCCTCTGGAGCGAACGCGGCAGGCGGGATAGGCTGTAACGACGATTCCGCCGGACGGGGAGAGGTTCAACCGGCCCGCGATTCAGGACGATGCTCACTCGATGGTCGGCCGCGGCGAGGCGTCTCCGACGCCGGAGCCGGTCCCGCCCGGGTGATTGACGGAGTTTCCGAAGGAGGAGGGTCATGCCGCCGCGTCGCAAACCGGTCTCCGCCGGCCCCGCCGCCATGGCGACCGCCCATCCGGCAACCCATTTCGAGCCGTTCCTGCAGTACCTGACCGCCGAGCGCGGGATGTCGCGGAACACGGTCGCCGCCTACCGGAACGACCTGAACCAGTTCCTCACTTGGGTCTCGTCGCGGAAGGTCGCCTCGCTTCATCAGATCGACCTGGCTCTCCTCGGCGACTTCCTGGCGTTCCTTCACGAGCAGAAGTTCGCCGCCTCGACGATCGCCCGCCGGCTGGTCGCCATCAAGGAGTTCTTCCGATTCCTCGTCCTGGAGCAGGTCCTCACCGAAAGTACGGTCGATCTGCTCACCTCGCCGAAGCTGTGGCAATACCTCCCGACGGTCCTCAGTCCGGAGGTCGTCGATCAGCTGCTGAGTGCTCCGTCGGGCGACGACCGGTTTCCTCTGCGGGACCGGGCGGTCCTGACGACGCTCTATGCGACCGGCTGCCGGGCCTCGGAGGTCTCGAACCTCAAGATCCAGGACCTCAAGCTCTCGGAGAACTTCTGCCGGTGCCTGGGGAAGGGGAACAAGGAGCGGATCGTCAACCTGAACCCGGTCGCCCGGGCGGCACTCGAGGCCTACCTCACGAAGGAGCGGCCGGCGCTGGCCAAAGGCCGATCGGTCGACTGGCTGTTCGTGACCCGCGGGGGCCGGGCCTTCTCACGGATCATGGTGTGGCATCTCGTGAAGCGCTATGCCGGCCGCATCGGATGCGCGGCGGATGTCAGCCCGCACACGCTCCGTCACAGCTTCGCGACGCACATGCTCGCCGGCGGGGCGGAGATCCGGGCCCTGCAGGAGATGCTCGGCCATGCCAGCATCCGCACGACCCAGATCTACACGCAGGTCGAGCACAGCCGGCTGAAGAACATCCACACGAAGTGCCACCCGCGCGGGTAACGAGGCGGCTCTCCCGATCGCCGCTGACGCGCCAACGGATCCCCTCGATGCTCGCCTGCGTGTCAGATCCGTCCCAGCAGGACCAGGATCAGCAGGATGACCAGAACCAGTCCCAGCCCGCCGCTGGGACCGTAGCCCCAGTTCCGGCTGTGCGGCCAAGTCGGCACGGCGCCGAGCAGAAGCAGAATCAACACAATCAGCAGAACGGTTCCCAGCATGATGTCGTCTCCCGGCGTTGCACGGACGACGACAAGCTGCGGGTGTGTCCTGCGGGCCGGCCGATCACCGTGATCGCCAAGGCCGATCTCTCAGCCGCCTCCTAGGCTGTGGACACCCGTCCTGCTCATCCGTCGTTCCGTGAACGACGGATGAGCACAAACGGTGCCTCTTTTCGTGCAGCCCCCTGTTCAGGCCTTGGCGATCTCCGGGACGACGTACGGAGCCCGGTACTCGCGCTTCAGGAACGCATTGGCGATCTCGGCGTTCTCGCCGACGAAGACTTCCTTCTCCGGGTCGACCGTCAGGGTCGGACTGAGGACGATCGGCTTGCTCGCCATCGGGATCGAGTAGGCCGCAAGGTGCTCCTCGGTCTCCTTCAGGAGGCTCGCCCAGATCCCCTTCGGGTCATCAAAGCCCTTCGCCGCGTCGGCGGTGTAGGGGCGGCCGGCGCGGAAGGCGATGTTCGCCAGGTTGCACCAGCCGGTCGAGTCGTGGCCGACGGCGACGCTGGCGTTGAGGAGCGACGGATCGCCCACCCGGACGGCATCGAGGAAGTTCTGGTGGTGGACGCCGTTGCCGCCGTTCCCCTTGAACTTCTTGATGAGCTTTCCTTCCTTGTCGAACGCCGCGCCGGAGCCGCGCTGGCCTTCGAATCGGCCCCCTTCGCAGTAGGCGATGTAGCCGCTGCCGGGCCCCGGGTGAGCCGGAATCTCCTTCGACATCGGGGCGGCCGGGAGGTTGCTGAGGCCGATCACGACCGGGATCGAGCCGGTATCGAAGTAGACGAAGTGGACGTTCGGCGTTTCGCCGGCATCGTCCCAGACCACCCGTCCGCCGCCGCCGAAGATCCGCTTCGGCAGGGTCACCGTGTCCTGGAAGACATTGTTGCGGAGATCGTCCAGGACGTGGACGCCCCAGTTCCCCATTTCGCCCGAGCCGGTGTTCCAGTCCCAGTGCCAGTCGTACTGGAGCTTCTCGCGGTAGATCGGCTTGTCCTGCGCGGGACCGAGCCACAGGTCGTACTGGACGGAGGACGGAATCGGAAGAGGGGTGGCGCGTTTGCCGATCGAGGCCCGGATGCCGTAGCGGTTGACGCGGGCCGACTGGATCTCGCCGAGGGCCTTCTCCTTGTGGAGGAAGTCCTTGATCTCCGCCTGCATGGGGTCGGACCGCTGCTGGGTTCCGATGGCGCAGACCTTCTTGTACTTCCTGGCGGCCTCGACGGTCTGGCGGCCTTCCCACTGGCTGTGCGAGAGGGGCTTTTCGACGTAGACGTGCTTTCCGGCCTGCATGGCCCAGATGGCGGCGAGGCAGTGCCAGTGGTTGGTGGTGGCGACCACGACGGCGTCGATCGTCGGGTCGTCGATGAGGGCGCGAAGGTCGGTCCAGGTCTGAGCTTTGGGGAACTTCTTCTTCGCGTCGTCGAGGCGGGATTCGTCGGGATCGCAGAGTCCGGCGATGTTGACGCCGGAGAGCTTGCTGAACTGCTGCATGTGCTCGTTGGCCCGGCCGCCGCAGCTGATGAAGCCGAGGTTGATCGAGTCGTTGGCGAGCGCGAAGGTTTTGCGGGCGGGGGCGACGGCGATGGACGCGGCCGCGGAGGCGAGGAGGAAGTGGCGCCTTGAGAGCTGAGGCATGATCGGTGATCTCCGGTGGGAAGACGCGAGTCCGGATCCCTGGTGTCGGCCGAGTCGATCCGTGAACTTCGACGATAGATCGGCGCCGTTCCGAATTCCAGCGCGATCGGAGCGGGGGGTGGAGGCACGAATCGCGCCGTTGCCGGCACGGCTCTGCTCGCTCAAACCCAACGTGCGACGGCAGCCTGGGGTCAAGGGGGCCACGCCCCCTTGCCGCCGGAGGCACTTCCATGAGGAACCGTGGGACACAACGGACGTCCCCTTTGGGGGACCAGCGTTGAAGACTCACCACTCGCACTGAACTCCCGCGGTCAGGTGGGGGGGCATCCGGCACGCTGTCCGCGCTTGGACACGATCTCCTTCAGACATCTCTCGACGGCCAAGCCTCCGGCGGGCAAAGGGGCGTTGCCCCCTTGCATCCCCCACCAGGGTCCCCCTGGACCCAGTAAATAACGAAAACGGCCGGCTTCACAGGAAGCCGGCCGTCTCGACGTTCTGAGAGTCTTTCAAACAATCACTGAGTGCAGGTCCCAGCATTGTCGCAGGCGGTCATCGGAGCCGCACAGCCGGGATCAACCGGGCAGCACGGATCGACCGGAACCTGACGGCAGACAACCTTCGGCACGCAACGGGTCTTCGTGACGCAGACCGTGTGCGGGACGCAGCGGGTCTTGCAGACGTAAGAGGTCTCGCAGACCGTCCGCGGCACACAGAACGGGACGCGGCGGGTGCGGGTCTCGTTCACGTAGCTGCAGGTCGTGTAAGGAACCTTCTTGGTGATCGTCTGGCAGGTCCAGGTGCAGGTCGTGTAGGGGATCTTCTTGGTGATCGTCTGGCAGGTCCAGCTGCAGGTCGTGTAAGGAACCTGCTTCGTGCGGGTTTCGCAGACGTAGCGGCAGGTCGTGTAAGGAACCCGGCAGTGCTTCGTTTCGCAAACCCAGCTGCACGTCGTGTAGGGAACCTGCTTCGTGATCGTGTAGGGAATCCGCGTGCAGGTCGTGTACGGAACCTTGCAGTGACGGACTTCCGGAACCATCCGGGTGCAGGTGATGTGACGGGTCACAACCTTCGGAACCCAGACCCGCTTGCAGACGATCCGCGGCGGGCAGGCGACCGGGCCGGGGCAGCAGTGATCGGCGGCGGTGCCGTAGGCAACGTCGCAGGGAGCCGCACAGCCCGGATCGGCAACGACCGTCCCGGGGATGCATTCCTTGACGATCTGCCATTCACCGCAGCATTCCTGAACGCACTTCGTTTCCGTGACCGGACGGCAGACGGTGTAGCAGACGTCGCGGTAGCAGGTCTGCGATTCGGTGCGGTAGGCGGTACAGCAGACGGTACGGTAGCAAGTGTTGTAGACCGGCCGGCGAACCGTGTGGCACACGTCGCGGTAGCACGTGTTGTAGCACGGGCGACGGACGGTGTAGCAGACGTTCTTGTAGCAGGTGTTGTAGATCGGACGGCGGACCGTGCAGCACACCGTGCGGTAGCAGGTGTTGTAGCAGGGCCGCTTCACGGTGCAGCAGACGTCGCGGTAGCAGGTGTTGTAGACCGGCCGGCAGACGTTGTAGCACTCGTCGCGATAGCAGGTGTCATAGACCGTGCGGGTCTTCTGCACCGGAATCTTCTCGACGCACGTCGTGTAGACAGTCTGCTGCTCGGTGTACTGCTCGGTGCAGTAGATCGTTTCGCGGACGGTCTTGTAGCACGACCCGCTCATGACGCGGGCGTTGCCGTAGTCTTCACAAACCTGGCACGCAGGTGGGGGACAGCATTTGTACCGTCCCATCCCGCAGAACAAGCCGGCATCGGCTTGCGTCCCCCCGGCGACCAGGAGCAACGTCGCCAGGACGGGAACCCACGCTCTCAGTTTCATGGTTTCTAGTCCTCTCAGAACACCCCGTCAGTGGCGGGAGCACAACGCTACACGCTCTGCCCATTTGCTTCGGCTTTTCCTTCCGAAAAACTCGAACGACAGGCAGCCTTTGCCGTTGTTTCTCCCCGCCCCAGTTCCCGGGGTCGGCCCATCCCGCATGATCGTCACGACCGGACGACTCACTCTCGGGACGGAGCGGCGTCACTCCGCTCAGTCTCGTGATCGACCCCCGCGAAGGGCTCGCTCCATGTCGATCCGAACGGGCGTTCCGGGGAGGCTCGCCTGAGCCGGCGGGGGCTGATAATGTTGCTTCGCACGGAGAAATGCTGGCATTCCGCAACTCTTCGCTTTCTTGCCCAACTTCCAGACGCGACGACTTCAATGAAATTTGCCATCTGCCACGAGCTGTTCGAGAACTGGTCCTGGGAGGATCAGTGTCGAGAGATTGCGCGGCTTGGATACCGCGGAATCGAGTTCGCGCCGTTCACTCTCGGCCGTCCGCCTGCGGCAGTTTCTGCCGGTGAGCGAAAGGAAATCCGGGAAACCGCGGAGAAGCACGGACTTCAGCTCATGGGCCTCCACTGGCTCCTGGCGAAGACGACCGGCTTCCATCTGACGACCGCCGACGCGGCGGTTCGGGCCGCTACGGCGCGGTATCTCGTCGAGCTCGCGCAGCTCTGCGCGGACTTTGGCGGCTCGGTCATGGTGTTCGGTTCTCCCGGTCAGCGGAGCCTGGAGAAAGGGGCGACCTGGCAGCGGGCGTTCGGCAACGCCGTCGAGGTCTTCCGGCAGGCGATGCCCGCCATCGGCGACCTCGGCGTCACGATCTGCATGGAGCCGCTGACCCCCAAAGAGACCGACTTCATCAACACCTGCGGCGAAGCGACCGCGATGATCTGGGCGGTCGACCATCCGAACTTCCAGCTCCACCAGGACGTCAAGGCGATGCTCGGCGGCGAGACGACGCCGATCCCGGCGCTGATCGATCGCTACAAGGACGTGACGAAGCACTTCCACGTCAACGACTCAAACCTGCTCGGCCCCGGGATGGGGGAGACCGACTACGTCCCGATCCTCACCGCCCTCAAGAACTCAGGCTACGACGGCTGGGTCTCGGTCGAAGTCTTCGACTACAAGCCGGGAGCGCAGCGGATCGCGCAGGAGAGCATCGAGCATCTCCAGCAGACACTCCGGACGATCGGCGGCTGAACACCTCCGGACGCCGGGGAGAGCCGTTCCGCGACCGCGGTCGGTCTTGAGCCAATTCGACCGCGGAGGCGGGAAGCCGAGGGGATCGACGAGACGGTTCCGGATCGATCGCTACAGCTCGCGTCCCGCACGCCGGAGCCGGCTGCGACGGCTGGAATCCTGCGGACACGAACAAAGTTGCCGGGAGGGACGTCCGATGTATTCGGTCACCCGGACGACTCCGGAGTCCCCCGAGCCGAGTGCGGTCCCCCCTTGGACACACAGGCCGTCCCCCCTTCGGACGGTCCGCAGTCTCCAAGCCGCTCCCTGGCCCGGTCGATATAACGCGAAAACGGATGCGAGCGCCGACTGACAACAGTCGGCGCGAACATCCGTTTCGCTGTTTTTGCTACGCTCGACTGCACGCTCTTCCGCGCGAGACGACCGACGCAACAAGAATGATCCGCGCAGTCGACGTCACACCCGCTTGATAACGAAGAAGCCGGTCGTGAACTTGGGAGTGGCTGCTGCACTTGTCTGAACGATCGATCCACGGATGACCGCGGGATTGTCGGTCGCGATCGGTTTGGATGGATCCAACGGAACTAGCCAACCGTGGAGCGTGTTGGTGAAGGGAGCGCCGTTCGGCAACGCTCCCACAGCCGAGATCGAAACGCTCTCCGGGTCGCCGTCGGTGACCGTCAAGGTGAGAGCTAGAGTGATGGCGATTGGAGGAGGCGAGAACGTCAACGTTCCACTCTTGCTCCCGGCATCAATCGTCACGTCACCCACGCTCGACCAGGCTTCGAACGGCGGCTTGGCGACGCCAACGGAGAGCGCGATCGGCTCCGGTCGAAAGCTCTGATACTGCCACTTTCCTTCAAGATCTGTCACGACGGCCCTTTCCTGATTTAAGAGATATCTGTGGGAAAGCCCCACGGCCCCAGAACAGGCCCGCGTCGCAGGCCTCAGGAAAGTCTCGGCGAGGTGCGGGCTCCATTCAAGTCAGCGACCAGCTCGCACCGTGGATTTGACGTGACACTCATCGATTCTTGACGGCCCGCTGTCGACTGCCTGAAATGGAGCCGCTCGCCGCCCCGCCACCTTGTTCAGGTCCCTCCCCGTGCTCCGATCCTCCCTCTCGCTTTGTCTCGCCTTCGTCGTCGGTTCGATCGCTGCGTCGTCGCACGCGGAGGAGGCGCCGCTCAATGTGCCGCCGGCCGGCTATGTCGCGCTGTTCAACGGCAAGGACCTCGCCGGGTGGCGGGGAGGGACGACGGAAGATCCGCAGAAGCGTCGCGATCTGTCGGAAGAGGAACGGGCCAAGAAGGACAAGGCTTCGGTCGAGGACATCCATAAGCACTGGACGGTCGAGAACGGCGAACTCGTCAACGACGGCAATGGGCTCTACCTGACGACCGACAAGGACTACGGGGACTTCGAGCTCCTGCTGGAGTATAAGACGGTCGCCAAGGCGGATTCGGGGATCTATCTCCGCGGCATGCCCCAGGTCCAGATCTGGGACTACACCAAGGAGGGGGGAAAGTGGGACCGGAACGCCGACAAGGGTTCCGGAGGGCTCTTCAACAATCCCAAGGGGGAGCCGGGTCAGCTTCCGCTCGTCCTGGCGGACCGGCCGTTCGGTCAGTGGAACACGTTCAAGATCCAGATGGTCGGCGAGAACGTGACGGTTCATCTCAACGACAAGCTCGTCGTCGACAACGCGAAGATGCACAACTACTTCGCCAAGGAGAAGCCGGTCCCGGCGGCGGGTCCGATCCAGTTGCAGACGCATGGCGGCGAGATCCGCTGGAAGAATGTGTTTCTCAAGGAGTTGTCGGCGGCGAAGTGAATTACGCGAACGACAGATGCTGGCGCAGCGTGCGCAACTGTTGCGCAACACCCACCGGGTCCAGGGGCACCCTGGTGGGGAGTGCAGAGGGGCAACGCCCCTTTGCCCGCCGGAGGCCTGGCCGCTGAGAGATGTCTGAAGGAGCACGTGTCCAAGCGCGGACACCGTGTCGTATGCCCCCTCACCAAGCCGCGCGGATTGCAAAGCGAGCGTGGAGTCCTCAACGCTGGGACCACAAAGGGGACATCCGTTGTGTACCACGGTTCCTCATCGAAAGTGCCTCCGGCGGCAAGGGGGTGAGACCCCCTTGACCCCGGCTGCCGTCGCACGTTGGGTTTGAGCTATGGGAGCTGCGCCGGCAAGGACACGCATTCCGCATTCCCCGGAATAGACCGCGAGTCGCGCCCACGGTTCTCACCAGGATTCCTCTTGGAATTCTGCGCTCGGGGCGGAAGAATCGCGGTATGCCCTACCTACCGATCGAGAAGTACGGCGTCATCGGGAATCTCCGCACCGCGGCCCTGGTCGGGATGAACGGGTCGATCGACTGGCTCTGTCTGCCGCGGTTCGATTCGCCCAGCGTCTTCGGCGCCATCCTCGATGACGCGAAAGGGGGGAGATTCCGAATCGCTCCCACGCTGGAGCAGCTCAGGCACAAACAGTTCTACTGGCCGGACACCAACGTCCTCGTCACGCGGTTCCTTCATCCGGACGGGATCGCGGAGCTGGAGGACTACATGCCGGTCGGCGGCGACCCGCAAAGTTCCGGCCAGGCGGACCAACTGATCCGCCGTGTGCGAGCCGTCCGCGGCCACATGACGTTGCGGATGGAGTGCACCCCGGCGTTCGACTACGCCCGCGCCGCAGCGACGATCCACCTCACCGACCACGGCGCCTGCTTTGAAGGAGCCGGGCTGACGATCGGGCTCTCCTCCTCGGTTCCGCTGAAGCGATGCGATGGCGGCGTCACCGCCGAGTTCGATGTTCACGAAGGGGACGAGGCGGTCTTCGTCCTCCGCATCCTCGAGTCCGGGTGTGCGCCGTGCCCATGCCCCAGGACAGGCGAGGCCCACGAGCGATTCCTGGAGACGGTCCACTACTGGCAGAAGTGGATCTCCAAGTGCACCTACCGCGGCCGCTGGCGCGAGTCGGTCCAGCGCTCGGCCCTGGCGCTCAAACTCATGACCTACGAGCCGACGGGGGCGATCGTCGCCGCGCCGACGACGAGCCTTCCGGAAGGGGTCGGGGGAACGCGGAACTGGGACTACCGCTACACCTGGATCCGGGACGCCGCGTTCACGGTCTACGGCCTCCTGCGGATCGGCTTCACGGAGGAGGCGGTCCGGTTCATGGACTGGCTCCGCGATCGATACCGCGAGCCGGGGGACGGCAACGGACCGCTCCACATCCTCTATCGGGTCGACGGCAGCATCGACCTGCACGAGGAGGTCCTGTCCCACCTCGACGGCTACGCGGGGTCCAAACCGGTGCGGATCGGGAACGGGGCGGCGGACCAGCTCCAGCTCGACATCTACGGCGAGCTGATGGACTCGGCGTACCTCTTCAACAAGTACGCCGCACCACTGGGATTTGACGCCTGGGTTTCACTCCGCAAGCTCGTGGACTGGGTGGCGGACAACTGGCAACGCATCGATCAAGGTGTGTGGGAAGTCCGGGGAGAACCGCGGCAGTTCGTCTTTTCCAAGTTCATGTGCTGGGTGGCGATGGACCGCGGCCTGCGGCTCGCGCAGAAGCGTTCGTTCCCTGCGGACCACATCCGCTGGCTCAAGGTCCGCGACGAGATCTACGAAGACGTGATGCGGCACGGCTGGAGCAAGACGCGGCAGGCGTTCACACAGGCCTACGGTTCCGATGCCCTCGACGCGTCCGCTCTCC
Organism: Planctomyces sp. SH-PL14; assembly: GCF_001610835.1. Taxonomy (NCBI): domain Bacteria; kingdom Pseudomonadati; phylum Planctomycetota; class Planctomycetia; order Planctomycetales; family Planctomycetaceae; genus Planctomyces; species Planctomyces sp. SH-PL14. The sequence continues at coordinate 7,492,436 of NZ_CP011270.1, read as the reverse complement.
TGATGCCGCTGACCTTCTTCACGGCGGCAAACGACCCGCGGATGCTGAAGACGATCGACGCCATCCGGCAGCCGCTCCACAAAGGAGGGCTCGCCGCCGACGGTCTCGTCTATCGGTACCGCGTCGACGAGGCGGATGACGGTATGACGGAAGAGGAGGGGACCTTCAACATGTGCTCCTTCTGGCTCGTCGAGGCCCTGACCCGCGCCGGCCAGACGAACCCGCGCTATCTCGACGAAGCCCGCCTCCTCTTCGAGCGGATCACCGGCTACGCCAACCACCTCGGCCTCTACGCCGAACAGACCGGCCTCAGCGGCGAAGCCCTCGGGAATTTCCCGCAGGCCTTCACGCACCTGGCGCACATCAGCGCGGCGTTCAACCTGGATCGGGCGCTGGGGAGCCGATAACGCCCGGAGGTTAAACACCAAGACACCAAGGAGGCACAAAGAGCACCAAGAGAAGAAGAGGACAGAATCGTGGCCGCAGCGATCTCCCCCCTTGGTGTCCTTGGTGCAATCTTGGTGTCTTGGTGTTTAACCCGCCGAGCCATCGATGTACTGCCGGTGCCACTCTTCGAAGACGAGCAGGTTCCAGAGTCGGTAGGAGTGGTCCCAGCGTTCGGACTCGTGCTCTTCGACGAGTCGCTCCACTGAGCGCATGTCGAAGTAGCCGCGGGCGGCCGCCTGGGACGAGAGGATCGTGTCGCGGAGGAGCGAGCGGAGCTCGTCCCGGAACCAGACCGAGAGCGGAACGCCGAAGCCCATCTTCTTGCGGGTCTGGATTGCCGGCGGGAGCAGGTCGCGGAAGGTCTCCTGGAGGATGATCTTGCCGCGTCCGGGAGCGAACTTGAGATGGATCGGCATCCGGGCCGCCAGCTCCATGACGTGGTGATCGAGGAAGGGGCTGCGGCCCTCCAGGCTGAACGCCATGCTGGCGATGTCGACCTTCGTCAGGATGTCGCAGGGGAGGTAGCTCAGGACGTCCGTGCAGGTCGTCTGAGTGATGAAGTCCCGGTCGGGACAGGCGGTGTAGGCATCGAGGAGGAACGTGCCGGAATCGAAGCCGCCCAGTCGCCGGCGGAAGTCGGGCGTGTAGAGGTCGCGTCGCAACTCGTCGTCAAAGATCCCGATCCAGCGGAGATACCGCCGCTGCGGCGACTGGCCGAGCGCCTGGAGGAACCGCTTGCCGCGGCGGACGATCGACCGCTGGTTGCCGAACGACGGGATCTGCTGCCAGAGCTTCGCGCCGAAGAGGCCGCGGGCCCACTGCGGCAGAACGTCGAGCCGGCCGGCGAGGGCGACCGCCTGATAGCGTTCGTACCCGGCGAAGAGCTCATCGCCGCCGTCACCGCTGAGGGCGACCGTCACTTCCCGCCGCGTCACCTCCGAGAGGTACATCGTCGGGATGGCGCTGCTGTCGCCGAACGGCTCGTCGTAGTGCCAGACGAGTTTGGGCAGCATCTCGAGAGCCTTCGGCTCGACGAGATACTCGTGATGGTTCGTGCCGAGGTGCTTCGCCGCCGTCCGGGCGTACTCGCGCTCATCGAACTGCTTGACCGGGAAGCCGATCGAGAACGTGTGGATCGGGCGGTCCGAGAGGCTCTGCATCAGCCCGGAGATGATTGTCGAGTCAACGCCCCCCGAGAGGAAGGCTCCGATCGGCACGTCGGACCGCATCCGCAGCCGGACCGCCTCGGTCAGCGTCGACCGCAGGCGGTTCCGCCAGTCGTCGTCGCTCCAGCAAGCCGCGTTCGCCAGCTCCGGATCCGCCAGGGGTTGCTCGGGCGGGGCGTCGGAGTAGGGAGGGAACCAGTATCGCCGGACCGAGAGCGTTCCCCGTTCATAGAGCGCCAAGTGCCCTGGCGGGAGCTTGCTGTAGCCCTTGAGGATCGTCCGCGGATGCGGGACGTACTGGTACGTCAGGAACAGATCGACCGCCTCCGGATCGACCTCGCGGGGGGCTCCCGGAATCTGGAGGAGCGTCTTGAGCTCGCTCCCGAAGGTCAGGCGGTCCGGTTCGTGGCGGTAGAAGAGGGGCTTCTTTCCGGCCCGGTCCCGGGCCAGAAACAGCCGCTCCTTCGCCCGGTCCCAGATCGCGAAGGCGAACATCCCCCGCAGCTTCTGGAGGCAGTCGAGTCCGTACTCTTCGTACAGGTGGACAATGACTTCCGTGTCCGTCGACGTCGAGAAGCGGTGCCCCTTCGCTTCGAGGTCGGGCCGGAGCTCCCGGTAATTGTAAATTTCACCATTGAAGACGATCCAAACCGACTCGTCCTCGTTGGCGAGCGGCTGGTGTCCGGTGGAGAGGTCGATGATCGACAGCCGCCGGAACCCGAGGGCACAGCCGGCGCCGTCGGGAAGGGTGTCGAAGTAGGCTCCCTCGTCATCGGGGCCCCGGTGCTGGATGCAGTCGGTCATCCGGCGGACTGTCTCGTTCGACAACCGCTCGCCACGTCCCGTCCAGCTGCCACCCGCGATTCCGCACATTCGATCGATCTCTTGATCGGTCCACAGTTTCCAACGGCGGCCGACGTCCGCCTTAACGATCCCGCCGCGTGGGTCGTAACGGTAGTCGGCCGCCCGCCCCGATTCTACGCGGACGGCATGGTCTCCCCCGCCGGTTTCGTCGGCGGAGGCGGCGCAGTTTGCCCTGTCGATTCGCGGGGGGCCTCCTGAGATTCTTTCGGGACGTTCGGTCCATTCGGTATTCGCGCCCCAGCCGTCGGCCGTCCCAATGGAGAGCGGCATCTCGTGTGCTTCTCTCGTTCCTCGAACGGTTTCGGCCACGCGACAGGCAATTTCAGCCGATAAGTACGTCGCTCGCCGGGGCCGACGGCTCCCGCGAACGGGCGCCTCGGTCGAGCGGAGAAACCGCAGCCTCAGCGTTTCTCCTTGAGACCGGACATCGCACAGGGATCGTGCGGATTCGACACCTTTGACGTTCGAGTTGCACGACTCCTCCTCCATGTCCCGCACGAACTTCTGGATCGTGATCTGGACGCTCACCGTCTGGACGGTGCTGGCGAACCTCGTCCTGTTCCCGACTGAAATCCGGGGCCAGGACTTCTCGCCCGTTCCGGCGCTGGAACCGGGCGTTCCGCCGGCGCTGCCGCCGCTCCCCGTCCCGGCTTCCATTCCCGTCGATCCCGCCGCCCGTCCGCCGCTGCCGACGCTGACGCCGGGGTTTGGCTCCTGCGACACGCCGGACTACTGGATCGTGAGCAGTCGGGAGGCGGTCCAGCATCGCCTGAAGCGGCGCGAGGACTGGACGCTCGACGTCTTCCATCGGCACGTCGGTGGCCAGACCGTCCGGACCAGCATGGCGGACCTCTCCGGGCAGATGGCGCCGGGGGTTCCGGTCCTGATCTGCATCCACGGCAGCTTTGTCGACTGGAACAGCAACTTCAAAGAGTCGGCCGAGGCGTACCAGTGGATCCGCCGGGCGGCTCCACACCTGCCGATCCAGGTCATCTTCTTCAGCTGGCCGAGCGAAGGGCCGTACACCCGGATCACGCCGATCGACGTCGCCATCAATGGCGAGCGGGCGGAGTTCAACGGGTTTCATCTTGCCCAGTTGATCTCGGGACTGCCGGAGTCGTGTCCTGTGAGTCTGATCGGCCACAGCCACGGCTGCCGGGTGATCCTTTCGACGCTGCACATCGCCGGCGGGGGAGAGATTCAGAACCTCTGTTATCGCTACAGCCTGGGGGCGTCGCGACGGTATCGGGCGGTGCTGGCGGCGGCGGCGGTCGATCACAACTGGCTCAATCCCGGACAGCGGTATGACCGGGCCCTGTCCCGTTGCGAGGGGATGCTGAATCTCATCAACCGGGACGACATGGCGATCTTCGTCTATCCGCTGCATCGGCCGGGGGCGCAGCGGGCGCTGGCGCGGATCGGGCTGACGGACCGGGACTATCGGCAACTCGGTGCGACTGCGTGCCGCCTGTCGAATCTCGACGTGACGCAGCTGGTGGGGCAGAACCATTTGTGGCCGGGCTACTACAGCTGTCCGCGGATTGCGACATCGATTGTGCCGTACGTCTACTTTGCCGACGGCAATACGACGGCGATGCTCGATCCGGTTTCTTCGGCACCTCCGGCCGAGCCGACACAACCGGAAGAACTGATTCCGCTGCGCTGACGGGGCGTGTTCGATGGCCGGTGGTCCGGCGGGCGGATCATCCATTGCGCCAGGTGAGCCGGGGTCCAGGGGCTCGCCCCTGGTAGGGAGTGCAGAGGGGCAACGCCCCTTTGCCCGCCGGAGGCCTGGCCGTTGAGGGATGTCTGAAGGAGTGAGTGTCCAACCGCGGACACCGTGTCGTATGCCCCCTCACCAACCCGCGGGGATTCCAAGGGGAGCGGTGTAAGGTGAAGGAGTCCTCAATCCGGATTCCACAAAGGCGATGCCTGTTCCGTCCCGCCCGCGAACTTTCGTGACTTCGCTTTTCCCAGAAGCTAGACTTCACCCAGCTTCGCCAGAGTGAAGCTGCCGTCTCGAGTGCTTCGCCCGTTGGACGGCCCGCGGTTCCCCCATCGAGACGTCCATCATGCGTATCCTCTGTTGCGTTGTCGCCGCGGTTGCGGCTCTCGCTTCTGCCGGTTCGGCGGAAGCTGGCTGGTGGCACGGCTACCACGGTTATTCGTACTACGGACCGGGCTACTTCGACGCCCCGCGGCCGTTCCTGTACAGCCCGACGTTCTACGTCGCTCCGCGGCCGGTCGTGTACGCGGCTCCGGTGAGCTACTCGTACTACGCTCCGACGGTGGTCTACGGCGCCCCGATCGCGGTCGCCCCGGCTCCCGTGGTCGCCCCGGTGTACTATCCGGCTCCGATCGTCAGCTCGTACTACGGTGTCGGCTATGGGCCGGCTTTCGGTGCCTACCGGACGTCGTACCGTGTCGGGCCGCACTTCGCTCACTACCGCGTTCGTGGCGTGGCGTTCTGATTGCTGACGCGCGTCGTCCTGTTGAACCTCGGCCGGTTGACTCCGTTGTGGAGTCAACCGGCTTTTTTCGTGGGCTCATGCCGATCGGCTCAGCGGCCGCGTTCGAGGCGCCGCGGGTTGGGCTGGACCGTGAGAATCAGCACCTCCGCCGCTTTGCGAAGGTCAGCCAGCGGTTCGACATCGATCGACCAGTGGGTCGCCCCGACCGCCGCATCGGCGCGGGTGACGGTGCCGTAGAGGAGCGGGCTATTGCCCCAGGGCTGGCGAAGGGGCGTGACGACGAGGTCTCCGACGCGGACCGGCTCCGTGGCCGCAACGTACTGCAGGGAGCAGCGGCCGGTGCCGAGTCCGACCAGGACCCCTTCCGGGCCTTCGACGGCAGCGCCTCCGGACTGGCGGACGAGCTGAGCCGCGCCGCGGTAGCCCGCGTCGGAGACCAGCTGGACCGTGCTGGTCCATTGCCCGGCCGTGGCGATCCGTCCCAGGACCGCCCGACCTGCGACGACCCGGCTGTCGATAGCGACCGAGTCCCGCGTGCCGACATCCAGCAGCGGGTGTCCGTCGGCAGCGACAAGGTCCCCGGCGGCGATCGTCTGATCCGTGCCCCGATTGATGACCGGCAGCTCCCAGCCGGGGAGGGGAGTGCCGCGGGAGAGGAGGCGGGCCGCGATCCAGTCGGCGTCGAGGAGAGGGTTCGCGCCGCGGGACGCGACCGGGAGTCCGGCCTGCTGGACCGCCTCATCGCGTTCGGTCTGCAACCGGGCGGAGACAGCCTGCCAGTAGAGAGCCTGACGGGTCGCGTCGGTCAGTTGGCGTTCGAGGGCCGCGGTCGATTCGCTGGAGACGGGCTCCGGCCGAGTCTCCGCTGAGACGTCCGGCAGAAGCCGGCGGAGGGCAGGGAAGGTGAGATCGCAGACAACGGCTCGGCAGCGTTCGGAAAACGCGGTCGGCAGGGAGAGCAGGGCGGCACTCAGCGCGGTCGCCAGCGTCGCTCCGCCCAGCCATCCCCATCGGGGCATCGTCGTTCCCCCTCTCCCGTTCGCTGTTGCCGCCTATCGTTCGGAGCGGCTGGGGAGCGGGCGGGCCGCCTGCGGGCCTTCTTTGGCCGGGACTTCGTAGTTCGCCGGACGGAGCTTCGGGTCCATCGAGCGGGCCTGCTCGACGTCGGCGCTCGCCAGGTCGATCTTTCCCTGAGCTTTGTATTCTTCGGCACGCCCGAGGTAGGCCTGAGCCACCTGGCCGTCGAAGCGCTGGGCGAGCTCGAAATCGGCGATCGCGGCCTGGTACTTCTTCTGCGCGAGATAGATGTCTCCGCGGAGCGAGTACGCCTCCATGGCGCCCGACTTCTCGATCAGGCCGACACAGATCGCGAGGGCGTCGGCCGTTTTTCCCTGGCGATGCCAGACCGCCGCCTGACCCAGGTGGGCGGGAACGCAGTCCGGGTTCTCCGTGATCGCCCGCGAGAAATCGGCGAGGGCCTCGGGGAGCTTGTCCTGCCGCAGGAGGTGCTGACCCCGCGCGACCCAGGCAGCCGGATCCTTGGGGTTCTTGGCGAGCTCGCGCGTCAGCTCCACGAGCCGCTGCGTCCAGGAGACGTGGGACAGGTCCTTCTCGGCCTCGGCGGTCTGTCCGAGCTGGCGATAGGCCTCCGCCCGCATCTGGTAGAACTGGAGCGCGCCCGGCTGGAGCGTGATCAGCTTGGAGTAGTCCGCGACGGCGAGGTCGAACTTCTTCGACTCCGCGTAGGCCTGGGCCCGGTTGACCCATCCGTTGATGTAGTTGGGGTTGATCGTGACCGCCTGGGTGAAGGCGTCGATCGCCGGCTCGAGCTTGCTCAGCTTGAGGTAGGCGAATCCCTTGTTGTTGAGGGCGTCGAAGTACTTGGGATCGAGCTGGAGGGCGTAGTCGAAGTCCTTCAGGGCGGTCTCGAAATCGCCCTGGGCGACGCGGACCAGTCCGCGGTTGTTGATCGGCTGTGCGAAGCTCGTGTCGAGGCTCGTCGCCCGCTCGAAGTCGGCGAGGGCCGCCGGATACTGCTGCTGGAGGAGGTAGAGGTAGCCGCGGCTGTTCCAGAGCTTGGCGTTGTCGTCCTGGACCTTGAGGGCGGCGGTAAGGTCCTCGATGGCGAGCGTGGGACGATTGGCGGCGGAGAGCAGGTTCGCCCGCTGGATGTAGGCTTCGGCGTAGTCCGGCTTGGCCTGGATGACCTTGGTCAGGACCTGCAGGGCGTTCTGGTAGTCCTTCTTGACGATCAGTTCGCGGGCGACGGCGAGTCCCTGTTCAGGGGTCAGCGGCCGCGGGCCCTGAGTCGCGGCCTGCCCGTTTGCAGCCGCCGCAGGAGCGGTCGCCGGAGTGCCGGCCGCGGGAGCCGCGGTCTGGCCGGGCGCGGCGGCGGTTGCGGAAGGGGTCCCGGACGCGGCGGGGTCGGGAGTCGAGGCTCCGGAGCCGCAGCCGACGAGGGTTCCGAGCGAGAAGAGAATCAGCGTCCTGCGCATCGCGTCCATCCCTGGAACTGGCGGGGTTCTGAGTGTCCGTACTCCCCCCCGCGTCTAACGGCCGGGAGTCTTACCCCCGACGCTCTCCGGCAGTCAATGCCGATCGGAGAGTTCGGTGGTTGTTTCACTGGGTCGAACCGCGTCCTTGCCGGCGCGACTCGACAGCTCAAACCCAACGTGCGACGGCATCCTGGGGTCAAGGGGGCCACGCCCCCTTGCCGCCGGAGGCGCTTTCATGAGGAACCGTGGTAAACAACGGGCGTCCCTTTTGTGGGACCCGCGTTAAGGACTCCCTCAAACCACACCACTGGCTTTGCAATCCCCGAGGGTTGGTGAGGGGGGCATACGACACGCTGTCCGCGTTTGGATGCGGACTCCTTCAGACATCTCCCGACGGCCAGGCCTCCGGCGGGCAAAGGGGCGTTGCCCCTCTGCACTCCCCACCAGGGTGCCCCTGGACCCCGGTTTAGCTGGCGCAATCCTCAGTTCTTGTCCGCAAAAGAAAAACACTCCGCTGCCCGCAAGGAGCAACGGAGTGTCGCTTTCACAAAGACCGCAATCCGCATCCGCCTGCCGGCGGGCGAACGCTTAGTCCATATCGTCGTGGTCGTGGCCAGCGTCCTTGCCATCCGCTTTCGGCTTCTCGGCAATGAGGGCGTCGCTGGTCAGGAGCAGGGTGGCAACGCTGGCGGCGTTCTGAAGAGCCGAGCGGGTCACCTTGACCGGGTCGATGACACCCGCCTTGACGAGGTCTTCGTAGACACCCGTGGCGGCGTTGTAACCGACGTTCCCCTTGTTGTCCGAAGCAACCTTCTCACAGATCACCGCGCCGTCGACGCCGGCGTTGTTGCTGATCTGCGTCAGCGGAGCGCGGCAGGCCCGGCGGATGATGTTGTAGCCGACTTCTTCATCGTGGCTGAGCTTGCCCGGGTCAACCGACATCGAAGCCCGCAGAAGGGCGACGCCGCCGCCGGGGAGGATCCCCTCTTCGACCGCCGCACGGGTCGCGTGCAGAGCGTCTTCGACGCGGGCCTTCTTCTCCTTCATTTCCGACTCGGTCGCGGCACCGACGTTGAGCTGGGCAACCCCGCCCGACAGCTTGGCGATCCGCTCTTCGAGCTTCTCGCGATCGTAGTCGCTGCTCGAGGCTTCCAGTTCGCGGCGGATCTGGTCAATCCGGCTCTTGATGTCGGCGGTCTTTCCGCCCCCTTCGATGATCGTCGTGTTGTCCTTGTCGATGACGATCTTCTTGGCCTTGCCGAGATCGCTGAGCTGGACGTTTTCGAGCTTGATCCCGAGGTCTTCGAAGATCGCCTGGCCGCCGCACATGATCGCGACGTCCTGGAGCATCGCCTTGCGGCGGTCGCCGTAGCCCGGAGCCTTGACGGCTGAGATCTTGAACGTCCCGCGGAGCTTGTTGATGACGAGGGTCGCCAGGGCTTCCCCTTCGACTTCTTCGGCGATGATCAGCAGCGGCTTGCCCGACTGCACGACCTTCTCGAGGACCGGCACGAGGTCCTTGATATTGCCGATCTTCTTCTCGTGGATCAGGACGTAGGCGTCTTCGAGAACGCACTCCATCCCCTGCGGATCGGTCACGAAGTACGGCGAGAGGTAGCCGCGGTCGAACTGCATCCCTTCGACGACTTCGAAGTCGGTCGTCAGGCTCTTCCCTTCTTCGACGGTGATGACGCCGTCCTTGCCGACCTGCTCCATCGCCTCGGAGAGGATCTGGCCGATCGTCGTGTCGCCGTTGGCAGCGACGGTCCCGACCTGGGCAATGGCCTTCTTGTCCTTGCAGGGGATGGCCATGCTCTTGAGCTTCTCGGTGACGTCCGAGACCGCCTTGTCCATGCCCCGCTTCATTTCGAGCGGGCTGACGCCGGCGACAACCGCCTTGAGACCTTCGTTGAAGATCGCTTCGGCCATGATGGTGGCGGTGGTGGTGCCGTCACCGGCGGTGTCGGAAGTCTTGCTGGCGACTTCCTTGACCATCCGGGCGCCCATGTCTTCGAACTTGTCCGACAGTTCGATTTCGCGAGCGACGGTCACGCCGTCCTTGGTCACCGTCGGGGAGCCGAAGCTCTTTTCGATGATGACGTTGCGGCCCTTGGGACCGAGGGTGACGCGGACCGCGCGGGCGAGCTTGCTGACGCCGCGCCGCATCGCTTCCTGGGCTTCCTGATCGAAAGCAATCATCTTGGCCATGGTGTGGAGAGCTCCGTATGTGCTTTTGTGTTTGGTTTAGGAGGGTTTTCAGTTGTCAGTTTTCAGTCGTCAGCCAGAGGGAACAGTTCGGTGCCAGAGCGTTTTCTGACTGAGAACTGAAAACTGACGACTGAGAACTCGCTCAATACACCGCGAGGATGTCGCTTTCGCGGAGGAGCAGGAGCTCTTCGTCGCCGATCTTGATTTCATCGCCGGCGTAGGAGGAGAAGATCACGCGATCGCCTTCCTTGACGGTCAGCGGAACGCGGCTGCCGTCCTTCTTGACGTGCCCGTCGCCGACGGCGACGACTTCACCGCGCTGCGGCTTGTCCTTGGCGCTGTCCGGCAGAACGATGCCGCCGGCGGTCTTGCCTTCCGCTTCCTGACGCTTCAGAACGACCTTGTCGCCGAGCGGAACGATCTTGATTCCACCTTCGGACTTGCCCTTCTTTGCCATAACTCCGCTGCTCCTCAGGACGACGCTGATTGAATTCGATTGATTTCGGGCGGGTGGAATGTGCTGGGAGGCGTCCTTGGGGATCGCCGCCGGTGCCGGCCAAGGGAATCGGCGCAGTCTCCGCACCCGGGTGTTTAAGGTGGCGTCAGCGAAAACGGTGCCAACAACAGGCAACACGCCACAAGACACATGCTCGAAATGACTTACAAACAAACACACCGCGCCACGAGAAATTGCGGCCTCCGCCCGCTGTCAATTTGACAGCGGTTCCGGCGTCGCGGACCAGCGGCTTCTCGGTGCAGCGGCAGCGGGGAAGTCCGGCTCGGCCGGCCGGAAGGCGGTCCTATTGGGCCGGCAACGTGAACTTGGCGCTGGCGGGATGCGCCCCCTTGGCCCCGATCAGGATGATGTCGGGCTCGTCGTCACCGTCGGAGAGGAGGTGGAACGTAATCGTCTCAGCCTTCTTTCCGACCTTGAAGGTGACGCCGTCCGATTTCCCGAACGTCGCGAACTGGAACTCGAAGCCCATCCCGTCGCGGTCGACCTGGATGTAGTCCGCGTTCTTGGCCTTCTCCGCCTTCTCGAGCCCCTGGAACTCACCGATCAGCCGATCTCCGGTGACCTCGACCTTGCCGTTGAAGATCCGGCGCTTGGCTCCCTTGGCGGCGTTCTTCGACGTCACACGGAGATGCCACACTCCCTCTTCGAGCCACACGCCGTACATCCGCCGCTTTCCCTGATCGAAGCCCTCGGGCCGCCCGTGCGGATCGATCGCCTTGTCGGCGGCCAGAAGGAAGGGAGAGGCGAGCAGCACCGGCAGCAGGGTGGATCGCAACAGCCACTTGCGACGGGATGTTGGCATGGGTCCCTCGAACAGGGCGAGCGCGACGACGAGACGGTTCACAACCCGACCGGAATTCTACCGCAGCGGGCGGCAAAACGCCCTCACTGCCGCAACCCGCCCGCCGCCCGTCACAGTTGGGGCACGCCGGTCGGGTAGCGTGCAGGAAAAGCGTCACGGGGTCAGGGACACGGAGTGCAATCGCCAGAAACAGCCGCCCGGGCACCGGGTCGGGGGCGGGCAGCCGGTCGCGGTGCTGATCATCCACTGAGGAGTGTTGAAGAGGACTTTCACGACCGCTCGACGCGACCGTACGGAAGGGACCGCGGATCCCGGCTCACTTCTCGCCGGACGGACGAGCCGCGGGCTCCGGTGCCTTCGGACGCTCCCCTTTGCGATACAGCTCCTGCCGCCCCGCGATGGCGGTCGCCAGGTCCTCCCGGCCGGCGGCGCGGGCGGCCCGAATCGCCTCGCCGGCGAGCCGCTCCGCTTCGTCAAAGCGGCCCAGGCCGGCGGCTCCCATCGCCATGACATCCAGCACTTCGGCCGGCGCGGGGGCGGGATCGAACACGAGCGCGATGGTCGCCGCGAGCCAGTAGCCCTCGGCGATCGATGAGCCTTTCGTCGCCGGTCCGAGGACCATCCCCATCGCCGCCCGGAGCCCTTTGTTGGGCCAAGCCGGGTCCTGCTGCAGGACGAGCCGCGCCTCCGCCCGCGCGGCCTCGGTCTCTCCCGCCGCCAGGAGGGCAGTCGCGTGGCGGCTTCGCATCCGCGGCTCCTGCGGCGCCAGTTTGACTCCCTGTTCGAACTCCGCCGCCGCGGCAGCCCAGTCGCCGGCGTGAAGGTAGGCGTCCGCCAGGCTTCCGTGCCGGTCCCGGTCCTCCGGCTTCTCCTCGACCGCCTTTCGGAGGTGCGGGATCGCCTCGTCCGCGTGGCCGAGACGGACAAGAGCCACGGCGCTCTCGCTGGCGACGTTCGGCATGGCCGTGAGCCGCAGCGCGTCGCGGAACTGACGGGCCGCCTCGTCCTGCTCTCCGCGGCGCATCGCGACCTTGGCCAGGACGTAGCGGCTCCCCGCCTCCAGCTCCGGCTCATCGGTCTGCCCCTCGCAGAGCGCGAGGGCCCGGCGGGCGACCGGCTCCGCTTCATCCCAGCGCTTGGCGCCGGCGAGGGCGGTCGCGAGTCCCACGTGATTCTCGGCGGTCTCCGGAGCGAGCCGGCACGCTTCCTGAAAGCCGGCAATCGCCTCCCCGTAGCGCGAGGCCCGCAAGGCGGAGCTCCCATACTCCCACCAGTTTCGCTCGCTGGGAGCGGCGTAGACCGCCTGACTCCAGAGATCAAAGGGGCTCTTCCAGACGCCGCCGTGCCGGACGCTGGCGACGGTCAGGGCGACGAGCGCCAGCACCGCCACGGCCCAGCGGGAGGCAGGCGGGAACCACCGACGCGCCGCCTCGACCAGGAGCGTCCCGAGCGCCACGATGAGCGGAATGCCCGGCAGGTAGGTGTAGCGGTCCGCGTGGGCCTGGACTCCCACCTGCACGAGGCCGATGACCGGGACCAGCATGCCGAGGTAGCACAGCCACCCGACCAGCACCGCCGGCCATCGCCGCCGGACGAGCCAGGCCGCTGCCGTGACGCCGCCGAGCACCGCCAAGCAAGCCAGCCACTGCCAGACGGGACGGGAGGGGACGATCGGATAGAGGACCGCCAGCTTGGCGGGCCAGAACGTCTGCCCGACGTAGACCGTGTAGGCCCAGATCGCCCCGATCAACCGGTCGGGAAAGCTGACCTCCGCCATGGTCCGGATGGCGTCCCCCTCGCGCTGCGCCAGGACCGTGACCACGCAGCTCGCCGCGGCCAGAATCCACAACGGCCACTTCTCGATGACGAGGCGGGGGAGATCGCGGATCGAGGTCCATCGGCGGTAGGGCCGCCAGTCCAGTAGGATCAGGACGCACGGGAGCGTGACCGCCATCCCCTTCGACATCAGGCTCAGCGCGAACCAGAACGTGACGGCCGTCATCCGCCGCCAGCCCGGGCGCCGGGCGTACCCGTCGTAGCTCATGACCGCCAGCATCGCGAACAGCGTGCTCGTCAGGTCCTTCCGCTCCGAGATCCAGCCGACCGATTCCCAGCGAAGGGGGTGAATCGCGAAGACGACCGCCGCCAGGAACGCGTCCAGCCGGCGGCCGGTCAGCCGCCGCAGCATCAGGAAGACGACGACGGCGTTGACCGCGTGCAGGAGGACGCTCGTCAGGTGATAGCCGGCGGGATTCAGTCCTCCCCCTACCGAGGCGTCGATCTGCCACGACCAGTACGTGACGGGATGCCAGTTGCAGAAGTGAAACGTCGTGAGGGCCCACCAGGCGTTCCGCGGGGTGAGCCCCTCGGTCACGGGATCGTTCAGGACGATGTAGGCGTAGTCGTCGAGGTTGACGAAGTCGAACCCGATCGACTGGCCGAACACGATCGCGACGAGCAGGACCAGCGCGGCCGCGATTCCGGCGTCGCACCACAGGGTCCGGGGCCGTGAGCTCTCAGAAACGGCGGCCTGCGGCACCAATGACTTCGAACCTGTCCCCTCGCTCAGTGGCAAGCGAGGTGTCCCGGCGGCGGCGGGGGAAGCGGAGTCAACGTGTGGCCTGCCCATGAACAGGTGGAGGTTGGAACGGAAGAAGCGCAGATTGGACTGAATTGCATCCGGCGACGGACGCGATGTCAAACGGCTTTCCAACAAGCCCGTCGTCGCGAACAGGCTCTTCCGCCGATTCTCCCTCTGCGGCAGACGGCAGAGTCTCGTCTCAGCCCTGCCGCTTCACCATCTCCTCCACCCAGATCGGTACGAAGGGAATGATGCAGCCCTTGGAGACCGGCCAGTCGCGGTAGAGGCCGATCTTCTCACCGATGGCGAGGGCCCGCTTGCGGAGCGGGGGGTGGTGAATGCCGATGGCGGCCAGGGTGTTGTTCATGGTCCACTGGACCTCCGGCTTCGCCTTGGGCATCTCCTTCTCGATGCGGTCGAGGAGCGCCGGGAGGTCGAGTCCGTCCGCGGTCCCTTTGTTCACGCGGCTGGCGGTGAAGTTCCAGCCCGCGCGGGCCGCCCAGCGGTCCTTGGCCTTCATCCACTTCTCGCGGAGCGTTTCCTTCTCGGGATGCTCGGCGACGACGTAGGAGTTCAGCCAGTCGGCGACCTGGGCGCAGGTGGTCGAGCGGGTCAGCTTGTCGACTTCGTCTGCTGAGAGGGATTTGGACTTGATGATGAGCGTGGCGAGGAGCTGGGCTTCGACGTTGCCGGTCTCCCAGAGCTGGAGGGCGAGTTCGTGATTCGTCTTGAGCTTCTTGGCGATGGCACGGAGGTCGCCGAGTTTCACGCCGAACTGGTTGTCGGGTGCGCCGGTCTTGGTGTTGTGGGCCCGGCGGGCAGCGTCGCCGAGGGACTCAAGCTGGGTGAGAATTTCGTCGACGGTCATGTGGGTGATTCTACCTGCTAACTCCAACCGCGTCCTTGCCGGCACGACTCCATAGCTCAAACCCAACGTGCCACGGCTGCCGGGGTCAAGGGGGCGACCCCCTTGCCGCCGGAGGCGCTTCCATGAGGAACCGTGGGACACGACGGATGTCCCCTTTGTGGTACCCGCTATGAGGACTCCTTCCAACCACAACGCTAGCTTTGCAATCCCCGCGGATTGGTGAGGAGGCATCCGGCACGTTGTCCGTACCTGGACACGCGCTCCTTCAGACATCTCTCGACGGCCAGGCCTCCGGCGGGCAAGAGGGCGTTGCCCCCTTGTATCCCCCACCAGGGTGCCCCTGGACCCGGTTGTTGAACGCCCGTTGACCCGGCACGGTGTTCGAACACTCGTCGTTACCACGCTCGATTGACCGCTCGCCGCGCTATGTTCCCTCGGAAAAACCAACAGGAACTCCCAATCCCGCGAGCCACCCGAGGACCACATCCGACGACAAACCGTCGATCCGAAGCACCTTCTGCGACGAGGTCAGCCCCGTGACGACAGCAACGCGGCTTCGCGCAACACCAAGGGAATCAGCCACCAGCTCGCACAGCGCGGAGTTGGCTTTCCCCTTCTCCGCAACTTGCGTCACCGCAATCTTCAGCCGCTCCCCGTGCTCCCCAACGATCGCGTCACGACGAGCTCCCGGCTGCGCCTTGACCGGGAGGAGGACGGCGTCGCCGACGACTTGAAGCAGAATCATCTGGGACCGAAGGCTCGCGAAGCCGTTCAGAACAACTCGTGAATCTCACGCTTGCCGAAATCGACAAGCGGGAAGGGGCGTCCCGCCGGGCCCGGCAGGTGGGACTCAATGTTGAGACCAAGGGAGTGGAAAATCGTCGCGGCGATGTGGCCAGGATCGACCGGCCGGTCCGCCGGGACGCCGCCGACCGGGTCGCTGGCACCGACGACCTGCCCCCCCTTCACCCCGCCGCCGGCGAAATAAGTCGTGAAGCACTGCGGCCAGTGGTCGCGGCCGCCCGCCGGATTGACCCGCGGCGTCCGTCCGAACTCGGCCAGGTTGCAGACAAGGGTATTGTCCAGCATGCCGCGATCAGAGAGGTCTTCGATCAGGGCACTGTAGGCCCGGTCGTACATCGGGGCGACGATATCCTTCATCCCCGCGATCGACGTAAAGGGCTTCGAGCCGTGGATGTCCCAGGTGATCTCGTCGAACACCGTCAGGAACGTGTTGATCGTGACGAAGCGGACGCCGGCCTCGACGAGCCGCCGCGAGAGCAGACAGCACTGGCCGAATCGGTTCATGCCGTAGCGGTCGCGGACCTTCTGCGGCTCCTTCGAGAGGTCGAAGGCTTCGCGGGCCTGCGGACTCGACATCATCCGGAACGCCGCCTGGAAGTTGCTGTCGAGCAGGGCGGCGCTTTCGGACGCTTCGAACTCCTTCACGGCGTCGTCGACGATTTCCCTCATCCGCTTGCGGCGGTCGAGGCGGGCGGTCCCCATGTCGCTCGGCGGGAGAAGGTCGGGAACCTTGAAGTTCGGTTTCGAGGGGTCCGCCATCAGGGCGAACGGGTCCTGGGCCTTGCCGAGAAAGCCGCCCGCCTGACCATTGGGGAGGTTTCCGCCGCCGCGGCCCATCGGCTCGGGGAGAATCACGAAGGGGGGCAGGTCGGACTTGCGGCCTTTCAGGTAGCTGACGACCGAGCCGCAGTGGGGGGTGTTGACGCCGCCGGAGAAGAGACGGCCGGTCTGCATCATCTGCCAGCCGGCGTCGTGGACCGCGGCGCCGGTGTGGTGGCAGGAGCGGACGAACGAAAACTTGTCCGCCACCTTGGCGTGCATCGGGAGGATCTCGGAGATCTGGATCCCTTTGACGTTGGTGTCGATCGCCTGGAAGGGCCCGCGGACTTCGGCCGGGGCTTCCGGCTTCATGTCGAACGTATCGAGCTGACTCGGCGCGCCGAGGTTGAAGATCATGATGCAGGCGCGGTTGTCTTTCGACTTGTCGACCGCGCCCGATTCTTTGGCCTGCAGATACTGGGGCAGCGAGAGTCCGACGGCCCCGAGCGCTCCGACCTGCAGGAAATCCCGGCGCGTTGCACCGTTGCAGGTTGTCGCCTGGCCTTTGCCCTCAAACTTCAGCATGGAATCCTCGCGCTCGGGATCGTTCGGGTTCGCCGCGCCGGGAGGGGCGAAGCGAGCTCGATGGCGCAATAGTTTAACCGACGCTGATGCGTGTCGCGACCGGAAGTCCGTGAAGTTTCATGGACAGGGGCGCCGCCACCAAGTACGGGCCCAGCCGGGTCCAGGGGCACCCTGGTGGGGAGTGCAGAGGGGCAACGCCCCTTTGCCCGCCGGAGGCCTGGCCGTCGAGAGATGTCTGAAGGAGCACGTGTCCAAACGCGGACACCGTGTCGTATGCCCCCCTCACCAACCCGCGGGGATGGCAAAGCGAGCTGTGTGTCTTGAGGAAGTCCTCAACGCTGGCACCACAAAGGGGAGGTCCGTTGTGTCCCACGGTTCCTCATGGAAGTGCCTCCGGCGGCAAGGGGGCGTGGCCCCCTTGACCCCAGGCTGCCATGGCACGTTGGGTCACAGCTATCACGTCGTGCCGGCAAGGATGCGGTTCGAGCCCGACGCCAGAGGCCCCCTCGAGGAAGCGCCCAAGCCACAACGAACATTCCCTCTTCCTGTCGCCAAACGAAACGGAGCGGCATGCCCCACGGGACATGCCGCTCCATGAAGACGGTCAGACGCGGACTTACTGCTCGCCCTTGAACACCCGCTGGAGCTCTTCCAGCGAGGTTTTTCCCTCGCCGACGAGCCGGATGCCGTCTGCCTGGAGCGAAGGCATCTTTTCCTTGCGGGCGGCCGCGCGAAGAGCGCCGGGATCGGCCCCGGCCTTGATGATCTCCTTGATCGCGTCCGTGTTCTCGATCACCTCGATCATCGCGGTGCGGCCGTAAAAGCCCGCTCCGCCGCACTTCTCGCAGACGTCGAGCTCCTCGGTCTCCTCTTCCTTCGGAGCTTCGAACTTGCGGTAGAGCACCTTCGTCTCTTCCGGCAGGCCGACCTTCTCGAGGAGCTTGGGGTTCGGACGGAACGCCTGACGGCACTTGTCGCACAGGACGCGGACCAGCTTCTGGGAGAACACCCCCCGAAGCCGCTCCGCGACGATGTTGGGATCCCCCGCGAGCTGGCAGAACCGGGTAATCGCGTCCGCCGCGTCCTTGGCGGCGAATTCCGAGATCATCGTCACGTCTTCGGAGTCTTCGAGCAGCACCTTGCCGAACTCGACGGAGCGGACCGGCTCCATGTACATGACTTCCGCTTCCGCCCGCTTGGCGCGGACGATCGTCCGCCGCAGGTCGTCGCCGGGCTCCGCCTTGAACTGCGTCACGTGCGGGATGTCCCGCTGCGGGTCGAACATGCAGTAGATCGTCGTCATGTAGGCGTCGATCCCGCGGACGATCCCCAGGACTAGGGTCGAGACCCCCGACATCGGCGGACCGGCGGCGAGGATAATCCCGTTGCTGCCGGCGGCGAGATCGCGGATCTTCTGCTTGATGACCTCGGAATAGCCCAGTTCATTGGGCGTTTCGAAGGGAATCTTGGTGTTCCGCATGCGGATGACGAGCCGCTCGCCCCCTTCCTTCATGGGCTGGCTGTCGACGCGGACTTCCCACGGCAGTTCGTTGGACTGGGCCTTGATCCCCCCTGACTGCGGCTTGTTCCGGACCTTGACGTCGAGCCCGGAGAGCAGCTTGAGCATCTGCGTCACGGCGAGACCGGTCTGGGCGGGCATCCGCGCCCCGGGGGTCGGAATGCCGTCGATGTAAAAGGTGGCGACGGCGGCCTGCCCCTTGGGCTCCAGGCGGATCATTTCCGCCCGCTTCATGAGGGCGTCCGTCACGATTTCCTTGGCTTTAACGAGCCCCGCCTGGACGAGTTTCGCGTTCTCCTTCAGGTCGGGCTCCACCTTGTTCAGGGCCCCCTGAAACGTGACCAGCTCGATCTCTTCCTCTTCCTCTTCTTCTTCCTTCTTCTTGCCCCATCCGAAAATCACGGTGAAGACTCCCCTGAGCTGGCATCACGTTCGAATGTGCTCCCGATGCGCCGGGATGGACAACTACGTTTAAGAACACTGACGCCAATGACAAAAACCGGCCGGCGCGTCCGACACATGACGGAATTGTGGCTGGAGAGGTGGCGTGTGGAAAGGACTCGCCGCAGTTTTCGACGCCAGATTGCGAGGGAAACGGTCGCGGGACGGATTCCGTATCACCGGAAGACGATTCAATTTGCATCGCGCGAGGCGGATGCGGATGCTGGAGAAGGCCCGGGAGCGGGGCGGTTTGCCGCCTGGAGCGACAGCACGATCGGAGCGATCGGAAACGGGCGAGAAGAGCAGGGGGGAAGGATGGCGACGATCAGCGGAGGGCGTTACCACGGCGGGTGGGTCGCCGGGGCGTTTGTTCTGGGCGGGCTGGTGGGATTCGTGGCCGGCGTGGCGGCAGTGCTGGTGCTGAACGCAATCCTGGTGGCGCAGACAAGCTACGCCGGGTAATTGGTCGTCCTCAGGAGAGCGGTGGGAGTCAGCCCACTTATGACCTCCTATCTGTGTTTATCTGTGGCTCAAGAAAATCAGCCACACGGATGAACACAGATCCGACCGGTGCGAGGAACCGGGACAGCGCGGACAATTCGCACCGCGTATCAAGGGGCTGACGCCCCTCGCTCGTCTGGTTCACAGAAACTCCATCACGACCGTATCCGTGAAGAGGCGGCCCGAGCGCGTCAGCCGCAGTGAACCATCAACGATCTCCAGCCAGCCCTTCTGGAGAAACCTCGGGGCGGCTTCTCCGCCGAGGGGAAGCAGTTCAAACCCATACCGACTCTGAAACTCGGCGACGTTCAGGCCAACAGCCTGCCGCAACCCGACCATGACCGCCTCCCGGGCCCGTTCCTCCGGCGTGAGGACCTCTTCCTCAACGATCGGCGACTCTCCAGCCAGGACCTTTCGGATCCAGGTGGTGACGCTGCGGTGATTCATCCGCCGCACGCCGCCGACAAAGGAGGCTGCACCGGGACCGAAGCCGTAGAACGAATCCGCCCGCCAGTAGGTCTGGTTGTGGCGGCACTCGAACCCCGGTCGGGCGAAGTTCGAGACCTCGTAGTGCCCGTAGCCCGCTTCCTCCAGCCTGTCCATGGCGTGCTCGTACATCTGCCGTTCGAGCTCCTGCTCGGCGGGGACGATCGTCCCACGCGATTGCTTCGACCAGAAGGTCGTTCCCCGCTCGAAGGTAAGACCGTACGTTGAGAGATGCTGCGGCTGGAGTTCGATAGCCCGCTCGAGGTTCGCCTTCCAGGTCTCCAGCGTCTGTCCGGGGAGCGCGAAGATCAGGTCGAGCGAGACGTTCCGGAAACGGCGCTGAAGGCGGCCGACCGTCTCGACCGCCTCCGTCACGGCGTGATCGCGTTCGAGCAGCCGCAGTTCGTCGTTGACAAACGACTGCACGCCTAGGCTGACACGGTTCACGCCAGTCTCCGCCAGCAGATCGAGCTTCTCATCGGTCAGTCCGGACGGATTCGCCTCGACGCTGAACTCCCCCCCGGGGACAAGCCGGAACCAGCGGTTCGTGAGCTCCAGCAACCGCGCGAGGGACGGTGGATCGAGATGCGTCGGGGTCCCACCACCGAAGAAGACGGTGTCGACCTCAACGGGATTCCCCAGCGATTCGAGCTGCCGCGCGAGACCGTCGAGGTACGCCCCCATCAGGTCGTCCCGCCGCGCGATGAGCGTGAAGTCGCAGTACCCGCACCTGTGCGCGCAGAACGGCACATGGATGTAGGCGGAGCGGGGCTGCGGGAATCCGGACATTTCGAGTTTTCAGTCGTCGGTCGTCAGTTCTCAGCCAGCGACTGTGGAGATTCCCGATACGAGAGCCACGGGCGAGGCCTCTCTTATCTGTGTTCATCCGTGGCTAGTTCTTCTTGAGCCACGGATCAACACAGATTCACACAGATCAGGCAGAGATGGGAGGAGTGTGCTCACCGAGGTCGGCTTCGGCCGCGGCGCCGGGGTGACTCCGTCTTGCTTCCGCCGCCACCAGCTCCCTTGCTCCGCCGGGGCGGGGCCTTGGCTTTGGCGTGCTGGACGAGCAGCAGGTCGAGCTCTCGACGGTCGACATCGACGCGGTCGATCTCAACCTCGACCCGGTCGCCGAGCTGATAGGCCCGTCCGGTCTGCCGGCCGACGAGCCGCTGAGCGACCTTGTCGTACTCATACGACTCGGGACCGGGCAGAGTGGAAACGTGGACCAACCCCTCGACCGGGAGCTCCGTTCCGCGACAGAAGAAGCCGAAGCGGTCGACGCCGGTGATCGTCGCCGGCAGCCGCATCCCGATCTTGTCCTGCACGTACAGGAGCAGCTTCACGCGGCTCAGGGTCCGCTCGGCATCCGCCGCCCGCCGCTCCGTCATGGAACAGTGCGTCGAGATGTGGACCAGGGCTTCCCCGCGAAACCCCTTCGGCCGCTTGTGACCATCGATGATCTGGCCGAGGAGCCGATGCACGATCAGGTCGGGATACCGCCGGATGGGGCTCGTGAAGTGGCAATATTCCGGCTCGGCCAGGGCGTAATGCCCGACCTCCTTCGGCGAATACTCCGCCTGCTTGAGGCTGCGGAGCATCGCGAAGTTGATCGCCCGCTCCTGCGGCGTCCCTTTGACGCGGGCGAGCAGCCCCTGGAGGTCCTTCCGGCTTTGCGGCTTGCGAAGCGGGAAGCCGAGAGAGTCGGCAAACTCCGCAAACGCTTTGAGCTTGGGAAGGTTCGGCTCGTCGTGGATCCGGCGGGGGAACTCGATCCCGCGGTCCGACAACTCGGTCGCCACCGCCACGTTGGCGGCGAGCATGAACTCCTCGATGAGCTGGTGGCTCTCGTCGTGGAACGCCTCGTGGGCTCCCGTGACCCGGAGGTCGCGGTCGAAGTCGAGCTTCACTTCGGGCAATTCCAGATTGATCGCCCCATTGCGGAACCGCTTGCGGCGGAGCTTCATCGCCAGGGCGTGCATGTCGCACAGCTGCCGCCGGATCTCCTGGGGGATCTCCGGGTGCCGGTCGGGATGCTGGATGACCGGCATCACCTGCTCGTACGCAAACCGCTTGCGGACCTTGATCGCCGTCCGGGCGAAGCGGCGTTTGCGGACGTTCCCTTCCTCGTCGAGCTCCAGCAGCGCCGACATGGCGTACCGAACCCGTCCTTCCTGCAGGCTCGCGAGACCGTTGGAGATCACTTCCGGCAGCATCGGGATGACAGTGGCCGGCAGGTAGACGCTCGTCCCCCGCTGGCGGGCGTCGTCGTCGAGGGGACTGTTCTCCTCGACGAAGTGGGAGACGTCGGCGATGTGGATCCCGAGGTGCCAGTGCCCCTTGTCGTCCCGCTGGAGCGAGATGGCGTCGTCGAAGTCGCGGGCGTCGATCGGGTCGATCGTCAGGATCAGCTCGTCGGTCCAGTCCTCGCGGTCGGAGAGGTCGTTCTCGTCGAACTCGTCCGCCTGGCGGCGGGCTTCCTCCTGGGCCGGTTCGGAGAAGTCGACCGGGAGGGCGAACTCGTGAATCACGAGCTGCGTGTCGACGCCCGGCTCGCCTCGCGGTCCCAGGACCTTCGTCAGGACGGCCTCGCCGTATTCGCGATCGGTCGGGAAGTGCAGCATCTCGATGACGACTTTGTCCTCCGGCTGGGCTCCCTTGGCCCCCGGATCGCCAACCGAGATCGGGTGCGGGAAATTCCGGCCGTCGATCTGGACCCAGCCCGCGCCGTCTTCCTCGAAATACGTGCCGACGAAGACCGTTGTCTCGCGGGTCACGACCTCGACGATTTCTCCGGACCGTTGTCCTCCCGCACGCCGCCGGGCGGTCAGTTTGACGAGGACTTCGTCGCCGTCCTGGGCATCCTTCATGTCTCCGCGGTCGATGAAGACGTCGCCGGTGATTCCGCGAGGGACGGGTGGGGCTGGTGTGAGATAACCGTCGCCCGCCGATGTGCGGCTCACTTTGCCGAGGAGAAGTCCGGCGGTGGACCGGCCGAGAATGAGTCCGGTTGTCGAGACTCGGGCGGCTCCGCCCGCGACGAGTTCGTCGACGGCCTCCTGCAGGGCGGAGAGGCGGTCCCGCTTGAGTCCGAGCTTTTTGCCGAGTCCCTTGAGGTCCGATGGGTGATAAGAAGGCCCTTCGATGTAGGTCAGAATCCGTTGTGAAAGAATGTTCATTACAGAAGGGTCGCACCTGACCTGCGGAAAGACAAGTGCCTATCTTTACTTGCCGGCGCGGCTGTGCTCGCTCAAACCCAACGTGCCACGGCAGCCTGGGGTCAAGGGGGTCTCACCCCCTTGCCGCCGGAGGCATTTTCGATGGGGAACCGTGGTAAGCAACGGACGTCCCCTTTGTGGAGCCGGCGTTGAGGACTCAATGCTCGCTTTGGAATCCCCCGCGGGTTGGTGAGGGGTCATACGACACGGCGTCCGCGATTGGATACTCACTCCTTCCGACATCTCTCGACGAGAGGGCCTCCGGCGGGCAAAGGGGCGTTGCCCCCCTTGCATCCCCCCACCAGGGTGCCCCTGGACCCGGTGTTAAGAGCGGAACGTCATGTCGGTTGGAGCCTCAGAGCGAACCTGTACAATCCGCCAGTCCCGCAGCACTCGGAATTCCCTTCATGATCAGCGTCACGCCACCCGTCATCGAACACATCCTCCAAAAGGCGATCGACGGACAACGGCTCACCCCAGAAGAAGGCGTGCAACTCCTCCAGTCGCACGACCTCACCGCCATCGGCGCCGCGGCCGACGCCGTCACCCGCCGACTCCACCCCGAGCCGTTCCGGACCTACAACATCGACCGGAACATCAACTACTCCAACGTCTGCGCCGCCGTCTGCGACTTCTGCGCCTTTTACCGCCCGGTCGAACACCCCGAAGCCTACGTCCTGACCAAGGAAGTCCTGTTCGAAAAGATCCAGGAAACGGTCGACCTCGGCGGCGACCAGATCCTCCTCCAGGGGGGACTCCACCCCAAACTGCCGCTGGAGTGGTACGAAGACCTCCTCCGCTCCATGAAGGAGAAATTCCCGCAGGTCAACATCCACGGCTTCAGCCCCCCCGAGCTCTACCACTTCCACAAGATCAGCAAACTCCCGCTCAAGACCGTCCTCGAACGGCTCAAGGCAGCCGGCCTCGGCAGCCTCCCGGGCGGCGGCGGCGAGATCCTGGTCGACCGCGTTCGCAAGCTCATCACGCGAGGCAAGGTCCTGACCGACGGCTGGCTCGAAGTCAATGAGGCCTGGCACGAACTCGGCGGCCGCAGCACCTGCACGATGATGTTCGGCCACGTCGAGACGCTGGAAGAACGGATCGAGCACCTCGACCGGCTGCGGCAGCTCCAGGATAAGACCAAGGGCTTCACCGCGTTCATCTGCTGGACGCACCAGGCTCCCGGCCACGCCCCCTGGTTCGGCAAGGACGCCGAGGAAGGCCGCAAGGGGGGCGTCGACATGTCGCAGATTCCGGAAGTCGGCGCCTTCGAATACCTCAAGACGCAGGCGGTCGCCCGGCTGTACCTCGACAACATCCCCAACATCCAGTCGTCCTGGGTCACCCAAGGCGAAAAGGTTGGCCAGATGGCGCTCATGTTCGGCGCGAACGACATGGGGAGCCTCATGATCGAAGAGAACGTCGTCGCCCAGGCGGGGACGGTGTTCCATCTCTCGCTCGACACGATCCGCCGCTGCATCAGCGACGCCGGCTACATCCCCCGGCAGCGGAACGTGTACTACGAATACATCGACGAGTACCCGCCCACGAACGCCGCTCCCCGGCCGCGCCCCCTCCCCGGACTGCCGGTGCTGGCCACCGGATCGTGCGGAACCGGCGGCGGCTGCTCGACGAACTGATCGCAGCGCTCCGTGGTCAGTCGTCCGTTTTCAAACGGTCCTCCTTGCGAGTTGCCATGTCCCGCGCCCTGCGTCTCCGCCCGTCGGCCGCTGCTGCGGCCCTGTTAATCTGTTTACTCGGGATGGCGGAGACGGCCCGAGCGGCCGAGCCGAAGCTGCCGCTGGCCGCTCCGGCGGATGTCGGGATGCAGGCGTCACGGCTGGAGGCGATCGACCGGATTGCCGCCGAGGGAATTCGGGACAAGAAGATGCCCGGCTGCGTCATCGTGGTCGGCCACAAGGGGAAGATCGTTCATCGGAAGGCGTACGGCCTGCGCCGCGCCGAGCCGACCCGCGAAGAGATGACGCTCGACACGGTCTTCGACCTGGCGTCGCTGACGAAGCCCATCTCGACGGCAACGAGCGTTCACAAGCTCGTCTCGGAAGGGAAGGTCGACCTCGACGCGCCGGTAACGAAGTACCTTCCGGCCTTTGCCGAGAACGGCAAGGACAAGATCACCGTCCGGCACCTGCTGCTCCACACGAGCGGGCTGATTCCGGACAACGCGATCGGCGACTACGCCCTCGGTCCCGAGACGGCGTGGCAGAAGATCCTGGCCCTCAAGCCGGTCGCCGGTCTCGACGAGAAGTTCATGTATTCCGACGTGAATTTTCTGGTGCTGGGGCGGATCGTCGAAGAGGTGAGCGGGCGGAAGCTGAACGACTACGTCCGGGCCGAGCTCTACGAGCCGCTCGGGATGCCCGACACCGGCTACCTTCCCGACAAATCGCTCCTGCCGCGGATCTGCCCGACGGAGAAGAAGGGGGAAACGTGGCTGACGGGTCTCGTCCATGACCCGCGGGCGCAGGCTCTCGGCGGGGTGGCGGGGCATGCCGGACTGTTCTCGACGGGAGACGATCTCGCGGTCTTCGCCCAGATGCTTCTCAGCGGCGGGACGTGGAACGGGAAGACGATCCTGCCGGAGGCGGCGCTCAAGGAGATGACGCGTCCGACGGCGGTTCCCGGTTCCAATTTCCGGATGGCGGGGTGGGACAACCGCTCGGGCTACTCGGCCAACCGCGGCGATCTCCTGAGCCCCGCAGCCTATGGGCATGGGGGCTTTACGGGGACGGGGATCTGGATCGACCCGGAGCAGGAGCTGTTCGTGATCTTCCTGAGCAGCCGCCTTCACCCGACGGGCGACGGCATCGTCAATCCGCTGATCGGCCGCGTCTGCACGGTGGCCGCCGCGGCCATCGTGCCGAAGAAGTAGCCCATAGGTCGATCCGCTCACGAGAGCGAATCGACCGGAGCCGCGGGTCAAGGGCGGCCAGCCCTTGCCGCCGGAGGCATTTTCACTCGAGGAACCGTCCAAACCACAGCGGATGCGACCTCGGTCACCGCCCGCGAAGCTGGAAGTCATGTCGGCTGGGGCGGTGCTTGGACTTCCGCCCCTTTCCCTTGCCGCCGGAGATCGACACGTCGTCGCTGCCGAAGACCAGCCCCTGATTGTCGAGAAGGGCCTGGAACTCCAGCGACGTCGTTGACGAACCGATCGCGCCGAAGTCTTTCAGGTCCCGCAGGTCGAAGCGGATCAGCAGGTCGAGACGTCCGTCGCGGTTAACGTCAACCTCGAAGATGTCACTGGGAGCGACCTTCTGCCCCAGACCCGTTTCCGGGTCGGTCAGCTCCGGATCACCGAGGATGATCGTCTCGGGCAGGACCGCCGTGACGTCAAAGTCGGCCGATCCGAAAACCGCCACGTCGAGCGGCTTCGGCTTCTTGTCCTTGAGGTTGATCTCGTTGTTCTGACTCGTCGGAATGACGTCGATCGCCACCTCCCGCGGCGGGGGAGGGGGACCGATGACCGAGAGGGAGGTAATCGTTCCCTCGAGGAAGACGCGGCCTCCGTAGGCCTGGCCGGCCACGGTCACGCTCTGCTGGAAGTCCAGGACCAGGTTCAGGTGGTCCGTGGCAAAATCGTTCTGGGACGAGGGGAGGGTCAGCGGCCTGGTTCTCGGCGGCACGTCCCAGAGCTGAAGCGTGAAATACGGGAGCGGGCTGGCCGAGACGTTCCAGCCGGCCGGCAGCGTCACCGGCTGGTTGCCGAGGTTGATCCCGGAGAAACCGAAGCCGCTCTCTCCCGAGACCGTGGTCGCGGTCACCGGCCCATTCGTCACGATCGTGTGACCGTTGATCGTCAGGGAGCCGCTCGACGAAAGCAGGTTCAGATAACGGGCGTAGCCCGTCCCGCCATCCGTCACCGCGGAACCGTCGTCGTACGTGATCGTCCCGGAGAACGAGCTTCCAACCGGGGCGGGCTGAAAGTCGATCGGCGGCGCCTCCGCGTCGTTGGCGTCGATGATCGCCCGGACCGTCCCCGCAAAGTTCACCGTGACATTGGCCGCCTGAGCAGTCGCCACCGGAATGGCGAGAAGCAGGGCGATCGAGCGCGCAACTCGAAGCATGGAATGACTCCCTTTGCCCTTGTGACTGAAGACCCCACAGCTTTGGCCGAGTGTACTTCCGGGGGAGACGGCTTCAAGGTTGCCTGCGCGGGGAAGGACGTCCGTTGTGGATTGGACGGTTCCGCGAGGGAAGCGCCTCCGGCGGCAAGGGCTGGCTGCCCTGGATCCGCGGCTGTGGCTGCTCTTGCTCTCGTTCGCTCTTGTGACTTTGGGGACGCTGGATTACTTTGCCGTGCAGAGTCTTCATCGCTGGGGGTCGTCATGCAGTTGCAGCACGCACTTCTGGAGATCGCTGAGATCCGCGAACGGGTCGCCGCGACACAGGTCTTCCGGGGATACCGCGCCCACGCCGCGGCCCTTTCCGCCCTCCTGGCGTTTCTGGCGGCGGGACTTCAGCCGTGGGGGCTGGCGGAGCCGACACGTCACCTGCACGCCTATGTTCTCCTCTGGTCCGCCGTGGCCGGGCTCTCGGTCGCTGCGAACGCCGTCGACCTCCTGGCCCGCTGGCTCCGCGATCCAACCGGACGCGAAGGGGCGAGGACGCTGACCGCCTTGCGGGCCCTGGCTCCCTCCCTCCTGACCGGGGGACTGGCGACGGCGGTCATCACCCTGAAGGCCCCGGATGTCGGGTGGACGCTCCCCGCGATCTGGGCTCTCCTGTTTGCCCAGGGGATCTTTGCCTCCGCGAGCTTCCTGCCGCGCGGGACCTGGTGGATCGGCGCGTACTATGTCGTCGCCGGACTTTTCGTCCTGACGTGGGCTCGTGACAGCCAGGCGCTGGCGGGCTGGACGATGGCGATCACCTTCGGCGTCGGCCAGTCGCTGGCGGCCGGCGTGCTCTATTTCTCCCTGGAGCGCCGCCATGCCGTCTGAGAAACACCTTTCCGAGACTCCCGACGACGGTTCGAGCGGGGGACGTTATGCCTACGACGGCCTCGATCGGGTGATCCACGAACGGGCCCGGCTGGGACTGATGACGTCGCTGGCGGCGTCGCCGGACGGCGTGACGTTCGTCGAGTTGAAAGAGCAGTGCCGGTTGACCGACGGCAACCTGGGCCGGCATCTCAAGGTGCTTGAAGAGGCGGGGCTGATCGAACTCTGGAAGCGCGGCGCGGGCCGGAACCAGCAGACGCTCGTCCGCCTGACGGCGACCGGCCGGGCCGAGTTCCTCAAGTACCTGGAAGTGCTCGAACAGGTCGTCCGCGACGCCGCCCTCTCGGCGGCCGTCCCCCGCGGCCGAAAAGGCTTCTCGCCCGCCTGACCGCACCCGTTGATCCGCCGAACGTTTCGCTGTCGGAAAATACTCTGCACCACAAAGTCTTTGCGAAAGGAGCGAGTTATGGCCGAGTTCGACTGCGCGGTTGTTGGAGCCGGACTGGCCGGGCTGAACCTGGCTCTGGCCCTCGGGCGGCAGGGACGCCGCGTCCTTCTGATCGACAGGAAGGAGACGCTCCAAGCGGGGATCCACACGACCGGGATCTTCGTGCGGCGGACGCTCGAGGACTTTTCGTTCCCGGCCGATTCGCTGGGCCCGGCGATCCGTCACGTTTCACTCTATTCGCCTGGCCTCCGGCGGCTCGATCTGGAGAGCCCGCACGCCGAGTTCCGCGTCGGCCGTATGGGACGCCTCTACACGGCATGGCTCGAAGAGTGCCGGGCCGCTGGGGTGGAGATTGCCCTCGAGACGCATCTCGAATCGATCTGCGAGGCGGGCGGAGCGAACACGCTTCGACTACGGACGGGCAAGCAAAGCTGGGAGGCAACGGCGCGTTTCGTCGTCGGCGCGGACGGGGCGGTCTCCCGCGTTGCGGAGCATCTCGGGCTGAGCCGCAACACGGAGTGGATCGTCGGCCTGGAGGACGTTTACCGCGACACGTCCAACGGCGGCCCGCCGCGGATGCATTGCCTGATCGATCCGGAGCTCGCCCCCGGCTATATCGCCTGGGCGGTGCACGACGGAGAAGAGATCCACGTCGGCGTCGGCGGGTATGCCGAGCGGTTCGCGCCCCCCGCGGCGCTCGCACGGTGGACCGAGGTCGTCCGGACCAAACTTGGAATTGCGATCGAGGAGCGAGTCGAGCGCCGCGGTGGACGGATCCCGGTTGGCGGCGTTCTTCCGCAGATCGCGAATACCCGCGGACTCCTCGTCGGGGATGCCGCCGGGGCAGTGTCGCCTCTCACGGCAGGGGGCCTCGATCCGTGTCTGCGGCTCTCCGGGTTCGCCACCGAGGTCCTCGACGAGGCTCTCCGCGCGGGAAGCTCGGCGCCCCTCGCGGCCTACTCAGGGAAAATGTTCCGCCGAAAGTTCCGCTCACGGCTGTGGCTGAGGACGGGACTGCGACGGATCAGCTCCCGCTGGCTCGCCGAAGCGGCCTGCTGGGCGCTGAGAACCTCCCTCGGCCAAGGCCTCGCGGCACGGGTCTTTTTTCACCCGGCGTCGTTTCCGGATGTCCCCTGGTCGCGCGCCGCGAGGTCCTTGGATCGTGTCGGCGTGACGAACGGCTGAGCCGCACCGCCTCGGCCAGGATCACGGTCGAAAGAGGTCAGCGGGTCTTCTTCACCGGGACCCCGATCTCGACCACAGCCGTCTTGTCCTCAAAGTTCCAGGTCGTCGTGTAGGGACTGAACAGCGAGGCTCCTTCCGGAAGGGCGGAGTCCGCCTGGGCTACGCCGTCGAAACCGGAGATCAGGACGACATGCGGGCCGGCGATCACCCCCCGGCCGGACTTCGTCCGGAAGAATCCGTCGTGGATGTCTGCCACGGCCCCCGGCCCGCTGTTCCCCTTGGAGTGGTCCGGAGTAAACCGGATCAGCCCGCGCGGGACCTGCTGCCCGGCATAGGTCACGTGACCTTGAATGTCATGCCTGGGGGGCCCGGACTCGCTCCACCCGCAACCGGAAAGACCGAGCGCGAGGCCGCCGCACAGGGCCAGCCTCGGCATCCATCGCCGCTGGACGAAAATCCTCACTGGAAGAGTCCTCCCAGCGGAGCCTTGTCGTTCCGTGCGCCGAGCTGCTGGCTGATCTCCAGGCTCATGTTCTCGCTCAGGAACTGCACCGAGCCATCGCACAGGACAAAGAACGCACCGCCCGTGTGACTGCTCCCGAAACACCCCGACGAGTCATTGCCGTTGACGCCGGTGTTCATCGGGAAGCGGACGCCGGTCGAGACCGACGGGAAACCGGTGGTGTTGATCGTGAAGGCAGAGGAGGCCCAGCCTTCGTTGTAGCGGGGATCGGAGTCCGACCAGTTCTGGTAGGGCGATTCCCCGACGAGAAGGACGTTCGAGACCCCGTCCGCGATGTCGCGGAACGTGATGGCCGAGTTGTAGTAGAGGACGCCATTGTTGAAGAAGAAGCGGGAGGTCGGCCGGGAGCTCGACGAGCACCAGGGGACGCCGCCCCCTCCCTCAACGCCACGGTAGCTCGTCAGCGGCTGCTGCGGAAAGAAGTCGTCCGAGGGACACCGGTACTTGGAGAGCGGGATCTGCCACTGGGCGTTGTTCGCCGCGGAGCCCTGGCGGTTGGTGCTGTAGCAGGTGAAGTTCTGCTCGAACACGAACTTGTTGTAGCGGTTCGATTCGTCGAGCTGGGGAAGAATCAGCACCGTCCAGGGAGCCCGCATCGGATCGGTCCCGGTCCAGGCGCAGGTCCCGCCCGGCGTGGTGATAGGACCGGTCGACGTTCCCGCTCCGCCGAGGGGAAAGCTGCCGAAGGCCTCCGCGTAGTTGTGCAGGGCGAGGCCGATCTGCTTGAGGTTGTTGCTGCACTGCGAGCGCCGCGCCGCCTCGCGGGCCTGCTGAACGGCCGGAAGAAGGATCGCGACCAGTACGGCAATGATGGCGATGACGACCAGCAGCTCAATAAGGGTGAATCCCCGAGAGCCGGGCCGCGAACCACAAGGGGACAGTAGACTTCTCACCAGAATCTCCGGGGGCGGGGACGAACAGGAAGGCGATCGATCTCGATCGCTTTCCGAGGCGCGAGGATCTCGCGCCGGATTCGCTGCCGCGGCTTCGCGGGTGAAGGGCCCTCCGGCCTGCGTCCCGCGACCGCTTCAACAGCGAATCGCACCCCGAATGAATGCGCTCCCCGGTGAGATTTGGGACGGCGCGGCGGGGATTTACAGAGACTTCACAATCGCCCCCGCCGGCGGGGGCGGACTACGGAGCGTTGCCCGCCGAAAACCCCTTCCAGAACTCTTTGGCTGGCAAGCGGTTCACATACTCCAGCGACTTGATCTTCCGGAGGGCCGCCGCATCGCGCTCGGTCCGCACATTTGCGCGAAGTTCACGAACCGATGTCGCCGCGAGAGGCTCGAAATCGGCAATGGGGCAGTCCGTGCAGTCGAGCGTCTTCAGCTTCGACATCCTGCGGACCGGCCCCAGGTCCGTAACAGGCGTTCCGATGATCTTGAGCGTGTGGAGCGGAGCCCCGGTCAGCCCGGAAAGTGTTTCCAGGCTGGTGTACGACCCATCGAGGAACTCCAGGCTGTCGAGGCGGACGGGAGACAGGTCCCGGAGACCGGGATTGTTGCGGCAGTGAAGCTCTTTCAGGGTGAGCCCCGAAATCGGCGAGAGGTCGGTCAGAATCCCGAGACCGGGAGCGGAGCCGCGACATCGCAGGACCGTCAGGTCCTTCAGAACTCCGATCGGGCGGAGGTCGGAGACCGTTTCCGCATCGACCGTGATGCGGATCACTCCGTACTGCTCGACCCAGCCGCTCCCCTGAAGCCAGTCGAACTTCGGGTTCAGGCGTCCCAGCATCCGTAGAACGGAGTTGAGCTGAAGCTGCGGCGGCTGTGCCGCAACGGCGCGACGCCAGTCGTCGTCCATGACCTCGATCGCGGCGACGGCGTTCGGCGGGTCCGCTGTGGTGAGTTCCGTCGCTTGGGCAACGGGAGCGGTTGGCGGCGGTTCGTCGTTGCCGACTTTGCCCGGCGCGGGAGCCGAACCGGCGGAGGGGACGGAGCCTCGCGTAGAGACGAACATCGCAAGGAAACCGGCGGCCACGAGGAAACCGGCCGCCGGGACAAGCCATCGCTGCGGGCGGTGTTCGCGGATCGCGAGGAGCCCTCCGTTCGGGGCTGCAACGCCCGAGGCGCCGGGCGAAGGAGGAGCGAGGGCGGCGAGTTCCAGCTCGACGGCGTGCGCCGACTCCGGGCGATCGGCTGGGCTCGCGGCAAGCAGCCGGTCGATCAGCGCCGCGAGTCGTTTCGGAACAGCGGAGTTCAGCGAGCGAACGGGAGTCGGCGTCGGATCCCAGCCGGTCCACAGCCGGCTCCGTCCGGGGAACGGCAGCTTGCCGGTGCACAGCTCGTACAGCACACAGCCGAGTGCAAAGAGATCCGCCCGGGCATCGACGATCTCGCCGCGGGCCTGCTCCGGCGCCGCGTAGGCGGGCGTTCCGGCGGCCCCCGCTTCGACCAGATGGCCGGACTCGTGAGCCAGTCCGAAGTCGAGGAGCTTCACCCGGCCGAGAGGAATCGCAGATGGGGATGAGGACGGAGACGAAGGCGGAGAGACGAGCGGCGACGGGTGGGTTCCCGAGGAGCGGTTCGACGCTCCCTGCGGAGACTCCAGCCACAGGTTGGCCGGCTTGACGTCCCGGTGGACCATCCCCGCGTCGTGGACGAAGGCGAGCCCCGCCGCGATCTGCCGACCGGCCTGCACGATCCACTCGACCGACGGGCAGGGGGCAGTCGCCATCCAGTCCCGCAGGCTCTGTCCCTGCAGAAGCTCCATCGCCAGATAGGAGATGGAGCCAGCGGCGGTCGGCTCCTCGCCGACGAAATAAATCGTCACGATGTTGTCGTGCCGGACCGCCGCCAGGGCCCGGGCTTCGCTCAGGAACCGGGCTCGGGCTTCCGCGTCGGCGCTGTCCCGGATGACTTTCACCGCCACGAACCGGTGGAGCGCCGTGTCTTCGGCCCGGTACACGACCCCCATCCCGCCCGTACCCAGCAGCTCGATGGGGCGATAGGGGCCGAGCCGCGCCGGGACTTCGATCTTCGCGCGAGGCGGGCTCGGGCTTCCGGCCCGTGACGAGCGGTCGATCCGGACGACACGGGCGACCACGTCCGCCAGCTCGCGGTCCGTGGGGGGGCAGGGGAGGTCGTCCCGACGGAAGCCGGAGGCGATGCTCGAGCCGAGTGAGATCGCGTCGGCG
This sequence comes from Planctomyces sp. SH-PL14, assembly GCF_001610835.1. NCBI lineage: Bacteria > Pseudomonadati > Planctomycetota > Planctomycetia > Planctomycetales > Planctomycetaceae > Planctomyces > Planctomyces sp. SH-PL14. The sequence goes on along the minus strand of NZ_CP011270.1, from coordinate 7,459,448 downwards.
ACCGCCGCGCAGCTCGAACAGACAGCCATATGCCGGGCGACACGGTCGGCGGCGTCCGCCGTCCCCCGTCCCAGCAGAATGGCCCGGATCTGGTCGGGCGGGAAGCAGGCGTTCCCCGGCGGTCGTTCAGTCGGCGATAAGATCTCCGAACTCCTCTTGGATGCGGCTGACGATTCGGGCCTTGGCGGTGTAGACGGACCACAGGTTGATCCGCAGCTCGGCAGCGACCTGCGACGCGGGCTTGCCTTCGACGGCGTGCTTCCAGAAGGCCCGCCAGACGTCGGGGGGGTAGTCGGGCTCGATGATGGAAGCGATCTGGGCGATCAGGTGCCGACGGAAATCGTTCTCCCAGAACGGCTCGTCGTCCTGCCCTTCGAACTGCTCGAGCGAGTCCGCGGGGACGACGACCGGTTTGCGGCGGCGGGCCCATTCGCGGCACTTGTTGCGGGTGATGGCCCAGAGCCACCCGCGGAAGCTGCGGGCTCCCTCATGATGGAACTGGGGGAGCTTCTGCATGAGGGTGACGAACACGTCCTGGACGATGTCCGCCGCGTCGTCATGCCGGAGGCCCTGGCCGCGGACCCAGGAGTAGATGCCCATGGAATAGAGGCGCACGAACCGATTCCATGCCTCGGGTTCGTCGGACGCGCGCAAGCGATGCAGCAATGTCAGCGACGTTGTTTGCATGCTTCCATCAGAACCCTCGTGAGGCGTCCGTTGTCTGGAACGGCAACCGGCACTCACGGGTCGGATGCTACCAGAACGTCTCAACCGGGGCATCGGGGTTCGGGCCGCCGAGTCGCATCCGGAGGGCTGATTAACACATGTTTCACAAAGGCAGCGGCACATCCGTTCTTGTGGTCACGTTGCTTGCTGGAGGCAATGGATGACGCACCTGCCGGCGCGGCGTCCATAGCTCAAACCCAACGTTCCACGGCAGCCGGGGTCAAGGGGGCCATGCCCCCTTGCCGCCGGAGGCACTTCCCTGAGGAACCGTGGGACACAACGGACGTCCGCTTTGTGGAACCAGCTATGACGACTCCCTCAAACCACACCGCTGGCTTTGCAATCCCCGCGGGTTAGGTGATGGGGCATCCGGCACGGTGTCCGCGCTTGGACACGCCCTCCTTCAGACATCCCTCGACGGCCAGGCCTCCGGCGGGCAAGAGGCATTCTGCCCCCTGCACCCCCTGACCAGGGTGCCCCTGGACCCTCGTGGGCCAGCGACACGGGATGGCATATTGCACACCCGTCGGCCCGGCACCGAGGTGTCCGTCGCGAGACTTGAAACGCGGAGCCGTTCTACCGGTCGTCCGTCAGCGACAACGGCGGCCTGAAGCGGTACCTGTGGAGCCGGACCCTGCCGGGGGACGATCCGCAGTTCGCGGGCGGGTTCGGAATCTACGACGCCCCTGAACCGTGGGAACCGTGGACAACAGTGTTCCATCCGGACCGCTGGGACACGGGACCGGGGGAGGCGATGTCGATCCCGACGAAGTGGATCAGTCCTGATGGCCTGACGATCCACCTCGTGTTCTCGGGGGAGGACTGTTTCTCGATCCGGCGGGGCGAGTTCGTCGCGGGCCCGTAGGTCGGTCGGAACACGGCTGGAACCAGGCGGCCAGGGCGACGTGCCGAATGGTCCTGATGTTCCCGAAACGCAACGGGGATCCTCAGGGGGGCGTACGAAAAAAACTCCGCCACGCGGCTGGAGCGGGCACACTTGTGTGTACCTCCAAGCAGCGGGCAGAACCATGATCGATGACAACCACGAAGCCATTGCCGCGGGCCATCTCGTCAGCGCCCTGGTCAACATGACGCGCGCCCGGCGCAGCCTCCGGCGTTCGCGGACGCTCACTCAGAGCGTCGTTCGCGAGCTCATCGAGGTCGAGAAGGCCCTCGAAAACCTTCTCGACCAGTTGCGGGTCGTGGACGAACCGCAGCTCTTCGATCACGTCGGGTAGCCGTCCGGGCCGGACTCACGATCGAAGCGGATCCGCCTCCGCGCGGACCGGCTCGAACAGGTTCCAGCGGACGCCTCCCGGCAGCACCGCCTCCGAGGCGAACTCCAGGTGGACGATCCGGCGATGCTGGTCGGTCCCCTCGCGAGACCGGCCGCTGGAATGGACGAGCAGCGGCCGCATCGCCAGGACGTCTCCCGCGCCGCACAGGATCGTCTCGGCGCGGAACGCTCCCGGGTCGACCGTCTTGCCGCTGACGTGGGAGCCGGTCAGGACTTCGAGCGGGCCGTTGTCGACCGTCACGGCATCGAGATGAATCCGGAGCGTCAGCATCGCCTCCAGCACCTCGACGGGCGGCTCCGTGTGCCAGACACCCGCGCGAAGCCGCGGCGTCGAATAGCCCGTCGGAACCGAATCGACCGGCTCGACCGTGATGAGCAGGTCCTTGTGCCAGGGGAGGGCCCAGCTCTGGTTGGGAGGCTTGTCAAAGAACAGGCCCCGCACCAGTCCCGCCCGCGGTCCAAGCACCGACAGGACAGACTCCACAAGCGGCGGCGCCCGCCAGGCGTCACGGATCCAGGGAGCGATCTCGATGATGTTGCGGGCGGCATAAACGCCCCCCTCCCGTTCGCGAATGCCCCGCGAAGGATCTCCTGAGAAGCTCTCGCCAAGACGCCCCGCCCACGCTGCCATCGCGTCCGCGGAGAAGCATCCGGGCAGAAGCGTCCATCCCGTTGTCTTCACATCATCCACGGCCTTCAACGTGGCTCTCCCGCGATTTCGAGGAACAGCTTCTCGACCGACTCAGGAACTTCTCGCCGAAACGGCCGGTTGACGGCTTGCCACGCCGCTTCAATCGGATCTCCTCCCAGCGGACAGAGAATCAGGAGAGCCCGGTAGCCAGCATCCGTCCGCGGCCATCGCTTCACAATTCGAACCATCGGAGGCGTCAGAGCGGAACTCGGCGGACGGGGCGACGTTGTCTGCCAGGCGGTCAGAGCCCGTCGCAGTTCACTTCGGGCGGCGTACTCGTCGTCCTCGGTCGGTTCCCGCCAGCGGTCATTGGCCGGACTGTTCTGCCGTGTCCCGCGAATCGCAACCGCGGGAGGCCAGTCCGCAATCACGGCCCACGCCGCAACGGCGAGGAAGGGGAGGAGCAATACCGGCCCCCAGCGGAGTCGACTCGTCGCCGCGATCACGATGAAGGTTCCTTCCGTTCGAGTGACTGCTCTCGAATCCCAAATCCGAGTTTTATGAGCGCCGACGCGCTCTTCAAAGCGCATTCAAGCAACTCACTCCGCGGCGGACTCGGAGAGTTGTTGCAGCAGCAGGAACGTGAGTGGGCGCGAGCGGAGATGAGGGCGGATCGTCGCCAGTGGCCGATGTGGGTTCGATTTGGGCTGTGGAAAGTGTCTGCAAGGCAAAGTGTCTGCAAGGGGATCGGGAATCCGATCCAAGTCGCCAGCCGGAATGACCGACCGGTCCGGCCGGAGGACTTCAGCAAGGCTGCCGCCGATCCAGACCGAATTCCAAATCAGCATGCCCTCGCCAGCGTCACGCCTGGTTGTCTGATCGGCCGGGGGTTGGACCTTTCGGTCGGTCGACAAATCTGCGCAACCAGAGTTCGACCATCGTGGCCCAGAAGATTGGATTCACGGCAATCAACCCGATGGCCACGAAGAAGTTGACATGAGGCTTGAAGAGGTAGAGGACGATACCCAGCGGAAGGTTGAGGAAGACCACAATCGCAGTGCGGACGTACCGCGGGAACAGCAGGTCGAACCAGTTGCTGAAGTTGAGAACAGACATGACGGCGACGACATTCAGGGCGATCAGGGCCAACCACCGCCACATGGGAATGCCTCGCTGCGACAGCCCGGGGGCTTCATGAGCCCCGTCAAACACGACCGGGACGCCGATTGATCAACGACCAATGGTCCCCTCGGCGACAACTCGGGCGAACGCCATCTCGCCCGGATCCGTTGCTCAGGGCAGGTTAATCCGCTCGGGGCAAGCGGGCCACTTTGGGAGCGTGGCCCGGCCGCTCTCGAAACTTCAAAACTCCGTCCGGACCTGTGCCCGGAAAAGCCCGTTTTCACGCATTCTGCGACGTCATGTGGGGACCGAATTCGTCGCCCCACAGCCAGTCTCTGCGACGTGTCGCGATTCGATCCAGGTCACCAGCCGCGACGATCTCCAGGTCCGGCAGAAGGACTTCCGCAAGGCGGCTGGCGATGCAGGTCATTCTGCACATCCGCCGTTGCCCGAAAGCGGCGGAACGGAGACGACGGCCGATGAACGGCAGCGTGATCCGCGCAAGAAAAAACCAAGGGAACCAGCGATTCCCTTGGTCAAGCGAGCTCAAACGAGTGGACGTTACAGGACTCGAACCTGTGACCCCTTCCGTGTGAAGGAAGTGCGCTAACCAGCTGCGCTAAACGTCCGGGAAGGGGTGTTTTACCGGCCCTCGACGGGACCGGCAAGCGCTACGAGAACTTCCAGTCGTACCGCATCAGTTCGGCGACGAGGAACAGGCAGCCGGTGATGAGGGCCGCGGCGGAGACGAACAGCAGGCTCACGTAGACGTCCGGAGCGGCGGGTTCTTTGGCCATGGGATCGACCTGTCGCAGTCACGCGTGTTGAAGGAAGAAGGAGAAATCCCGGAGATCGCGGGACGGCGGCTTACAGTTCCGTGGTGGCGTTGTCGCCCTTTTCGACGATCCCGTTGACCGCCTTGTCGATCACCCGGCCGACCGCCCAGTCCGGTCCGATGTCGACGATCTGGATCCGTCCCAGCCAGTCCGCCGAACGGGTCCCCACACCGCTGCCGACGAGGTCCATCTTGTGGCCGACCGCCAGACCTTCGTCGCTGCCGAGGGAGATCTCGACGAACTCAGGCCGGTTCGTCTTGTCCCGCTTCACGTCGGTCACGAGTCCCGTGACCTTCGGGGGGGGCTCCTGGGCCCGGCGGATCGAGTCACGGTCGAAGGAGAGCCCCTTGGAGGCCAGGAAGGTCCGGATGTCGCCGTATTCGGTCAGCGTCGAGTTGAAGCGGTCCTTGAGTTCCTTGAGCTCGATGTCCCGGGCGAAGAGGGTGTCGCGGAACTTGCGGTTCTCCGAGGTCACGGCGTTGAGCTGTTCGCGGAGCTTGTCGTTCTCGATCCGGCGGAGTGCCGTTTCGTCCTGACGGGCGCCCGCTTCCGCGGTCTTCGATTCCGCGACCCCCAGGAACTGGCGGGTCTTGGTCTGCAGGTCGTTGTTCTGCTGCGTGAGGGTCGCGATCTGCTGGGTCATGTTCCCCAGGTTCGCTTCCGCCGCGACGGCCCGGTTCGTGAGAGCGTCCTTCTCTTCCTGGTGCGTCTTGGCGGCCGTGTCCTTCTCGGCCTGGAGGGCGGCGTTCTTCTTGTTCTCGGCGTCGACCTGGGTCTGCGCCTGGGTGTGTTTCTCCTTCCACGTCTTGTGAACGGCAAACACACCGCCGGCGAGCGCCATGAAGAGGAAACTCAACACGAGGTTGAGCACCACCAGCATCTTTCCGACAAAGGACATGGATCTCGCTCCGGACAGACGGATGAACCCTTCCGTTGGATCGGACGGAAGGGGACGCGTTCGTCACTCACTCAGGCTTGGGGTTGTACAACTGTTCGTTCCGCTCGCGGGCCCGGGACAGGAGGCCGTCGACCTGGACGATCTGGTCGATCAGCTGCTGGCGGATCGTGGTGAGCAGGAACTGGTCGCCGCGGGTCTGGCGGAGCTGGGCCTCGAGCCGCAGCACGTCGCGGTAGCGCGTCGCAATCTCGTCTTCGATCTTCTTGACCTCATCGGTCTTCTGGACCACCTGCTTGGTGGCCGCCTCGATCTCCTTGGCGGTCTTGTCCAGGTGCTCCCGCAGGTACTTGGAGTACCCCAGGAGAGACGCGTCATCCGGAGCGGTGGAGGCCTTGACCTGCGCCAGCTTCTCTTCGAGCTGGGGCTTCCGTTCATTGAGGCGGGTCAGCTTCTCGGCATCCCGCCGGTTCTGGTCTTCGACACAGGCGATGAGGACCTTCGCCAGGACCTTGTTCTGGCCGCCGTTGACCGGTTCGTCGCGGACGGTGACCGCCTGCCAGACCGGATTCGCCGAGTCCCCCCCGAGCGTGATCTTGTAGTTCACGAGCGCGGGGATCTGGTCTTCCCAGTTCGGACCGCCAACCGTGGTGGTGATCGCGAAGCCCAGGAACGTCAGGCTGGCCATCGCGACGAACACGACAAGAATCTTGGCAATTTTCGTCATGCTGCCGGACACCAGGAGCCTGGGACAAAATCTCCAACATCATACGGCCCCCTCGACAACGTGGTCAACGACCTTGTGAACCGATGTCCACAGACCGTGCCCCCATCGCAGACGGGACCGTCTCGCTACAGATCGGATGATCTTGCCCGCGGGCAAAACGGGTGTCAGCCAGCATTCGCGCATTCGGCCCGCTTTTGTGACAAGCCTTGCGGGTTATGCGGACGCCCCGCATTCCGCCGCCTCCGGCGCTCCCCGAACGGTTCTCACAGGCGGGGGGCGGCCCCGGCGGCCGTTCTGACGAGGAACAGCACATTCGACGTCCAGACCGCCGTTCACGGCACTCCGGGATCGAACCTGGATAGGACAAAGGCGGAGGCGAAGCGCGGTCCCCGGGCGTGACGAGGCGAGCGCCACCTACCCCGAAGGGGTTACGCCCAACAGCCCAGGGTTGCCGCGGAGCGGCTACCCTGGGTCTTGAGGATGAGGTGGTTGAACCCCAACGGAGTTCCGCCAAATCGCCGCGTTTTGACGCAACCCCTTTGGGGTTGGTGGAACATGCGCTTCGGAACCCAGGGTAGCCCGCGTTGCGGGCAACCCTGGGCTGTATGACGAAACCCCTTCGGGGTAACGCGGACCTCACCGGCTGCCACCCGCCGACGCGCGGCAGCCGAGGTGTGGTCCTGTTCAGGCTTCGGCCGAAGGGAGACTGACCGGCAGGTTCCGCTCGGCGCTCAGCGCCACCGCCTCCGTGAATTCCATGTAGCGGAGCCCGGTGGCGAAGTCGGTGAATTTCACCTTCTCCTCGCCGCGGATGACCCCGATGAACTCCTCCTCGACCCGCCACCGGCCCATCGACTCGGGTGCGATATCGAGCAGGCGCTCGGCCGGATCCCCCTGGTGCCCGACCCAGACCTTCTCCCGCTCGCCGAAGTGAACCTTGATCGTTCCGCGGCTGCCGTACATGTGGATCTGCTTCCCCGGGCCGAAGAGCGTGATTCCGCTGAAATGGTAGATCCCGCGGGCCCCGCCGACGTGACGGGTCATGACCTGGAGGCTGTCCGGAACCGTCACCTGGACCTCCGTCCCGGCGTCGAGATCGGGACGCGTCGGTTCGAAGATGTGGGACTGGGCGAAGACCTGCTCGACCGGAGTGGTCCACCGCATGGCGGTCTCGTGCATAATGCCGAGCGTCAGGACGTTGAGGCCGCTCTTTCGCGCGTCCTGCCGCCAGTGGATCGGGCGGCTGAAGTCCCACTGCGTGTCGTCGGCCCCGATGACGACCAGTTCCCGCAGGTCCCCGAGGTAGCGTTCGTCGAGGAGGGTCTGGATCGCCGGCCCGCACTCGAGCCCGAACGGGCTGGGGACGATCTGGGCGGTGAGGTCAGGACGGGCCTTCGAGGCCTCGACCATCCGCCGGGCTTCGGCGGCGTTCGACGCCATCCGGGCCTCGGTCAGGACGTGTTTTCCCGCGGCCAGGGCGGCGCAGGTCACTTCACAGTGCATGTACGGCCAGGTGCCGATCATGACGGCGTCGACGTCCGGCGAATGGACGAGCGACTGCCAGTCCGGAAAAACCTTGGGAATCCCGAATTCGTGGGCGACCCGCGCGCCCGACTGCGGCGAGCGGTTCACGACGCCGACGACTTCCACACCCTCGATGCCCTGAAAATTCGGGATGTGCCGCAGTCGCGTATTCGCTCCCGCTCCGACAACCCCGATCCGCACGCGCTGCTTTGCCATTTAATCACTCCGGCAGTCCTGAATCCCCGGATTTTAAAGACCTGGCGAACGATTGCACGGGAGACCGCCTTTTCCCGGGTCAACCGACCGAGTCCCACGCTCTGCTTGCGGATTGCGTCAATCAGTCACTATGGATGGTTTCGGTGGACCGTTACCCTGCGGGAGCGGTCCCCGCGTGGGCCAAAGGGCCCCGAAAAGTGGTCCGGGGACTAGAGACGAGGGACTAGCGACCAGAGTAGTCCTCTCCCTAGACCCTCGTCCTCAGCCCCTCGTCCCTAGACCCTCGTCCCCCCCAGCCCTTTCCCCCTCCATGACCTCCGAACTCCACAACAGCCGTTTCCTCCGCGCCGTCCGGGGCGAGCCGACCGACACGGTCCCGGTCTGGATCATGCGGCAGGCGGGCCGGTACCTGCCGGAATACATGGCGGTTCGCAGCAAAGTCACGTTCATGGAGCTGTGCAAGACCCCGAGTCTGGCAGCCGAGGTGACGGTGACGGCCCAGCAGGTCCTGGGGGTCGACGCCGCGATTCTCTTCGCGGACCTCCTGCCGATCCTCCAGCCGATGGGGTTTGATCTCGAATACGCCAAGGGGGAAGGGCCGGTCATTCACAACCCGCTCACCTCGGCCGCCGAGGTCGACCGCGTCCGGCCGATCGAGGATTTTTCCGTATTTGAGTACGTCTACGAAGCGGTGCGGCTGATCCGTCGGGAGCTCGCACCGAACATCCCGCTGCTGGGATTCGCCGGGGCGCCGTTCACTCTCGCCTCCTACGCCATCGAGGGGGGGGGCTCCAAGAACTACATCCGCACCAAGACGTTGATGTGGACCGACCGCGGGGCGTGGGACGCGCTCCTCTCCCGGCTCGTGACGAGCGTCGTCGGCTACCTCCAGAAGCAGGTGGAAAACGGCTGCCAGGCGGTCCAGATCTTCGATAGCTGGGCCGGATGCCTCTCCCCGGCCGATTACCGGGAATTCGTCCTTCCGCACACGAAACGTCTCGTCGCCGAAGCCTCCCGCTTCGCCCCGGTCATCAACTTCCTGACCGGAAACCCGGCCCTGACGCCGCTTCAGAACGAGGCAGGGGGGCAGGTCCTGGGCGTCGACTGGCGGGTTCCCCTTCGCGAGGCCAAGTCGCTCGCGGGGGAAGGGCGGGCGGTCCAGGGAAACCTGGATCCGATCGTGCTTTACGCCGATCAGGGGACGATCCGCTCGCGGGCGGCCGCCGTCCTGGACGAAGGGGGCCGCCGCGGCCACATCTTCAACCTGGGCCACGGGGTCCTGCCGGACGTCCCGCACCAGAACGTCAAAGACCTCGTCAAAATGGTCCACGACCTCGGGATGGCAAGATAGGACGTTCGGAAGATTCCGGTAATCTTGCCTGGGTGTAACGATCTTCCCGATCCTGGGATTTTCCTAGGTCCCAACGCAAACTTCTCGCGAATTCGAAGTCCCTCGGAAATTCGGTGTTTGACAGGTTGAGAGGGCAGGTTTACCGTGCTAGCTGCCTGGAAAGCCCGTAGGAAAACGGGCCCTCAGCTGCGGCTGTCCTGGCACTGCTCACGGAGGCGTCATGCCCTTCTCGACATCGGATTCTGTGGCCACTTTCGTCAACACTGATGATCTCACCGCCCGTCTCGAGCGGGTCGTCCATGCTCGAACCGGCGGCCGGATCCGCGACCTGCGGATCGACCTCTTCGACGACCAGGTGGTCGTGGCGGGTGTCGTTCCGACGTACTACACGAAGCAACTCGTGACCCACGCCGTCCTTGAGGAAATCAAGGACCGTGAACTGAGCAACGTCGTTCACGTGGAATAGGCGTTGAGCGTCGGGCCATCCGGGTTGAGCTGAGCCGGCGTCGCAGAACGGGCGTTTCTGTCTGTTCCTGTCGTCGGTCGTTGTCCTCGGGGATCGCGCGGATTCCTCGGCTTCGGGATTGGGCTCCCGTTCCGTCTCCCGCACCGCTGGACCCCGTCGAAATCGACGGAATTCCCGTCATGACCGCTACACGCGGCAGACGATGAACAATCCGTTGAGACCGGCCGCGCCGCGTCTCCGGTTTCACGTCGCGCTGTTTGAGGGGGGAATCTCATGCGGCGAATCGGTTTGGTCCATCGGACCCTCTGTTCGTCCTCTCTCGCCATCCTCGCAGGGGCCTTCGCCGCTCCGAGCCTTATGGCGGGATGGCCGTTCACCGCGGAAGACGGCCTCCGCCGCGGCTCTCCGGAATGGTACGAGGCCCACGCCGACGATCCGGTCGGCCAGCGGCAGCGATACCTGTTCGGCAAGATGTGGCCCAATCGGCCGCGTCCGACCGGCCCCCATCAGGCGTGCGTACACAAGTATCACGCCGCCCACGACTGGCCGTATCCCTACGTCTGCAAGGACCGCGGGGACGCGCAGGCGGTCATGGACGCCCAGGTCGCCAACGGCTGGGTCGCCGCCACGACCCTGTACGACTACCACTTCGACCAGGCGACCCACGAGCTCAACCAGGCGGGTACGGCCCACCTGGCGTGGATCGTGTCGTACGTCCCGCCCGAGTTCCAGCAGGCCCACATCGCCGCCACGACGAATCCGGAGTACGACCGGGTCCGCATGACGAGTGTCCAGAAGGGGATCGCGTCGATCGGCGCCGGGCGGAACATTCCGATCGCCTCCCGCATGACGCACTCGGTCGGGCGTCCCGCGGCCGAAGTCCAGGCGATCCACGAAGCCCGTATCTCCAACGCCCTCCCGCCGGTCATCGGCTACCAGTCCGAAATCGGTGGAGGAGGTGGTGGCGGAGGGGGCGGGGGTGGAGGCGGCGGAGGGGGCGGCGGGCTGTAACGGCCAGCTGACCGCAACCGCAGCGAACCCGCCTTCCAGGCGTGCACCGAACCCTGACCGACCGTCAGGGTTCGTTCGTTTCCAGGCCACCTCGGATCGCCCCCGGACCGAAGGCGGATCGTCCGGGAGGGACGGGGGAAGGCCGTCCGCGGGGCGGGGGCCGGCAGACTTCGCCGGTCCCGGGCCTGTCTGGTCCGTCAAACTCTTCCCAGGCGGAACGATCCGCAAACTTCGTTCAACACAGCCCCGCCGTCGATCCGATCTCGAAACAGGCGTGTCGGCTGTACGGTCCGCGCGGCGGTCGCACGTTCCATCGGGACGGCCCGATCTCCGCGTCGGGCGCCGGTCAGGCCGCCGCGATCCATCCCAGAACAAGGAGGCTCCATGCCCGTGACGACCTGCCGCCACCGCTGGCTCCTTGTCGGCCTCCTGGGCTGCTGCGCCGCGGGATGCTCCTCGACGGGCAAGAAGACCGCTTCCTACGCCGACGAGGAGTCGGGTCTCAAGTCCCTCTTCCGCTCCAAGGTCGCGCAGGCCTCTTTTGAGGAAGAGGCAGAAACAATCCCCGCCAAGCCGAAGGATGAAGCGATGCTTCACCTGACGTTTGCCGAGTGGATGGAGGACGCCGGCGACGCGACCCGCGCCGCTCAGCACTACCGGGAGGTCGTGAAGGCGAAGCCGAAGAACGTCGCGGCGATCCTGGGGCTCGCCCGGATGGACATCCTGGCCGGCCGGATGGTCGAGGCCGAAGAGGGGCTTCACCGGGCCCAGCGGCTATCTGCCGACTCCGCGGACGTGGCCGCCACGTTCGGCCAGTTCTACGCGGCCAGACAGGACTACGAGAAGTCGATCGAGTCGTACACGAAGGCGGTCCAGGCGGAGCCGGGGAACTCCGACTACCGCCACCAGCTGGCGCTGGCGATGGTCCGCGGCGGACGGATCGAGGCGGCCATCCCGCACTTCGCGAGCACGGTCGGCGATGCCGCCGGGCACTACAACATCGCCCTGATCCTCAAGGAGCAGGGGGACCTCGTCGGGGCGGAGCGGCATCTCAAGATCGCGCTCAACAAACAGCCCAAGATGCAGGAGGCCCGTCACTGGCTCGCCGAGGTCCGGCGGGCTCAGGGACTCCCCAGCGAACCCGCCCGCCCTGACGCCCGTGAAGAACGAGGGAGCGGCGGCGGCGGCGGCGGCGGCGGCGAAGAACGGGGGGCCAAAGTCATGACCGCCTCGGCTCAGCTGATCGCTCCGGGGAAGCGCCCCGCGGAACCGATTCCGACGGAATCGCCGCGGCAGTTCCCGCTTTCCAACCGGCACGCGGAACAGCTTCAGAACCAGAAGTAACTGCCCGGCACTGCCGGGCGCGCCGCAGACGTCGAGCGGGGGGATCAGGGGGGCCTGACGCCCCCCGCTCGACGGCGGTGGTCAACGGCCGCGGCGGTTACCGCAAGGACCGCAGGAAGAACTCGACGAAGTTCCGCGACATGATCTTCTCGATGTCGTCCTTCGAGTAGCCCCGCTTGTCCAGGAGCTCGGCCATCCGGGCGACGTCCGCGATCGTGTCGAGGTCGCCGGGGGACTGCTCGCGGCCGTAGCCGCCGTCCAGGTCGGTCCCGATCCCGCTGTGGTTGGCGTTCCCGGCGAGCTGGCAGATGTGGTCGATGTGGTCGACGATCATCGACATCGTCACTTCCTCGGGAGGCGTGACGTACTTCTTGAACCCGGGCTTGATCATCCAGCTGTCGAAGGCCGCGCCGATCACCGCGCCGCGGGCGATCAGGGCCTTGATCTGGTCGTCGGCGAGCTGCCGGTCCCCCGGAACGAGGCTCCGGCAGTTGTGATGGCTCGCCAGGACCGGGCCGTGGTAGATGTCGAGTGCCTCCCAGAACGACTCGTCCGCGAGATGCGTCGCGTCGAGCAGCATGCCGACGCGGTCCATCTCCTTCAGGAGCTTACGGCCGTCCGCCGTCAGCCCCCCCTGGCTGCCGGTTCCGTGGCCGTATTCGTTGGGGCCGTAGTGCGTCGGGCCGACGATCCGCAGGCCCCACTCGAACCACTGCTCGACCTGTCCGGGGCACAGGATCGGCGACGCCCCTTCCATGCTGAGGAGGAAGCCGAGGGCCGGGTCGCCCGAGATGTCGTCCGGCTTCTTGGCGATGGCGGTCTTCCAGAGATCGTAGTGCGACTTCAGCGTCGCCCGGTCGGGGATCTCGCGAAGGATCCCTTTGCGGCACATGGCCCGGTAGTAGGCGAGCTGCCCGAGCGCGGCGGCGTGCCCCGACTCCCGCGACTGGTAGAACGTGAGGGCCTTGTCCTTGCGGTGCAGGCGGGGGAGGAGCGTGTAGACGCAGATGCCCAGCCGGCCGCGCCGCATCGCCGGGTACGAGACCGTGCAGTCGCCGGGGACGATGTCCGGGTAGTGCTTCTCGTGCTCGCGAATCGCGGTGCATTCGAGCTCGAGGTTCCGGTTCCATTCGACGGCGTTCCAGGCCATGTCGAGGTGGGCATCAAAGATCAGCATCGAGAGAGATCCAGGGCAGGGAAGAGCTGAGGAGGGAGACTGAGCGAGCGACCCGGATCGTAGAAACGCCACTGCCCCGCGCTAAGCGCATCGCCAGATTTTGATGCGTAAGCGATCAAAGAGGCGGACTGCTGTTGACCGCCGAGCGGAGCCCTTCTTGCCGTCCTCTACGCCCTCGTCTTGTCAGCGCCGAGCCGGCCGCCGTACTGCGACTCGTAGTAGTCGCGATAGGCGCCCGAGCGGACGCGGGCGATCCAATCGGCGTGGTTCTGGTACCAGGCGATCGTCTCGGCCAGTCCGTCCTCGAACCGGTACTGCGGAGTCCAGCCGAGCTCGCGCTTGGCCTTGGTGCAGTCGATGGCGTACCGCTGGTCGTGTCCCGGCCGGTCCTCGACATAGCGGATCAGGGACTCTGGCTTGCCAAGCGCCTTGAGAAGCCGCTTCGTCAGGTCGATGTTCCGCAGCTCGCTCTCGCCGCCGAAGTTGTAGACCTCTCCCGCCTGTCCCTGGCGGAGGGCCGCCTCGATGCCGCGACAGTGGTCGAGGACGTGAATCCAGTCGCGGACGTTCGTCCCCTGACCGTAGACGGGAAGCGACTGACCCTGCAGGGCGTTCGAGATAAAGAGCGGGATCAGCTTCTCGGGGAACTGGTACGGGCCGTAGTTGTTGGAGCAGCGGGTGATGATCGCGGGAAAGCCGAACGTGTGGACCGCCGCGCGGACGAGCATGTCGGCCGACGCCTTGGAGGCCGAATAGGGGCTGTTGGGGGCGAGCGGCGTCTCCTCCGTGAAGAAGCCCTCGTCGCCGAGGGAGCCGTAGACTTCGTCGGTCGAGACCTGGAGGTAGCGCGGGACGCGATGCCGTCGGCAGGCGTCGAGGAGGACCTGCGTCCCCATCACGTTCGTCGTGATGAAGGGGGTCGAGTCGAGGATGCTGCGGTCGACGTGGCTTTCGGCGGCGAAGTTGACAACCGCGTGGAACCGCCCCTCTGCGATGAGCTGGTCAACGGCAGCGGGGTCGGCGATGTCTCCGCGGACGAAGCGGTAGCGGGGGTCGTTCTCGATCTCCTTGAGGTTCTCGAGGTTGCCGGCGTAGGTGAGCTTATCGAGGTTGGTGATCCGGAGGCTGGAGTCGGTGCCGAGCATCCACCGGACGAAGTTCGCGCCGATGAAGCCGCAGCCGCCGGTGACCAGAATGGACTGCATGACTCGCCGCTCCTCGCTTGGATTCCCGTTCGTTCTTGTGGTCTGACGGGGCCGCCACGATATACGCCCCCCCAATGAGAATTCCATGAAGTGGGTCGAGGGCATTCGCTGGATGGCGGTCGCAATCGACGCCGCAACCGGGTCCAGGGGCACCCTGGTGGGGAGTGCAGAGGGGCAACGCCCCTTTGCCCGCCGGAGGCCTGGCCGTCGGAAGATGTCTGAAGGAGAGCGTGTCCAAGGGCGGAGAACGTGCTGTATGCCCCATCACCAACCCGCGGGGATTGCAAAGCGAGCCGTGTGGTTGGAGCGAGTCCTCAACGCCGGTACCACAAAGGGGACGTCCGTTGTGTACCACGGTTCCTCATGGAAGCGCCTCCGGCGGCAAGGGGTGACCCCCTTGACCCCGGCTGCCGTGGCACGTTGGGTTTGAGCAAGCATCGCCGCGGCGGCAAGGACGCGGGGCGAGCCATTCCGCCACCTCAGGCCAGCCGCATCAGTTCGCCGGCTTCCGGGAAGCCTTCCAGTTGTCGTCGACAAGCGGAGGAGCAGTCTCGCTCAAGTCGGTCGACGGGCGGGCGACGCGGGCGGTGGTCTGGGCTTCGGCCGGGACCGGCGCCACCCAGCGGGCTCCCGAATCGGCGGCCCCCGGCGTAGGCGCCCAGGTCGGCCGTGCAGCAGTTGCTGTCGGCACGGCGGCCGGCGGTACCGAAGGGGGCATCGCAGGGGCTGCGGGGATCGCCGGACTCGACGTGCGTGCCGAGGCCGGGAACGCCGCCGGGCGATCGACAGGCATCGCGGGCGGGCTCACAACTCCTGTGACTCCCGGAAAGGCCGCCGGCAGATCCACCGGCGAGGCCGACGAGGTCACAACGCCACTGATACCGGGAAAGGCGGCCGGCTCTTCAGCCGGCGCGGCGGCGGCCGCCATGAGCGCCTTCGAGAACGGGGCGGCGACTGGCGATGCACTCTCGGCAGGGGCCGACGAGGGGAACGCGGCCGCCTTCTCGACGCTACCGAGCGCGGGGGGAACCAGCGTGGCGGCCACGGTCGCCGAGTCCACACTCGTCAGTGCCGGAGCGGCCGGCGGAGTCGCGGCGAACGCGGCCGGGCCACTGCCCGCGGTGGAAGAGAAGGGATCGCTGGAGGCGGTCGAAGCTGGCGCCGCAGCCGTTGGCGGAGTCGCGCCGCCAAGCAGGAACGGGTCACTCGTGACGGCCGAAGCATCCGCCGTCTTAACGAGCTTTTCCGGCCCCTTCGCCACTTCATGGCTGACGGTGGCGATCGGCTCCTTCTTCGTTCGGGGGACGCTGATGGCGAGGCCGAGTCCGTACTTGGCCGACTGTTCGTAGTAGCCGACGGCGGTCGGCATCAGCTTGTCGAGCGATTTTCGGCGGGGGTCGGTGATCGGGTGGAGTTCGGCGAAGATCGGCAGTTCCTGCCGGTTCCACGACTCAAACTGCTCCCAGAACCGGACCGCCTCCTTCGGGTCGTATCCGGCCCGGGCCATCATCTGCACCGCAATCGCGTCCGCCTCGACGTTCTGGTCCTGGCTGAAGGGGAGCGGAGTCTGCTCCCCGCGGGGCAGCCCGTGGGCGAGCGAGAACAGGGTTTCCGGCGCGGTCCGCGCCGTCGCGGAACGCCGGAGAAGTCCGGATCCGGCCTGCTCCTGAGTCATGCGGCTCAATCGCTCGCCGCCGTGGTCAGCGATCGCATGCGCCATGGCGTGGGACATCGCCGTCGCCAGGCCCGCTTCGTTCCCGCAATACGTCAGGAGGCTGTCGTCAACGAGGACCCGCTCGCCGGGGAGACAGACCGCGTTTCCGCGGGTTCCAGAAACGAGCGTAAACTGCCACTGGCGATGCTGTTGCGACGACGCCTGGGCGAGCCGCTGGCCCACCCGTTCGACCATCGCCCGCTGGTCCGCGTTGGACGAAAGCTGCGTTCCGAGGATCGCCTGATCGAAAACCGTCTGGCTGAGCTGCGTCGGCTGCGACTCCGGGATGTGGACGGTCTGGTCCCGCTGGAAGACGGTACAGCCGGGAGTTCCTGCTCCCGCCCAGAGGAGGGCAATGGAGACCGATCGACGGACGCCGACGGGGAAGGCGCAGGACATGGGACAACCTGCAGAAGGAGAGGGGAAGGGGGGGGGGGAGGAGGGGAGGGCTGTGAACAGGCCGAGGAGACGACAGGAACCGTCGTCCGGAGGGGCCCGGAAGCTATCGCGCCTTCGATCTTGACAACAAGAGGAATGGCGCCGGTCGGTGAACGCCTGACGAGGATCCGTGGTGAGTTTCGGCAACAGTCGCGCCTTGCGGCCAAAGGCCGCCGGAGCCGGGGGGGCCGCGTCCGGTTCTCGACTGCGGGCGGGCCGCTATCCTGTCGCCACTCCTGTTCTTCTTTTCTGGCTCCGCAACGAGACCTCACGGCGATGACAATCTGGGACTGGTGCGCCTGGGGACTTCTCCTCTTATGGCTCCGCCGCTCCGCTCCGGCGTGGTTCGGGCTGCTGCGGCCGCAGCACCTCCGCTCCATCCCACCGCTCGATGCGCCGCAGCCCCCGCGGATCTCGATCATCGTTCCTGCCCGGGACGAAATCCTGGCGATCGAGGCCGCGCTGCGGTCGATGCTGGCCCTGGACTATCCCGACCTCGAAGTCGTCGCCATCAATGACCGTTCCACCGACGGGACCGGGGAGGTGATGGACCGGCTGGCGGCAGAGAACCCGCGGCTGACGGTCGTCCATGTCAGGGAGTTGCCGGCCGGGTGGCTGGGAAAGAACCACGCCATGCACCTGGGGGCTCAGGCGGCGAAGGGGGACTTTCTGCTCTTCACCGACGGGGACATCCTCTATGAAGGGTCCGTCCTCCGGCGGGCGATGCAGCTGGTCGAGGACCGCCGGCTCGATCACCTCGTCCTGCTGCCGCAGGTCCTGACCGAGACGTTCGGCGAGAAGCTGATCGTCAACTTCTTCAGCGTCATGCTGCTCATCGCCTCGGAGGCGGCTTTTGCCCGGTTCTCGCGGATGCGGGGGGCGTACCTCGGCGTCGGGGCCTTCAACCTCGTCCGGCGGACAACGTACGAGCAGTTCGAGGGACACGTGCCGCTCCGGATGGAAGTCGCCGACGACATGTGCCTGGGCAAGCTCATGAAGCACGCGGGAGGACGGCAGGACGTCTATTTGGCCAACGAGCTTCTGCGAGTGAAGTGGCAGCATGGCGGCCTGTGGGGGATCGTCCGCGGGCTGGAGAAGAACATGTTCGCGGCGATGCACTTCTCCGTTCCGCGGGCGCTCATCGGGTGCGCCGCGCTGAGCCTGATCATGATCGTCGTCCCGATGCTTGCGTTCTTTCCCTGGTCGCCCATGGGACTGCGGATCATCGCCCTCAGCAATCTCCTGCTGTTCGCCGTGTCGGCCTACCTCCACGGCTTTCCGGTGCTGGCCGGCATCCTCTACCCCGCGGGCGGGGTTGTGTTCATCGTCATCGTGCTCCGCTCGATGTGGGTCACGCTGCGAAACCGCGGCATCCGCTGGCGCGACACGTTCTATCCACTCGAAGAGCTGCGGGCCGGCAAGGTGTGACGGGAGAGACCCGCCGTCAGCAACCTCCGCGGAAGCGGAGAGCGATAACGCCGCCGTGACCAGAGAGTGGCCTATCGCGACGGGCGCATCAGGCTGGCACCGACCGAGGCGGCGCCGAAGCGGGCCGTTGAGCGGGGTGCGCCGCTCCCTTTTTCATCCGGCACGGGGATGAGAGTCGGCGCGACGGAGGACGACGGAGAAGGGGAGGGGGCGAGCGAAGCCGGTCCCGGGATGGCGTTCGTCGGCAGGTAGGGTTCGGCCAGCGTCGGGACCGGCTCGGTCCGGGGCTTCGAGGAGGGAGCGGGCTCGACAGCCGGACCGCGTTCGCGGCGCTTCGACGACGAGTCGTCGTCCATCGCGGCAACCCGGACGGGGGTCTCCTTACCGGGGATCGTCAGGACCATGCCGATCTGGAGGGCGTCGGGACTGCTGAGGACATCCCGGTTCGCCTCGAACAGCCGGGCGTACTGCGTGCTGCTGCCGAGACGCTTGAGGGCGATGCTGCTGAGGGTGTCGCCGGGAGCGACGACATGCTGCGCGGTTGCGGCGGGGACCACTTCGTCCGCGTCGTCGAGTTCCGGCTCCGGCGTCTGGCTCCAGGCCAGAGGAGTGCTCGCTCCGGAAGCGGGCAGAGAACGGGAGTCCGTTTCGGAGGCGGGGCCGGTCACGGGAGAGGCCGCCGTCTGCGGATCGCTCTTTGCCGTGGAGACCGGCTCAACGGGTCGAATCGGCTCGACCGGTCGTTCGACCGGGAGATAGACCTTCGCGTGCCGGGCCTTCAGATCGTGATCAATTTGCGGAAGCTGCAGGTCCGCGATCGCACCGGAGGCGTCCCCCCGCTTTTGACGCGGGCAGCAGAAAGCCGCTGCAAACCCCATAACGAGGATTGCAAGCACAAGACCGAGTTTGGCATCACGGTGCATGGCGGCGGGACGGGTTGAGCGAATCCATTCACAGTTCGGGCTCCTGCTGTCGAACAGGTGTCTCATACCACCTTGGCGCGGAGGTGCCACTTCGTCTGCACCACCTCCGGCCACCTTGGCCAATTTTCCCGCTGAGGCTCCCGTGCGGACGTCCTGCGGAAACTTCACCGCCTCGTAAGCCTGAAACGGTCGTTCCCAATCTGCCGGGCGTAATGCGGCGTCACGCAGCCAAGCGGACTCCAGACCTGAACAAACGAACCCGCCAGCGTTTAGCCCTGTCCTGGAACTGTCCGACAAGAGGGCGGACGGGAAGATCCGTAGTCATTTGAAACCCTGAAGGTCATTCTGACTCGAGGTTCCTGCTCGGGTGCCCAACAACGAAAAACACGCAAGCACATACAGAAAAACATCTTACACAGAACAAACGCTCATAGAATCAGTCGCGGCACAGTCTCTGCAGAGTCTTGGAACTAACGTTTTTGAAAAAATCGCTTCGCATGCGAACTTTTTCTGTGATCTCAGCGTCCAACGGAAACGTATGTGAAGAAGAGATTCATGCGACATGGGTGTCAAAACGACACCGAGGACGTCGCAGGTAACCGAGGTCGCACCTTTCAAGACGGAAGATGACCCCCGGGCAAGTTGGAGGAGTTCCATCATGTCCCAGTACAAAAATCCCGCCATCCGGCAGCTGACTGACCAGCAGGTCCGATACGCTCCGATTGATGTGCGGGTCGAGCAAATGGATCGTGCCGAGCAGTTCCTGACGGAGATCGATCCTTCTCAATCCTATCGCTACCAGGATGTCTGTGAACGGGTGACTTCGTTCCGCCCCGCGGCTTATCCCCAGCTGGAGATCGAAGGGGGAGACCTCGCGCACGACCTGCAGCTCTTCGTCGAAGACCTTTCGACGAGCGCCAACCTGGCCGTCGAAACGATGCCGGAGCCGGTCCTGACCGTCGAGGACGTCAGTAAGAAGTACAACGTCTCGACCAAGACCGTCGACCGCTGGCGGAAGCGCGGTCTCGTGAGCCGTCGGTTTCGGTTCGGCAACCGGACCCGTGTCGGCTTCCTGACCTCATCGCTGACGCGGTTCGTCAACGAGCACCACGACGAGATCGATCGGGGATCGCGGTTCACGCAGCTCAGCGAGACGGAGCGGGAGGACATCATCCTCCACGCCCGCAAGCTGGCTCGTTCCGGGACCTGCCTGACCGAGATCAGCAAGCGGCTTTCGAAGTCGTTCGAGCGGTCGCCGGAGACGATCCGGTACACGCTCAAGCAGTACGACGCGGATCATCCTGAGAACGCGGTGTTTCCGGACGCCTCCGAGCCTTTGGGCGCGGATCGGAAGAAGGAGATCTACCAGCGGTACAAGCGGGGTACGGCGATCGACGTTCTGGCGGGGGAATACTGCCGGAGCAAGTCGTCGATCCAGCGGATCGTGTCGGAAGTTCGTGCCGAGCTGATTTTCGAACAGCCGATCGACTTCATGGACAGCCCCGAGTTCCACGTTCCCGCCGCGGAAGTGGTGATCCTGGGTGCTCCTCCGGTGGTCGACAAGAAGGGTCCGAAGGTCAAGGCTCCTCCGGGGCTGCCTCCCTACCTGGCGAGCCTGTACACCGTTCCGCTTCTCACCCGGGAAGAGGAGGGGTACTACTTCCGGAAGATGAACTTCCTGAAGTTCCAGGCGCACGAGCTGCGTGAGCAGATCGACCGGAGCCGCCCGCGGGCTTCGGAGCTGGACCGGCTGGAGTCGCTCGTCGAGCAGGCCGGCGAGGTGAAGAACTTCCTCATCCGCAGCAACCTGCGGCTGGTGGTGTCGATCGCCAAGCGTCATATGACGCCGACGACGAGTTTCTTCGAGATGGTTTCGGACGGGAACATGTCCCTGATCCGGGCGATCGAGAAGTTCGACTACACCAAGGGGAACAAGTTCTCCACGTACGCCACCTGGGCGATCATGAAGAACTATGCCCGGTCGATTCCGGCCCATTACACGCAGATGGACCGGTTCCGGACGGGGAATGAAGAGGTGTTCGAGTTCTCCCGTGAGAAGCGGGGGAGCCAGTTCCTGGACGAGCAGGTCAATCAGGGTCAGCACAAGATTCTGATGGGGATTCTGGACCAGCTTGATGAGCGGGAACGGGCGATCATTGTGAATCGGTACGGCCTGGACGTCGGGAGCGATCCGCTGACGCTGGAGGAAGTCGGAAATCGGTTTGGTGTGACGAAGGAGCGGATCCGGCAGATCGAGACGCGTGCATTGCAGAAGATGCGGAAGATTCTGGCGGATGAGCCGGTGGATATTCCTGGCGTGTAGTTTTCGGTGAGACGCAACGTGAGTGGCCCCTCGGTCGTAAGCCGAGGGGCTTTTTTTTGCGCTGATAATGAACCGGGGTCCAGGGGGTACCCCTGGTGGGGAGTGCAGAGGGGCAACGCCCCTTTGCCCGCCGGAGGCCCTCTCGTCGAGAGATGTCTGAAGGATTGAGTGTTCAAGCGCGGACACCGTGTCGGATGCCCCCTCACCAACCCGCTCCGATCCTCAGCACCGGCTCCACAAAGCGGACATCCGTCGTGTTCCACGGTTCCTCACAGAAGTGCCTCCGGCGGCAAGGGGGTGAGACCCCCTTGACCCCAGCGGCCGTCGTACGTTGGGCTTGAGCTATGGGACCGTGCCGGCGAGGACGCGGTTTGGCTACAGGACCGTGACGATCGATCCCGCGACCGGAATCGCCAGGGCGGCCAGGACAACGCCCAGCACCATCCGGCGAAGAACCCCTCCCTCGCCCGACAGAACTCGCGACTGCCCGTTCCACAGCCCCAGCCCGACCGCCACTGCGACCGTACCAAACACGACGAGCGTCCACGGACTCGCGCCGTGCCGTAACAGGTCCGCTCCATCCCCAATCCCGCTCAGCCCGCCGACCGCGATATAGACGCCGTTCGCCACACAGCAAAACCCCGCAAAGAAGCGAACCAGCGCCGCCGCAGCCACCCGGCAGGCCCGCAGAATCGACCAGGCCACCAGCGGCACCAGGACACCGACGACCGGCCCGCCCCAGACCACCAGCAGCGGCGACGGATTCGGATCGACATCCGTCCTCGAGATCGCCCACGGCCGAAGCTCCACGGCAACAACCCGGCCTCCGGATACGAGAGCCGCGAGGACGTGCCCCGCCTCGTGCACCATCTGCATTCCCCACCAGCACGCCAGCACAAGGGCCACCGCTGCCACGGCTTCCGTACGCCGGCTTCGGGTGATCACGTGCTCCGCTCCGCCGCCGCGTCGTCATCGCCCCCCGGAGGCGATGGCAACTCGTGAACGCACGGAAAGGAAAGCGTAAACCGCGTCCCCCGGCCCGGCTCGCTGTCGCAGTGAATCGTTCCGCCATGCGCCTCGACGATCTTCCGTACCGTCGGCAGGCCAAGCCCCGTCCCGGAGTCCTTCGTCGAAAAGAAGACCTGGAACAGCTTCTCCTGGACCGCCCGCGGGATCCCGACTCCGGTATCGATCACGTCCAGACAGACCTGGTCCCCCCGGCGGCAGGTCTGGAGCTCGATCACTCCCCCCTGCGGCATCGCCTGCTGAGCATTGCGGGTCAGGTTCGTCACCGCCTGCCGGACCAGCGTCGGATCCATATCGACGAGCGGCAGGTTCGACGCCAGATGCGGCCGCAGCTCGATCCCGTACTTCCGGGCCTCCGGCGTGTAGAAATCCACGAACTCCTGCACGACCTGGCTGAGGTCGCGGGGGAGCTTCTGCATCTCTCCCGCCCGGGCGAACTGGAGGAACGCGCTCAGCAGCCCCTCCACCCGCGCACATTCCCGGCGGATCGTCTCCAGCTTGCGGAGCATCCGCCGCGTCTTGGGATCCTCGGATTCCACCGCGTCCTCGAACAGGAGGTCGAGGTTCATCCGGATCGTCGAGAGCGGATTGCGGATCTCGTGCGCCAGTCCGCCGGCGAGGGTGGTCACTTCCGCGGACTGCGAGCGGGGCCGTTCCCCATCCTGAGCCCCCGCGGGCTGCCCCCCAGCGGCCGAGTGCGTTCCTGAAGGGGAAATCGGCTCCGCGGACGGAGAAGCGGTCGGAGTGGCGGACGGATCGGCAGAGACCGGCATGAATGAGTCGCGAGAGCTCGGCGGCAGCGGATAGGGAGTACCGCGGACCATACCAGATTCCGCCAATCGCGGCCGTGCCGCGCCCGCTTCCGCCCGCGAAAGCGGAACTGCTTCGAAACGGGCCGCGCCGGCTGCGCACTTTCTGCCGGTGTGGTGCGGCGCGGTGGGGCGAAATGGCGTCCTACAGCAATCATCGTTGTCACGCGATGATCGACCGGAAAAGTCCCGCGCAGCTTGCCGCTGCTACCGGGCCTTCGCGACCGGATGGGGTTCGAGGGCTTCCAGAGGGGAAACCGGCCCGGGAACTTTGCCTCGACGGAAAAGTCTCACAGCCCGAAGGCCGCGAGGACAAAAACGCCTGCAATTTTCGACGTTTGCGGCTCTCAAGGGGCTTTTCCCCCCTTCCCGATGGAATTCGTAAGCCATGACCGACCAGCGAGTGGAATCCTCGCTAAGGATGGCGGGTTCACGACCCAACTGTGAGTTGCCGTCAAAGGAATGTCCGCAGGAGAGGTTCTTCTGCCCCTCGCCTCGAACGAGCGTATCCCGCGTTCGAGGCGCGACGACGGCCTGTGTAGTCCAAGGGAAGGAGACACTACGCTATGAAGTCCATTCGTACCATCGCTGCGTTGGCCGCAGTGCTCGGGCTGGGCGGCTACGCCCAGGCCGGCTTCGGCCTGCTGGGTGGGTGTGGGGCATCGAAGTGCTGCGATTGCGCCCCGACCTCTCAGCCCTCGTGCTGCCGGCCGACGATCGTCCGGCCGTGCCACCGGAACGTCTACAACTACCAGCGGACCTGCGCCAAGCCGATGTGCTGTGACACGGCCTGCGCTCCCGCGACCGCCTGCGGTCCCTCGGCCTGTGCCGACACCGGAGCCGGTGCTTGCGGTGCGGGCAACGCCTGCACGACCGGCCCGGCCTGTGCCGCTCCCTGCGGTGCCGGCAACGGATGCGCCGCTCCTTGCGATCCCGGCTGTGCCGCTCCCTGCGATCCGGGTTGCGCTGCTCCCTGCGATCCGGGCTGTGCCGCTCCTTGCGACCCGAACTGCTGCGACAGCGGCTGCCTCGGCGGAGCCAAGAAGTGCGGCCTGTTCGGCCACAAGTGGGGCGGATGGAAGAAGGGCTGCCTCTTCGGCAAGAAGACCAGCTGCTGCGAAACCGCTTGCGATGACTGCTGTGCGCCGGTCTGCAACGACGCCTGCGAAATCGCTGAGCTGATTTACTGCTCGCAGACCGCCTGCTACGCCCGTCAGCGGGCCGCCGCGATCCACAAGCTCGGCGACCGTTATGACTGCGTCTGCCATCCGGAAATCATGTCCGCTTTCATCTATGCCCTGAACGACGCGGATGAACGCGTTCGTCGCAAGGCGGCCGATGAAATCGGCGATCAGGTCCGCCGCAACGGCTGCTGCTGCAGCCCGTGCGTGGTGGCCGCCCTCACGACCGCTCTGGCCGACTGCGACCGCGGCGTCCGTCGTGAAGCCGAGCAGGCTCTCTGCCTGTGCGGATACGACGTCGTCGATGGCTGCTGCGATCAGTGCGACGTGGCCTGCAACGACGCTTGCGGCAACGCCTGCGGAACGGCTCCGGCCGTTCACGCTGCCCCGGCTGCGGCTCCGGCCGCTCCGATGGATGGAGCCGCTCCGGCTCCGGCCCCGCCGCAGGAGCCCAAGGCTTACTCGCCGAAGGCCTCCCAGAACCAGCTTTCTTCCCGCAAGAGCCTGTCGAACCTCTTCGGAATGGTTCGGTAGTCCGAGCGGAATGAAACGAAACTGTGGGGCCGGACGGGCGAATCCGGCACACACCGGATGATGTTCGAAGGCTCCACTTAAGACACGCTGCCGCGATTCGGCAGCCACAGGTGGAGACTCGTGAACCAGACAACCCTCGGGATGGCCCGAGGGTTGTTTTGTTTTGGGAGTCGTCAGTTTTCAGTGATCAGTGTCTTTGGACGAGATCACTGACGACATCATGAGGGGACTGACGTCCCCCGCTGGCCACCTTCACAGATGGCGGCCCTGCTACGGAAGACGGGCGAGGCTCTTCATCAGCTGGACGGCGCGGACGCAGTCCGCGAGACGGTCTTCGCCCCCCGTGCGGCGGACTGTCATCCAGCCCTGGTAATTCATCTCCGCCGCGAGCGCGAGAATCTCTTCCCAGCGGACCTGCCCCTGGCCGACCACGGTCTCCTGGCCCGAGCCGTCGACGTCGCTCCGGCCATCGCGGATCTGCAGGTGCTGAACGACGCCATGCAACCGGTGCAGCGCCTCTTCGGGCTTCCGGCGATTGATCGCGAAGCCAGCCGGATCGAAGTCGATGCCGACCGGTCCGGACGAAATCTTTCCCGTCAGCTCCAGCAGCGTCTCGGCACTGTCGTCAGACGGCGTGATCGTCGGGACCACGCCCAGGTGATTGCCAAACATCGCCAGGTCCGCCAGCAGTTCCTCGAGTCGAGCGCGGTCCGGCGTGTCGTTGTCCGGGATTCGTCCAGCTCGAAAGATGAGCGTCCGTACGCGGAGCTGTGACGCCAGCACGAGCCCTCCGCGGACTTTCTCCATCCGCAGGTCGAGCTTCTCCCGTTCATAAAGCGGCCGGTTCAGCGGAACGACGAGCGTTCCGAGCGAAAGGCTGCGTTCGGAGAGATAGTGGAGGAACTGCTTGCGGGCCGTCTCCCCCATCTCGTCGGGCTTGATCTCCGTCCGGACTTCGAACTGGACGCCCGAAACTCCGAGCTCCCCCGCGAGGCTGATCGCCTGCCGGAGAGGAAGCTCGAACGGAGCAGTCGCAACGGCGAGTCGAGGAGCGAACATGATCGAACACCGTTCCCGGGGAGTGTTGATTTCAACGACCGTCGGCCCTGCAGCCGCCCGCAGTCAGCGACCGGCTTATAGCAAAACCCGCTCCAAACGGAGGTCAGAGACTCGAGACGACCGCTCCGTTCGCCTTTGTGCCCGGCCGCCGACCGCCTCAGTCTCCAGCCCACCCTAGACGTCCAGGTCTTCCGCGTCCGCCCCCTGGTCCATGATGAGCTTGTAGCGTTCTGACGCATCTTTGCCGAGGAGCTGCGAAAAGGTCGCATCCGCTTCGATCGCGCTCTCGATGTCGACCCGCAGAAGCGTCCGCGTCTTGGGGTCCAGCGTCGTCTCCTTGAGCTGGTCGTGATTCATTTCGCCCAGCCCTTTGAACCGCTGCACGTCGACGTTCCGGTTCTTCGGAAGCGACTGCAGGATCTCTTCCTTGTGGGCGTCGTCGCGGGCGTAGTGCCGCTCCTTGCCGACTTCGATCTTGTAGAGCGGCGGCTGGGCCAGGAAGAGCTTCCCCTGCTGGATCAACTCCCGCATGTGGCGGAAGAAGAAGGTCAGGAGCAGCGTGCTGATGTGGTAGCCGTCGCTGTCGGCATCCATCAGGAGGATGATCCGGTGGTACCGCAGCCGGTGCGGATCGAAGCCGCCGCCGATCCCGGTCCCGAGCGTCTCGACCAGGTCCTTGATCTCCTGGCTTTCGAGCGCCTTGCCGACGCCGAGCGACTCCGTGTTCAGGATCTTGCCGCGAAGAGGAAGAACCGCCTGCGTCCGCGAATCCCGGCCGCGGGCGGCGGTGCCACCGGCCGACTGACCTTCGACGATGAACAGCTCGGACTCCTCCGGGTCATCGCTCCGGCAGTCGAGCAGCTTGCCCGGGAGGTTGCTGCGCTTCGAGCCCGGCGTCTTGCGGCGGACTTCGCTGACCGCCTCGCGGGAGGCGGCGCGGGCCCGGGCCGCCAGGACGATCCGGCCAATGATGGCGTCGGCGATCGACCGGTTGTTGTTGAGCCAGCCTTCGATCCCGCCGCGGGCGATGTTCTCGACCAGCGAGGTCATTTCGGGGTTGTTGAGCTTGTCCTTCGTCTGCCCCTGGAACATCGGGTCGTTGTGGAAGACCGAAAGGATCGCCACGACCCCTTCGCGGATATCGTCCGGAGTGATCGTTACCCCCTTGGGCTTGATCTCGTGGACGTCCATGTAGTTCTTGATCCCCTTGGCGATCCCCTGCCGCAGGCCGGCCTCGTGCGTGCCGCCGCCGCGGGTGCGGATGCCGTTCACGTAGCTGCGGATCGCCTCGTCGGTGGACTCGGTCCACTTGAGGGCCACCTCGACGCGGATCTTTTCCTCGTCCCGCTCGGCGGTGAAGAGCTGCTCGTGGACAACCTTCTTGCCGTCGTCGACGATGATCTTGTCGAGGTAGGAGAAGATCCCCTGGGGGTGGTGCAGCTCGAACTTCTCCCCCTTGGCCTCGTCGTGAAAGACGATCGTCAGGCCGGCGTGGATGAAGGAGATGTCTTCGAGGTGCTGGCGGATCGTGTCCGCGGAGAACTGGATCCGGCGGAAGATCTGTTCGTCCGGGCGGAAGAAGATGATCGTGCCGTGGCCGCGGAAGGGGCGGGTCTGCTTGAGCTGGGTCGTCGCCTTCCCGCGCTTGAAGCGCTGGACCCACTCATGCCCTTCGCGATGGACGGTCGCGACGAGTTCTTCAGAAAGAGCGTTCACGACGGACGAACCGACGCCGTGCAGACCGCCGCTGCGGGCGTAGATCTTGTCGGAAAATTTGGTCCCCGAGTGGAGCGTGGTGAGGATCAGCTCGAGGGCGGGCTTCTTGTACTTCTTGTTGATGCCGACCGGGATACCGCGGCCGTTGTCCTCGACGGTGACCGAGGAGCCGTCCTTGTGGAGCGTGACGTCGATCCGGTCGCAGGCACCGGCGAGGTATTCGTCGACCGAGTTGTCGACGATTTCCCAGATGAGGTGGTGGAGTCCGCGGACGTCGACGCCGCCGATGTACATGGAGGGCCGTGCCCGGACCGCTTCGAGTCCTTCGAGGACCTGGACGTCGTCGGAGGAGTAGCTTTCGCTCTGCGGCTTGAGGACGGACGACATGCACCAAACTCCGTTTCGGATGCCATTGGGCGGGGGCGGGGGGAAGGGGCGGAGTTTAGCGGGTTGGCGGAGGTGAGAACACCGCGCCTATCCGCCAGCTCGAACCGCGTCCCGGCCGGCACAGCGTTGCTTGCTCAAACCCAATATGCGACGGCAGCTGGGGTCAAGGGGCCGAAGAAACAACACAGTCCCCCTTGCCGCCAGAGGCGCTTCGAAGAGGAACCGCGGGACACAAAGGATGTCCCCTTTATGGGACTGGCGTAGAGGACTCCCTCCAACTACACCGCTCGCTGCGCAATCCCCGCGGATTGTTGAGGGGGCATACGACACGTTGTCCGCGCTTGGACACTCACTCCTTCAGACTTCTCTCGACGAGAAGGCCTCCGGCGGGCAAAGGGGCGTTGCCCCCTTGCATCCCCCACCAGGGTGCCCCTGGACCCGGTGAACGGCGATGTCGCCGACAGAATCACTTCGCCGCCGCGGGAGCCGGCAACTTCACCACACAACGGAAACCAATTCCCTCATTCCGGTGCTGCATCGATTCGCCCGCCCGGTGCCAAAGCTCCCAATCCGACTTCCCCCCCTTCGCCACCCGCGTCAGCAGGTTGGGATTCGTCCGCGGCCCCTGAGGATTGCGAATGGCGCTCCCATCCCGCTCCTTGGCAGATGCGTAGTAATCGGCCGAAAAGATGTCCGCACACCACTCCCGGGCGTTCCCCGCCATGTCGAAGACGCCCAACGGGCTGACATCCGCACGGTACGAGCCGACCGGATCAATCTGTCCAAGCCTCCGCGCCTTCTCCCAGATCGGACGGTCGTTCCCCCACGGATACCGATAAGAGTTCGGCCCCCGGGCCGCCAGCTCCCATTCCGCCTCGGTCGGGAGCTCCTTCTTCGCCCACTTGGCGTACGCGGTGGCATCCCGCCACAGCACTCCCACCGCCGGATGGTTCTGCAGTTCACCGGCGTTGAGAGGCTCTCCCACCGTCTGTTTGCCGGCGTCCTTGAGGGAATTGCGGCACTTGAAATAACGCTCGAGCGTCACTTCCTGGAGATCGATGTAAAACGAGTCGACAAACGCCCCGTGGGCAGGCGCCGCTTCCGGCGTCCCCTCGTTGGTTCCCTGCACGAAAACGGAGCCGGGGATGTAAACCATCTCCGCGCCGTCCGCCTCGCAGGTAATCCGCCAGGGCCAGCCGTCCGGCGTCGCCCCGTGCTCGGGCAGGGCCCGGAACCCGTCGGGGAGCTTCGCCGTGATCCGTCCGGCAACTGTCCCGCCACTCACAACGACCTGCGAAACCGGATCGGCGGTGATCACCGCCACTTCCGCGTCCGAGCCCACGGTCGGATCACCGATGTCGAAGTTCGCCTGTTCGGCGTCGACGAGATAGATGCGGTCTTCGGAAACGGAGGGGTCGATCTTCGAGCGGCCGCTCTTGGAACCGGCCGATGCCGGCGCCGCCGCGGCCATCGGAGCGGCAGCCGGGGCCGCGGGGGCGGGCGCGGCCACCGGAGGAGGGGCAGGGGCCACGACGGGCGGAGCGGCCGGGGGAGAGGACTGGCCACAGCCGACGAGAGCGCCCCCCAGGCTCAACGCGAGACACATCCGAATCGGCCGCCGCATCGCACGCTCCTCGTCAATCGGGACGTTGTCTGTCCGGACGGGATCGATGATATCGCCCGGAATCGTGTGCGTCTCTGCAGCGTGGCCCTGCGCTTCAGCACCGTTGCGGAGCGGCGAATCGGAAAGCCGTCCAAACCACCAGCGGTGTTTGAACTGGCGGGGCGGCGTTCATCAGGGGACTGACGTCCCCCGCTCGCCGGTGGTCCAATCGGTCAGTTCGGGAACTGGAGCACGCAGCAGCCAAGGCGGACTTCCGGGCGGCGACGGGCCCCTTGAACAAGCCGATCGCTCACGATTTCGTAGATCACCTGCCGGCCGCTCTTCTGGGCCTGGACGTATCCCTCCCGCTTGAGCACGGAGAGATGGTGCGAGGCCAGGGCGACGCTGACATCCAGAACGTCCGCGATGGCGGAGACCGCGTGCGGCCCCATCATCAGCAGTTCGAGAATCCGCAGCCTCTCCGGCTCCGAGAGGACCCGGAGTTGTGTAGCACATTCGTCAGCGGACAGGCTTTCGGCCATCGAGACGCCCTCCTCGTGATGAGCGATGCTAATTCCGGATTCACGATTGTCGAGTGCATTTTCCCTCAGTCCTTGTTGATTGGTCAAACCCCGCTTAGAGTTTTGGGAGGTTGTTCCGGTGTGCACCCCTCACGGGATGCGCTCTGATCTCATGAATGGGAAATATGGCTGAACCGCGTTTTATCCTGATTGGAGGCTTTCTCGGGGCCGGAAAGACCACAACTGTCGCCCGCCTGGCGCAGCGCTTTGTCGAGCAGGGGAAGAAGGTGGCGATCGTCACGAACGATCAGACCAATGATCTGGTCGATACACACCGGCTGCAGCAGCAGGGGTATCATGTCGGCGAGGTGGCGGGGGCGTGTTTCTGCTGCAACTTCAATGAGCTGACCGGGACGGTCGAGAAGCTGAGCGCGGAGGAGCGTCCCGACGTGATCCTGGCGGAGCCGGTCGGGAGCTGCACGGACCTGGTCGCCACGGTGATCCGTCCGCTGGCGCAGGTGTACCGGCAGCCGTTCGATATGAAGCCTTACGGCGTGATCATCAAGCCGAGCCACGGGCTGCGGATTCTCAAGGGGCAGGAGAAGTCCGGGTTCTCTCCGAAGGCGGCCTATATCTTCGAGAAGCAGATCGAAGAGGCGGACTTCGTGGTCATCAACCGGATCGATGAGCTGAAGCCGGAGCAGGTTCAGGAATTGACGGCGCTGCTCACCGAAAAGTTTCCCGGGCGGCCGATCGTGCGGATGTCGGCGAAGACGGGCGAGGGGTTCGACGCTTACTGCGAGTTCCTGGAGCAGTCAGGGGAGTTCGGCCGGCGCGTCATGGATCTCGATTACGACGTGTACGCCGAGGGAGAGGCGGAGCTGGGGTGGCTGAACAGCAACATCACCGTCTCGGCCGAGAAGGACTATGCGCTTGACGACCTGCTGCTGGGGGTGGTGAGGAGTCTGAAGACATCTCTAGCTGCCGAGGAGGCGGAGACCGCGCACCTGAAGGCGATTGGTCTTTGGGAAGGGTTTTACGGGGTGGCGAACCTGGTGAGCAGTTTTACGGAGGCGGAGTTGTCTTTGCCGTCGCGGGCGATGGTGAAGGAAGCGCAGCTCGTGGTGAATGCGCGGGTGGCGATTGCTCCGGAGCGGTTGACGGAGTTGGTTCGGGAGGCGGTGTTGTCGACGTGTGAGTCGCTGGGGGCGCGGGCTGACTTTGCGTCGATCCAGAGTTTTCGTCCGGGCCGTCCGGTTCCGACGCATCGGATCACGAGTGCGAGCGCCGAATAGGCAACCAGCGATCCATCACCGGGTCCAGGGGCACCCTGGTCAGGGGTTGCAAGGGGGAGAATCCCCCTTGCCCGCCGGAGGCTTGTCTCGTCGAGAGATGCCTGAAGGAGGGTGTGTCCAAGCGCGGAGAACGTGCCGGATGCCCCATCACCAACCCGCGGGGAGTGGATCGCCAGCGGTGTATTTTGATGAAGTCCTCAACGCCGGTCCCACAAAGCGGACCTCCGTTGTGTCCCACGGTTCCTCACAGGAGTGCCTCCGGCGGCAAGGGGTTTCCCCCTTGACCCCGGCTGCCGTGGCACGTTGGGTTTGAGCTATCAAAGTCGTGCCGGCAAGGACGCTCATTACGCAGGCGAGGGCATCGAACGCCGCAGGGCGAACGCGACGCCTCCACACAGCGCCGAGACCGCCGCCACCGCCGCCGCCAGCATCCCCACCCGATTCTGCGTCGCCTCCGGCCGCCAGGCCGCCAACAAACGATTGATGACCTTGGGCTCCAGCGAAACCTTCCAGTACTCGCGGTAAAGCGGCTCCCGAATCACCGCATCCGCCACGTCGATCCGCACCAGCTGCGTCTCCCGCACCCGCTCGACAATCGCCCCGCTCGACCGAACCTCATTCATCGACGGGAACCAACCCCCGACCTCCGGATGCAACGTCCGCAGCCGATCCGCCAACCGGGACTGCGCCAGCGAGAGCACCGCCCCTTCGGCAGTCAGAACGTTCGCCTGCGGTTCCGAATCGACAACCGCCACCGCCGGATCCGAAGTCTCCGGCGACACCACCCACTCCGGCAACGCCTCAATCAGCGTCCCATTCTCCTTCATCGCTTCGAACCGTTCGATCCGGTGCGG
Source organism: Planctomyces sp. SH-PL14 (assembly GCF_001610835.1). Taxonomy (NCBI): domain Bacteria; kingdom Pseudomonadati; phylum Planctomycetota; class Planctomycetia; order Planctomycetales; family Planctomycetaceae; genus Planctomyces; species Planctomyces sp. SH-PL14. The sequence goes on along the minus strand of NZ_CP011270.1, from coordinate 7,427,109 downwards.
ATCGCCCGACGACGCTGTCGCCGGCTCCACCTCCTCCGCGCCGGTGGCGACCGCCGAGACCGGAGTGGCGCGGGCCACCCATTCCCGTTCGATCGCCTGCCGGTCGGGATGCGTGTACTCCACCAGCACCGCCTCCTGAGGAACATGAGCGCTGCGGAGCCAGTAGACGGCAACCGCCAGCCCCAACAGCACCGCCGCTCCTCCTGCGATGAAGCCAATCAGACGAAGGCCCCCCGCCTGAACCAGCGCGAAGACGACGGCGCACACCACGATCAGAAACATCCACGAAGGAGCCCTCATGACGCGGGCACCGAGGTCCGGCTGAAGCCCGACCGGCATCGGCACGTCATGACGATGCAGGAACTCCGGCGGCGGCGCGTAAGGAATCGACTCGGGGCCGCCGTACTGAATCGTGGCGACCTGGGCGGGCCGAACGACTTCGACCGACGACACGCCGATGAAGCCCAGCAGAAGCAGCGCGACCCCGCCAAAGACGAGGGTCATCACCGCTGCGGGGCGCCAGCGCGGCTGCGTCAGGCCGTAAGCGATGATCGCCCCGGCAATGAGGAACAGCACCAGCCCCAATACGGGAAAGACGGGAACAGCAGTCGTCACCACGGCTCACTCCTCAGGTCACCGTCCGCAAATCGTCGGTCCGCGTCCAGGGGGATGAAATCTGCAACCCCGCCGAGACGACCGCCCCCCACAGCACACCCCACTCCTGCGGCACCGGCCACACGAACGTGAGGCCGTACGCGATCATCGTCGACCACACGAGGGGCGCCACCTGGAACCGCGACGCCCGGATTGCGGACGTCTGCTTGCCCCACCGCACGGCCAAGGCCAGCGAAGCGAAGTAGAGAAGGTAGGCGAGCCCACCCGGATTCCCGGACGACTCGATGAGCGGACGCTCACCGAGCGCCCGCATCCCGCGCGACACGGAGCTCAACGCTCCCGTCCCGATCAGCCAGTCGTCGAGAACGTGGGCCACGAGACCAACCCCCGCTCCCGCCAGCGCGAATCCGACACGGCGGGCCATCGGCTCGTAGCCGCGGCCTTCCTGAAACACAGCCACGCCGCCGAGGAGCCAGACCGCCGCGACAGCGGTTCCGGCAAACAACCCCAGCGCGCCGAGGTCGGGCGAGCCGAACGAGGTCCGGTAAAAGGAAGGCTGCAGCCACCCCAGGAGGGCGGCGAGGGCCGCGACGACGACCGGCGCCATGGACGCGGTCGACGTCCAAGCCAGCCATCGCTCTCGCGCAGTCGGCGGAGCGACCCGCCGCGGCCCGGCCGGTCCGATCGCCGTCCGTAGCGGGGCAGCCTGCGGGACCCCGGACAACGAGCGGTCGAGAAAACGACGCGATTCACGCGAGACCAGGCCGCACAGGGCGTAAGCGCCGTATCCCATCCCGTACAGCGCCGCGATGACCGAGATCAGGATCGGCCCGCGGCCGAAGCTCCCCCGCGACAGCGAGACCAGGACGACGACGAAGGCGGCAATCGCGAGCCCGCGACCGATCGACCATCCGTCGCAGCTCCCCGCCCCCCACGGCTGCGGCGGCGTCCGCCGCGTCCAGCCCTCCGGCCGGCAACGCTTCGGCCCGCAGCCGAACTTGTGTCGCCGCGGCTCCTCCGTCGAGGTCGAGGCGGAGCCGGTCGCGTGAGCCTGAGACGCGCCCCGGCCCACCACGGCGTCGTCGAACGCTCGCTGAAAGGCGGTGACCGAGGCGAACCGCTGCTGCGGATCCTTGGCGAGCGCCCGGGCGATGACCGGCCGGAGCCGTTCGGGCAGCCTCCGGAGATCCGGCGGCTGCGAGAGGTGCTTCATCAGGATCTCACCCGTCGATTCCCCGTCGAACGGAACCTGGCCCGTCACCATCTCGAACAGGATCACGCCCAGGGCGTAGACGTCGATTTCCTTGCCGTACCGCCCCTGGGCGACTTCTGGGGCCATGTAGTAAACGGTGCCGACGCTCTGGGTCTGGGCCGACCGCTGGCTGGCGCTGATGAATTTTGAGAGGCCGACGTCGCCGACCTTCGCACCGCTGGGGGCCGCAAAGATGTTCCCCGGCTTGAGGTCGCGGTGGACGATCCCCCGCTGATGCAGGAAGTCGACGCCACCCGCGATGCCGTGCAGCCAGCGGCGGACGTCTTCCATCGGCATGCCGCTGGGGAACCGCCGGATCGTCGTGTCGAGCGTCTCGCCCGGCACGTATTCCATGATGATCCAGTGGTCGTTGTCCTCGTCCCGCCGGACGTCGAAGATCGTCACGAGGTTCGGATGGCTGAGGTTGAGGCACTGCTGCACCCCTCTCAGCTCGACCTCGGCATTGTTCTGCAGGAGCTTGAGCGCGACGTCCCGGCCCGCGTCGCTGACGGCGTAATAGACCTCGCCGAACCCGCCCCGATAGATGGCCCGCTTGATCGTGTAGCCGGAGAGGGGGCGCGACTCCGGTGAGAATGTGAACTTCATCCGCCCCTCCCCCTCAGTGACCGCTCCCGACCACGTCCGCTTCATTCCGGTCCCAGGCGAATCCCTTCGCCCTCAACGATATTCCTCGCGAACAGCCGAACCAAGGCCGACCGCCGCGACTGCATTATCGCAACGGTCGGCAGTTCGCTGCGGATCATTCCGGATTCGCAGCAACCTGGGCTTCCGGAACCCCCGGCTTGAAGAAGTGCTCGTCGATGCGTGACGTAATGTCGACCGACTCTTCGACATGCTTCTCGACGGGGATCAGGTCGCTGAAGTTCCCCTCGGCGTCGAGGACGGCGTCCTCCACGTCGAGCCGCTGGTCGATCTCGCTGATGAGCGTCTTGACCTGGGCGAGCTTGGAGTCGTCGATGTCGAGGCTGGCAACGGTCTTGCGGGCTTCAACGGTCCGCAGGCGGGCCTGCAGCCGCTCCAGGGCGACTTCCAGGTCCTTCTTCTGGGAGAGCATTCCTTCGAGCGTCTCGCGATGCGTCGCGAGAGCCTTTTCCTTGGCCGCGAGGAGTTCCCGCTCCTTCTTGAGGGTGTCCTCGGCGACCTTGAAGCGGTTGAACCGCTGCGTCAGGTCCTTCTCCAGTTCCTTGCGGTTGTACTTGTTCCCGGCGTAGACGAACTGCACCTTGTCGGACTTGAGGTCGCCGCTCAGGGAGAGAATCGCCTCTTCCTGGGATTCCAGGGCTTGTGACTTCCGCTCGAGGGCGGCGGCGAGTTGGGCCACCTCAACCTGTTCGCGGGCGATCACATGCAGCGACCGCTTGATCTCCGGGACGAGCTGCTGCGTCTCCTGCCGGGCCCGCTGGATCTCGAACTCGACCGGGACTTCCGACCGGACGGCGCTGCGGACGGACGCACAGCCGGTGCGGACATAGCTGACGGCGTCCCTGCCGAAGACGAGAGCCCCGACGGCGGCCACGGTCGCCGCGCTGATTGCCAATTTCCTGACCATGACTGATCCCCTCACAAAACGGCTTGGACACCGAAACCTTGGTGACACCCAGCTATTCGCTCGAGGAATCGAAATCTTGGGAGGAATCCGGAAACTTTTCCGGCCGCCGTGTAAGCCCTGGCGGGGGCGGAGTTAAACACAAAGACACAAAGGAGGCACCAAGGGCACGAAGAAGAGAAGAGGGGGAGGGCAGGGGACGCTGATTTCTCTGCCCCGGCACGTCTTCTCTTGGTGTCCTTTGTGCCCTCTTGGTGTCTTGGTGTTTAAGTCTCTTCTCAGAACTCGAAGGACCGCCGCAGGACCTCGTGGTTCGTCTTGCCGTAGACGAAGACTTTGCCCGTTTCGACGTTGTGGATGACCACTTCGGCCGGGCTGAAGAGGTTGGGGTCGATCTTGTAGAAGTCCCGGCCGGCGTCCTCGAAGATGTCGCGGAACGGCTTGCCGTAGGACGGGGAGCCGGAGGAGGGGATCTGGGCGCCGATGTCGGAGATGTTCTCGTCCTCGCCGGCGACCCAGAGCGTCACGCGGCCGCCGTAGAGGATGGCGTCGTTCGTCCGGCCGATGCCGGCGAAGTCATCCGCGGCGACGGGGGGGATGGGGGCCCAGCCGCAGGCCGCTTCGACGTTGGCGACGTCGAAGCCGAGGGCGTGCATCTTGTGCAGCGCGGTCTCGATGCTGCGGGAGACGATCTGCATGTTGCCGGCGATGCTCGCCGTCGGGGCGACGAGGAGGGCGACCTTGTCTTCGGTGATCCCGCACTTGTCGGCGATGTAGCGGACGACGTCGTCGCCGGGGAGTTCGCCCGATTCCAGGACGCCGACGACGCCGATGGCGGACTCGCGGTAGCCGAAGTCTTTGAAGAGTTCTTCGCGGCCGGCGGCGGAGCGCATGGGGCCGGAGCCCATGGCGAAGAATTTTCCGACGGAGACCTTCCAGCCGGCGTACTGGCTGAGGAGGCAGGCTTCGAGGGGGGAGTCGGTCTGGACGTAGAGGTGAGGCCAGCCGACGCCGGCGACTTCGCCGGCGACGACGTTCACGTCGGCGAGGCTGGCCATGCAGACTTCGGAGAGGGCGAGTCCGGCTCCGAGGCTTCCGGTGGTTTCGACGCCGAAGTCGAGGACGATGGCTCCGGTCTTGGTTTCGACCGGCTCGACGCGCATGGTTTCGGTGGCGGTGAGGATCTGGTGGACCAGATCGAACGCCAGTTCGTTGAGGGTCGGATCCTGGGGTTCGTCGTCGGAGCGGTCCTGTTCGGTCATCGTGGGGGCTTGTCGGTCGGGGAACGGAAGAATCGGGGAGTATCGGCCGTTCCCGGGTGGCACGCAATGCCGCCGAAATGGAGCAATTGTTTGCTCAAACACCGTCCTTGCCGGCGCAGCTCTGATAGCTCAAACCCAACATGCCACGGCAGCCTGGGGTCAAGGGGGTCTCACCCCCTTGCCGCCGGAGGCACTCCTGTGAGGAACCGTGGTGAACAACGGATGTCCCCTTTGTCGTACCGGCGTTGAGGACTGACCGCTCGCTTCGAGATCCCCGCGGGTTGGTGAGGGGGCATACGACACGTTGTCCGCGCTTGGACACGCACTCCTTCCGATGGTTTCCGACGAGACGGCCTCCGGCGGGCAAAGGGGCGTTGCCCCTCTGCACTCCCCACCAGGGTGCCCCTGGACCCGGCAGAGGACGTGAGCCAACCGATCCTCAGCGCGCGGCCTGCACAACCAGCGGAATCTCCGCAGCCTTCACGTCCGGCCGCCGCTCCAACAGCTCCGTCAACTGAAACGCCTTATACGGCCGCTCCGCCGCAGGCTGCTTGTCCGGACCCGCATTCGAAACCCAGAACCGCGTCGTCTTCGGCTCAAACAGCACATTATGAAGGTTCGACTTCATCGCCACCCCCCGGTCCATCAACCGCAGAGCGGATTCGGCCGTGAACTTGCCATGCCCCTCCTTCGCCCGCCGCACCAGCTCCCGATAGCGGTCTCCCGCAGAGAGCAGGGCACAGTCCGCCACCGGCTCCGGCAAGAGCGCATGCTTCTCACCAGCCCGGATCACCTCAAACCGGTTCCACGAGGCCTCCATCCCCACCGCCTCGTTCGTCTCACCATCGGCCACGACATAGAAATACTGACACGTCCGCCGCGACTTCTCGAACACCGAGATCGCCTCCTCCAGCGAGTGCCCCTGCTGAAGCGCCTGCCGGACCAGCCACGCCATCGGCACCCCCGTCCAGTGCCCGATCCCGCCGCCACCCATCTCCCCGATCGAGACGTGCTCGACATTCATCCCGGTCACGCACCCGACGAACCCGGCATACGACACGTTCACAAACGGAATCCCGTCCTTCGGCTCCGCCACGATGATGACCGCATGCTCCTGCAGCCCCCAGTCCACCGCGTAGTCGAGGACGCGGCCGTGATAGAGCGTTCCGTCCTCCGTCGCGGAGTTCATGATCGCGAACCCGCTGCAGTGAAACAGCTCGGGAAGGAAGTTGGCGGTCTGGACCTCCTCATACTTCTGCTGCGAGCCGGCCGCGAGTCCCGCGATCTCTTCGTAGTAAGCGGTC